>JAUXAB010000034.1 GCA_030615025.1 Phycisphaerae bacterium | reverse complement strand
TATTGATACCTTTTTTCCCATATCAAATACTTTGTTTTGTTAGTATAATTGCTCGTTGTCCATTAAATAGTATATCCCAATCAAAGAAAGGTTTCCAATTTATAGCTGTTCATGGCCTGTAAAATGTTGATTATTTCGTATGTCGTATCTCCCTTCGACTTTGCTCAGGGTAAACTCTTATGGTTTCCGCTCCCGGTTGCTTTTCCCTGCACGGGAGCAGTTAGTTATTCCTTATCCTTGAAGTTCTCCCATTTTAACAGCCCTTTGAATTTGCTATTTTCTATTTGCGATTTACTATTGCCTTTCTCTGTGCCCTCTGTGGCTAATTTAGTTTTCAATAATCAATTACTTGCCGGCCCTTAAGCTCGTCAATAGAATGGATGCCGATATTCTGCATATCCCGGGCAATAGTTTTACCAACGCCGGGAATTTGTTCTAATTCTTGTAAGCTGGATGATTCCATAGAAAGGTGCCTCAGATATTATTCACCAAATACAATTCACCAAACCCGCAATTACCGCAGCAAATACAATACATATAAGAGCTAATTCCGTCAACCAAATATTAACAACTAAACGACAACTCTCTGGCCCTAAGCTGTAGCAAGTAAGCTTTGTCATGCGGGTTGGCGAGGCACACAAAAGAAGGGAAAAGGCAAAGAAAAAACTTATCTCTTGAAGGGTATCTCCCTTCGACTTTGCTCAGGGCAGGCTAAGGAATCGTATCTCGCCAGATGAGGCCGGGACGGCCGCAGTCAAGGTAGTCATCGCCGCTAAATTGCCGCAGAAAGGCAAAATTTGCTTATTGACAAAATTATGAATTTGAGTTATAGTATCACAAAATAAGAACTTAAGCGGGCGTAATTCAGTGGTAGAATGTCAGCTTCCCAAGCTGGACGTCGGCGGTTCGAATCCGCTCGCCCGCTTTTTCTTTTATTGTTCAAGCGGTTGCGTCGCAGCCAGGACTTGAGGTGAACGACGCTGTCCACGCTGTCAGCACCGCAGTTGCAGTTGCATTCTCCGGATAAATTTGATATACTAAACGTTGTTGAGCGTTGTATATGGGAAATCTCAGTTATGATATAAAGGCAAAGTATGGTCGAGCAAGTCAGTAGGATATGCCGAAACCTGCATCCATCCTTTACTATCACCGCCGGAGGTTGGTAAATTGTGCCGTCAAAAGACGGCCAGAGGTTAAGGAGGTGTGGAAATGCCATTTAGCAAAAGGAAAGAGACCCCATCAGTTTGTCCAAAGAAAGGTAAGCGTCTTGGACGCTTCAAGAAATATCCCTGGTTGATATGGCTGTTTCCCGTTGTAGGTTTGACATCACTAATCTGGTTTGTGATCCGCGTGGTGCCCAAGCCTTCACGAGCGACTTATCCCTGTCAACGAGTTGCTTTTCCTCTTGCCTCAGGTTTTATTATTTGGCTTTTGGGTTTGGGGGGTTCCACAGCAGCCTTTCGTAAAGCCAGACGTTCCTTCTCACGTTCACGCTACCTTATCGGTATCTTGTGCATAATGGTGAGTATCGGCTGTGTGTGGCTTTCACTGACCTTGACCACCGAGAAACAGGCAAAGGCGGCCGACCCGCATCCTGTCAATAGTCCCATAGGGATTGCCAGAGGAATCCATCCAGGCCGGGTCGTGTGGGTGCATGACCCGAATGCAACGGATTGGGAAGGTCCCCGTATGGGCGACGGGTACTGGTGGCAGGCCGAACACACGGACCAGAATGCAGTCGATTCGATGATGCTGCGGGCCATCTGCGGACTGGCCGGCGAGCCGGATATATACGAGGCCTGGGACCGTCTTTTTCGACATTTTAATCGGCAGCACGGCAGGGGGGATATAGGATATCAGCCAGGCGATGATATCATGATTAAAGTGAATTTTGTGGATATGATTGCCTTGGGCAACAGCAACTATTATCTTGTCAATCATACTCCCGATTATGCGATCTGCTCGCCTCATATCATTCATGCCCTGCTGGATCAACTGGTTAACGTTGTTGGGGTGGCCGAATCGGATATTACGGTTGGCGACCCGATTTGCATGTGGTGCCATGAGTTCTATGGTATGATTCAACCGGACTTTCCGTATGTTCGTTATCTGGATTATCACGGTAACTATAACCGAACCAAAATCAAAAAATCCAATGTTCCATTTTACTGGAGCACATCGAAGGCCGACGGAAGAACCCAGGATTATGTTTTGCAATCCTATGTGGATGCCGAGTACTTCATTAATCTGGCCTCTTTCAAGGGACATTACGACCAGGCGGGAATCACCGTTTGCGCAAAGAACCATTATGGATCCCTTAGAGGCCCCGTTGCCGGCGGATATTATAATATGCACTCGGATACCGCTTTTAGTGTCCCCCAGAGCGGAAGATACAGGAATATGGTCGATCTGATGGGGCATCGCCATGTAGGCGGCAAGACGTTTCTTTGTCTGATTGACGGGCTGTATACCGGTAAGCACGCCATAGGGTACCCCCAAACTTTGCCGCGGAAATGGCAGATGGAACCTTTCGATAATGATTGGTGTTCGAGCATTTTCGCCTCCCAGGACCAGGTGGCGATCGACTCGGTGGCCTTTGACTTTCTCGTCACCGAATGGCCCGAAGCCGGCGGTCCCGCCCACGCCGGAACCGATGATTACCTCCACGAAGCGGCTCAAGCGGATAATCCTCCCTCCGGGACATTTTACGACCCTGACCATTACGGCAATGTTACACGACTGGCCGGTCTTGGCGTGCACGAGCACTGGAACAATCCGATAGACAAGCAGTATTCACGCAATTTAGGAACCGGCGATGGCATCAAACTATGGAAGGTGCCTATGGTTCGAGATATTGACTTCAGTGGTGACGGAAAAGTGAACTTCAAAGATTTTTCAATACTTGCTCAATACTTGTCTGAGGATGAATCATCAGTTGACATTAGTCCACAGCCTTTCGGTGACGGTATTGTGGACTTTAATGATGTGGGCGTTTTCGTCAAGCACTGGCTGACAGGAACGAAGATACCACCACTACCTGGTAAGGCGAGTAATCCGAATCCAGCGAATGGCGCAATGTGGGCCAATAGAGACGCTGATTTGAGCTGGACGGCCAGCGCTGATGCTACATCACACGATGTGTACTTCGGGACGAGCAGTCCACCGCCGTTCATAGACAACCAGGCCGCTACAACATTTGACCCCGGCACAATGCCTTATGGTAGTACGTACTACTGGCGTATCGATTCGGTCAATGGATGGGGCAAAACCACCGGTACAGTCTGGAGCTTCACGACTCTGTCGTCACCGCCGGGCTAAGTAGTATGTTACACTCCCATGCCGATGCAAAAGGCTGAAAACCAAGAACAATGTCCAGAGAAGATGAGATGACAGGTAATATCAATCCTTATTTCTTCTTTTGCCGGGCAGCTTCAATCATATCTTTGATGTCGTAACCTAAGGGTTTGCCCTGCCTGTACTTTTGCCGGGCGGAGATGAGGGCCTGCTCTACTCCCGGTGGGAGGATGCGGTCCTTTCCGGCTTTCTCCGGCGGCAGCCACCAATTCATCCTTTCACTATAGCACCAGACGTACTCATCCGAGGTGGTCAGAGCATAATACACATTATGCTCGAAGAACTTGAGCTGCTGCTCGCGGGTCATGGATTTACTTATGGTTTTTACGGTCCGCTTTGCCAGCGTCTGGTCTATATACAAGGCCACGCCCACCTGCATCTGGGCATTATATTTCTTTCGCAACTTTTCGGGTACCAGTGTCTGGGCACGGTGCCGGATGAGATGGTAGGCGTGGTAAAAGTTATGATGACTTTCATAGTAGTAGGCCAGCTCGTTGCCGTCGATGAGAATGGTTCCGGGTGCTGCGCCTTCGAGCATGCCGATGCAAAAGGCGGGCAGCAGGGGCATCCATTTCTTGAGCAGCTTTTCCTGACGGAGCTTAGAGTCAGGTTCGTCAACAATGTGCCCGAAAAGGCCCAGTTGAAAGAAGCTCAATACCCTTATTTCGGGTTTGTGTTCCTGCAGGGCGATAATGAACTGCCGGCCGCGCCTGCGGACCTGCTCGCAGACCTGGTCAAACGACTTGTCCTTATAGGAGCCGGGATATACCCAGGGGTCGGTGCCGTAGGGTTCCGGGTCAAAGCAGACTCCAACGCAGTTCCCGGAACGAACTGCCAGAGAGAATAACTTCATGTTCTTGACGATGACGTTCCAGTGCTCATCATTGAACCAGTCCATCTTCCACCTGCTGGCGGCATAGAGCGTGAGAAAATTGTCCGTGAATTTTTGCCATTTGATTTGGGCGAGCGTATCCAACTGCGGCTGAAGGCCGGCCTGCTTCCAGGGACGGGTATCAAAGATATGGTCAAAGCCTTTGGTGCGAAAGATGATACCCTCAAAGGGCCGTTTTTCCATTTTGCGGATGTTATTCCGGACAAAATCGGGGTAAGGGACATCCCAACCATACTCGACGATTTTCTTTTTTGGACGCTGCTGCGCGAAAACATTCACAGGAAAAAGTAAGCAAAAGATGCAACCCCACACATAAGTGTGGGGAATTCCTTTAGAAAGACCTAACGAAAAAGTTCTCTTAGACATAATCGAATTCCTTTAACTGATATCCCTCATATATGGCACTCAGCACCATTGCTAAGCCTTTAACCGTCAATACCCCACACTTATGTGTGGGGTACTTGAAATAGCAACTGTTTTTTAAAACGCCCCTGCTTCGATATCTTTGCGTACCTCAACCATTCTCCCCAGCCACGTTAGAAGTCGTTTTCAACTTCTAACGGAGCCAGCAAAACACAAGGATCATAGCAAGCTGCTCCACAATCCTGTCTTGGGCGATATCGCCAGCAATTCACTTACTCCGTTGAAGCTAACCACTCATCGGCTGTCCTGCTCGGATCAGCCGCTGTAATGGTGATGAGAAGAAATTCTGCCTTCTATCGTCATGGCTCTGGAGGGAAGAGATTCTTCTGGACAAAAATCGCGATATAATGGTATGTGCCGGTCATTAGCTCGCACCGCACGGGAATCCAGCCGGCCTCCTCGGCCTGTTTTATCAATAAGCTCAGTGCCGTACCATGTGATTTGTACCGGGTGGCAATCTCAGAGTACTTTTCTATCACGCAGAGACGACCAGTGGGCTTGACAACCTTGCACAAGCGACATAGGTAATCCACCCTGCCTGAGGGATTCAAATGATGATAGGTTTGCGAAAGGAAGGCAAGCTCACAACAGTTTTCCGGGAGATTGGTGCTGTCAGTCTTACACAAATAAGGCTTGATCTGCGGCAGGTCCGCGAACTTCTCCTTCATCCGGTTGACTTTCTTATCTTCGACCTCTGCGGCGTGAATTATTCCCTTCTTACCGACAAACTCAGCCATTTGCTGTGACCACCATCCGTCTCCGGCACCGATATCCACAACAACATCGGCAGGTTTTAAATCCAACTCCTTAAGGATGTATTCGCTCTTCGCGCGGTACGGATAACCATGGGCTCCGGTCCGTACATGCTGATTAGGGTCGGTAATCCGAGTACTCCGCCACGAGTTCGGCGAGGTTATAGCCGGCGCACTAACCGAAGCAATGATAAGTACCAAGACCGTCAGTAATAGACTTATTCTTCGCATGGAAGGTCTCCTCAGTTATTTTGAAAAAAACGCTATTGCTCCGTCACCCGCCGTAGGCGGGATGTTCGTCATTCCTGCGAAAGATTGTCACCCCTGCAAAAGCAGGGGCAGCAATCCTGCGGTTTCAATAGGTCTGGATTCCGCATCAAGTGCCCGCCGAAGGCCCGACAGCTCCTCAAATCACGAGCGACAGAGCACTATTCGGGCACTATCAGACTGTTAGCAAATGGCTTCCTCCATAAGGAGTCCCGTGGACTACTTTTTCTTGCCTTCGTTAATCAACAGCCACGTGCCGCTCTTGCCCGCCACCGCAATGTCCAGACGGCCGTCGCTGTTCAGGTCGGCAACGCGAATCTGCATTCCGGTACCGACCCCGCCGCCAGGCCCACTGATTGTATGCCGGATGAATTTCCGGGCGGTACTGTCCCACGAGTAGTAAAAAAGGCACGCCGGTTCCTTCGCACCAGGGTCGCGGCCACCGTGGCCGCGGACCCGCTTGCCGGTGATGAGTTCGCCCTTACCATCGCCATCAAGGTCGGCCCAGACCATTGAGTGCGCCTGCGACCATGACTTGTCGATGAGGTGTTCCTTCCAGGTCGTGGTTCCATCCGGTTTGGGATTGCCTTGCTTCCACCAGTACACACCGTAGTCGTGTCCCCTGCCCCAGATGATGTCATTGCGGCCGTCGCCATCGACATCCGCAACCACGAATGGGGAGCTGGCGGTCCGCAAGGCGGTCTCGGGATGGAATCTCCACGGCTTGGCGAATGGGTCGCCCGGCGGGTGCTCGTACCAGCCGACTCCACACAGGAGGTCCTCTCGGCCGTCGCCATTGATGTCGCCAAAGGCATAACCGTGTCCACAGCCGTTTGTCCCTAACACAATCCGCTTAACTGTCGGCCGGCCATCGGCAGTCTTTGCCAGCTTCCACGCCACCAGAGGGTCCCTTGAAACCCAGCAATGAACGATGATTTCCGGCACACTGTCACCGTCTATGTCGCGAAGATCAAAGGCCTCGTTTTGCGCGCGGGCGTTGACGAGCAGGTGTGGCTCCCATTTCCATCCCTTTTCGAGACCTGCTTTGCCCGGGTTCTTGTACCAGTTAAGCTGCGATTCGGTCCAGCCGCCGGAGATTACGTCAAGCCAGCCGTCACCGTCCACGTCGTAAACGAGGTCTGCGTTATTGGCATAGAACCCCTTGCTGCCGAACCCGAGCGATATCTGCGGGATGTCACGAACTGGCCGCGGGATGAAATCCGGCGCGGCATACCAGTGCGTCCCGGCGATGATGTCGGGCTTGCCGTCGCGATCCACATCGCCGATGGCGCACCCCTCGTTCGGATTGACCATCAAACAACGCCTGGAAAACTTCAGGCCTCTCGACTCACCGGCAGCAGCCATACGTGCTGAACACAAGCAGGCCAAGGTGAGACTGGCGGCCACGAAACTCCTGAACACAGGCCACAACGAACAATGATTGGACATAAGATTCCTCCTTTGCTGACATTTCAAATAAATTGCGCTCAGCTCGCTGCTGGGCTTCAAAAACATTATGCTAACTGGAATTGCCGCACTGTGCAACTTTTTTTTTGGCGGTTTTCTAAGTTAAACACGGCTGCTCAGGATTCAAAAAAGAGCGCATTGCTGATGCGGACAAGTTGAGTGTGGGGGTCTGACCCGCCTTCGGCGGGCTGACATAAACGTGGACAGTGGAGAATCCCCCTTAATCTTGGCTGGTGGATAACAGCGCGTCATAATAATCTGCTGCCCATCTTTGCATCATATAGCGAAGAACCGGCGCCGGCCAGGCAGGTTATTAGACGGGATTTACAGGATAAAACAAAAGTAAAACAAAGAAAAATCCTGTTAATCCTGTCAAAAAATAGTAGAGAAGGCCTATGAGCATAATTGTAGTGCCGTGTAGTTGCTCCCTCTGGGCCCAACTACTCGTTCCCGGCAAAACACAGCACCTTGCCGTTTTTGGCCGCAAGATACAGTCGACCACAGGTGCCGGCCATACTGTCCCAAACCGGCACACTTTCGAGTTTGTATTCGGCCAGTTTCTTCCCGTTCGAGGCCGAGACTACCCACAGCAAAGCACCCTTTTGTCCGTCAAGTGCCGCATTCTGTTCGCGAAGCTTACTGTCAACGCCTGGAACGTCGAGGCTTTTGGATATCTGGTCTTCATCGATCATGTCCGGTGGGCCGGCGATGAACAGTGTCTTGTCCGCGAGGACCATCGCGTGGACGAACATCGGCAGGTCCTGGGCCCAGCGGTGCGGGAATGACGGGGATGAACGCTTAGTCCGGCCGGTTTTGGCGCCGGCACCGGTGAACCTTATCGCACTGCCAAACCGCCCTTTTTCGGTCTTCAGTTTACCTGCCTTGCCGTGGTTCTCGTTGCCGGATTCATCTGTGGCCTTTCCTTTATCGAAAGTCATGCACAGGACGAGCCTGGCATCCTTCGCTGCGGCCTTGCCCGGTGCAGTACTGTGCCCGGCGATTTCCGCATCGCTCACCGTGCCGTAGTAGACTCGCACCTCGTCGATCAATCCCGTGAAAGGCAAGGGGGAAGTGTAGTCACCTACGGCGGTCTCGCCATCGGCGCCAATCTGCATAGCCTGGAACGGATCGGACCCAATCAGCCTTTTCGCTTCGGCTGTTGCGGTAAGTTTTCCATCTACGTAGAGCTTGAGTTTCTTGTCAGCCGTCAGCATACCCGCCAGGTGCACCCACTTGCCTACGACTTTCCGCTTCGTGCTCACGACGCTTACCTTCTGGTCCGCGCGAACCACGAATTGCGGTTGTCCGGCCCGTATGAGGAGGACGTAGCCATGTGAGGGGCCACCACGGGCCAGTACCACACCGTTACGCTTCTCGGCCTTGACCCAAGCCTCCACAACCAGAGGCTTGCCAGCAGGATTTAAGCTCTTTGAGTTTTCGATAGAAATCCACGGTCCACCGGGACTTTTAGCGGCCTTGCTCGCCGGTGCGAGACTGCGGGGCGTGTCCTTGTCGTCGGCGAAAAGGTGGTGCTCAATAGGAGTGGTCCAACGGTAGTACTTTGCTTTGCGCCCGAAACCATAGACAGTAGAGTCATCGAACACCAGCAACCGCCCGGCCGGCGCGAACTTGCCCGCCTGGTGGTAACCAGCGTGACCGCCGGCGAAGCTGCGTCCGTAGACCCAGTAGCTGCGATGCCAATATGAGTCATCCAGAAAGCCACTGGGACAGAACAGATGGACTCCCTCGCCCCGCTGTACAGAACCCTGTTCGGCCGGATTGCCCGAATGGGGCCCGATTTCAAGGCGGTTGCCGCCCATGTCAAACTTCTGGGACCGCATGTAGACGTATTTACCGTCGCTGGAGAGGATGTCCGGCAAAGCCACCGGCATGTTGAGAACCTGGATTCGCGTTTGCAAACTCTTGCCGGTTTCCGGGTCGCGGTCGTCAAGAACCTTCTCGGAAACCTTACGTCCGGTTTTCGGGTCCAGTTGCAGCAGGCGTAGTCCGCCATCGAGAAACATCGAACGCCCGGCGACGCAATAAACGAGACCGTTCTGTACGAGCACACTGCCGTGTACCGGCCAGACCGATTCGAGCTGCTCAAAGGCCATCAGTCGGCGATCTACAGGTGCAGCGCGGAAACGCCAGTTCAGCGTGCCGTCGGATGCGCGCAGACAGTAGACCCAGCCGTCAGCCGACCCGAACAGCACAAGGCCCTTATAGATTGTTGGCGGCGAATCGACCCGGCCGCCAGCCGTATAGCTCCAGAGAGTTTTCCCATCCTTTGTATCGAGGGCATATACCGTGTGGGTGTCTACGGAGGCTACGAAAATCCTGTCCCCAGCAATCACCACACTGCTGAGTTTGCCGCCTAAATCCGTCTGCCATGAGCGTTTCAAGTCGGCGGGAATGGATGCCCCCGTGGAGCCGCTGCGTGCCGGGTCGTGCCGGTATGTTGCCCAATCGACCTGCCCTGCCGCTTCAAGTGCCAAAACCTTACCATAGGCAGGACCTTTTTCGAGCCTGTTGCCCTTCGATATTTTGTGCCTAATCCGACCAGCTGTAGACGCCACAGCCGAGAAACCGTTTTGCTTGGCCTCAGGATAGCACGCGCAAGGGTGCGGTGGAGCGTAGATCAGACCGTTGCAGGGCATTATCCCGTACAGGCATGCGCCGCGGATCCAGTGATGGATCTCCCAACTTTTCTTGTTGATGTCGATGAACTCGATACCGGTTCGGGACATGAGCAGGTAGTCGTCCGTGGCCTTGCCGCGATAGCAGCGGTGATGGAACCAGTAGCTTTCGACATCGGGCTGAAACTCGACTTTCACTTCGCCCGTTTTCGGGTCGCGACCGGTGAATATTCCCGAATAGCCGCCGTTTGTTGTTGCTCCCGCCCACACCAGCCCGTCGGCGACTAACAAATCTTCCGGCGACTGGTACCCCGAAGGCGGATGCTCCGCTGTCCACAGGACCTTGCCGTCCCGGGCTGACAGGGCCGTCATCGTGTCAATGCCACCGCGGTGCGGGATCATCTTCTCGCCGCCAGAGTAGAGAACCACATCCTCATATACCACGAGCGTTGCGCCATAGTACGACGGGAGTTTCGACCATCGGGGGATGGGCCTGGAGGCCCACAGCTCCCTGCCGTTGGTGCGGTCCAGACAGACCACCCTCTCGCCATTATTGAAGTATACGCGCTTCGAGTCGGCCGCTATGGTCATTGGAAGAACCGTCCATTCTTTTTGCCACAGTATCTCACCTGTCTGGGCCTGGACGGCCATCAGACGCCGCTGAGCCACATCCCAGAGCTTGTGCTTGTCGCCTTCACCTTCCACCTGCGGCTTGTCGGCTACCACGAACAGCACGCCGTCGGAGACAACCAGTTCCTGTGTGGCCTCGGTACCCTTATAGGCACGCACCGTCTCGCCGGTGGCCGCGTCGAGCGCCGTCACCCGCGCGTCGATTCCGAGAGTGACGTACACACGGTCGCCGACCGCCACGAGGCGCCGCGGCAGAACGGCCGGGCCGCTCTTGAGACGCATCATGTGCGTGTACCACTCGTCGATCCCCCGTTTCCATAGAATCGTGCCATTAAAGGCGTCGCGGGCGATGAGGGTCCACTTAGGTGGAAGGAGAATGGAAGAACGCGCGCCTTCGTCAAAAATGTAGAACAATCGCCCGCCGGTCGAGACGCACGCGCTGACGCTTGACATGTGGTCGTGGTGCCGCGACCAGCGCGGGCTGCCCTGCCACTGCAGGTGCCGGGGCGGGCCGACTACCGAATCATGCGCCACCGCGTTGCCGCCGGCGTCGTGCATGTAGTGTGTCCATTCGTCAATCTCTTTGGGACGAGGCTTGAGAATCTTCGTCCACCTTCCGTCCTCTTTGATGTAAGCAACTCCGTTGGGAACGAGAACGCGCAGAACCTCGTTCGTTGGGACGTCAATGGGCCGCTCCGACACGAGGAGGTTGACAAGGTTATCAATGTAGGGCAGGTGCTCGCTGTCCCACTGCTCGACCGACACCTTGCCGTAAAGATTGAGCGACTGGATGTGCTCGCGGGCCTGCTCGATGTTCTTTGCATCTGTGTCCAGCCCGTGGACCAGATAACCGTCATTTGCGCGCAGGGCGGCCGTGAGCTTGCCGTCACCACAGCCGACGTGGACAATTAGCCCACCTTTTACACCTGTGGCATCCAGGACCTGTCTGGCCTGTTTCTTCGGTGCCCCCTTTCCTTCTTCCGAAGGAAGATAAGGGGGCTGGGCTCTTGCCACCAACGAGATGTGTGACATTGCTAATACCGTAAGGCATCCTGCGGACAGGCAAACAGACATCATAAAGGGGTTCGGCAAACGCGAAAGAGTGCGTTTGTCCGCAGGGCGCCTTTCGGCGGGGGCCCCGAAGAATCGGTTTATTTTCTTCATCGCAACTCCACCCTTTCTATATTAGACGGGATTGACATTCTGCCACAAAGACACCAAGACACTAAGAAGTGTAAAGTGCCTAAAGTAAAAAGTGCCTAAAGTGTAATAAACTAAAGATTCTTATAACTTTAGCTCACTTTAGCTCACTTTAGCTCACTTTAGTTCACTTCCCTTTCTTTGTGCCTTTGTGGCTAACCTGCTTTTACTTTTGTTTTATCCTGTAAGTCCTGTCTACAAGTTAGCTACATTTTGTCTGTAGTCGAAGAATGTTGCAAGAAAAAAACACTTTTCCCGATATATCGGGACTCAGCCATGCCTGGACTCACCCCGTTAGAAGTAAGCTGACTCTGGCGACTGCCGCGACCGGTGAGCCGGGGCGAACACCTTTGGTGCAGACTTCTAACGGGGCTCACTGAAAATGTGCTGTTAATCGTTGGGTTTAAGGGATAAAATGAGTTTGAAGATGTTACGTGGGCTAAAGAATGGTGCGATGTTACAGGAAACCCGCCAACTGATTAGCTATATCGCCCCGGCGGCGCCTGCCACTCGGCGACCGGCGGCAGGCAGCGAGCCGTTTCTGCGTCCGGAAATCGGCTTCACGCCGAATTGGTACCGAACCGCGCTCGGGATCGACTTTGGCCGGCGGTGGCATACCGACCCTGCATACCGACGCGAAACGGTCCTCGCTATGCGCGGTGAGTTGAAGCGTCGATTCGGCGGCACAAAAATCGGCGGCATCGACCGGCCGGATAAGCCGCTGGACCTGCTGACAGGCACCTACGGCTGTAGTGTTGTGGCTGCGATATACGGAATTCCAATCATATACGCCGATGACAACTGGCCGAACTGTGAACATCGGTATCTCAGCGACAAAGAGGTTGACGAGCTTGCAGCCCCCGCTCTTGATACGAATCCTTTTTTCCGGGAGCTTATGGCGCAGGTGAACTGGATTGCGGCACACGAGGGCAGGGTCGAAGGATTCATCAACTTCCAGGGTGTGCTCAACAACGCCTACCGGCTGCGCGGCGAAAAAGTTTTCTACGATATTATAGACTCTCCGCGGCGCTGCCGGCACCTCTTCGATTGCATCTGCACCACAATGACGGAGGCGGCAAAACGGCTCCACAAACGGCAATTAGATAGCGAGGTGGAAATCGGTTTCTTCACGGTCAGCAACTGCCTGGTCAATATGGTGTCACCTGAGCATTACCGTGATATGCTGCTGCCTTTCGACCGTCGCTTTGGAGAAACCTTTGGCTGTATCGGTATCCACAACTGTGCCTGGAATGCCGACCCTTACATCGGCGATTACGCCACGATTCCGAACCTGGGCTATATCGACATGGGGCTGGATTCGGATCTTGCGCGGGCGCGAGAGGCAATTGCCCATGCGCGGCGTGCGCTTATGTACACACCTATGGACCTGGCAAACAAATCACTGGAGGCGATACGGGCGGACCTGGAAAGGGTCGCGCGCGAATATGCTCCGTGCGACGTTGTTGTTGGAGACATCGAGGCCGGCACACCGGATGAGCGGATTATGGCATTTCTTAAGTTGTGTGGCGAAGTCAATCGCAGAATGGAGAGCCAATAAAGATGGAGTCGAACTCGAACGTATTACCGAGGCCGCTGCGTGGCATCATTCCACCGATGGTCACACCACTTCTGGAGCGAGATACTCTCGATGTGGCCGGCCTGGGCCGGCTGATTGAGCACATTCTGGCCGGTGGTGTGAATGGGCTGTTTATCTTAGGGACAACCGGTGAAGCACCAAGTCTTAGTTACCGTCTGCGGTGTGAGCTCACTGAGCGTGTGTGCAAACACGTTAAGGGGCGTGTGCCGATATTGGTCGGAATAACCGACACATGCTTTGTGGAGTCGGTGAAGATTGCCTGCAAGGCAAAGGATGCCGGCGCTCGAGCTGTTGTGCTGGCGCCGCCATATTACTTCCCTGCGGGGCAGGCGGAGCTGCTCGAGTACCTCAAGCATCTAACGTCTGAGCTGCCGCTGCCATTGTTCCTTTATAACATGCCAAGCTACACGAAGCTGGTTTTTGAGCCGAAGACCGTGCGGGCTGCGGCTGCCATAACCGGCATTGTGGGTATAAAGGAGAGCTCCGGAGATATGGTTTATTTCCGCCAATTGCTGTCGCTGCTAAAGAAGCAACCTGATTTCTCGCTTCTGATTGGGCAGGAGGAGCTTCTTGCTGAAGCTGTTTTAGCGGGTGCACACGGTAGTGTGTGTGGCGGTGCCAATCTTGTTCCACGTCTTTATGTAGACCTTTATAAGGCAGCGTCTTCAAGGGATTTGTCGACGGTCGAAACACTTCATAAAAAGGTGATGCAAATCAGTAAGGCTATTTACGGCGTGGGAAAATACGAATCGAGTTATCTGAAAGGGCTAAAGTGTGCACTTTCGTGCCTTGGTATTTGCAATGATTTCTTGGCCGAGCCGTTTCACCGTTTCCGCCGCACAGAGCGTAAAGTGATTCGCCGGCACATCGAAGAGCTGGGCATTATGCAGAAAAGACAGGAAGATTAACCACGAATTGACACGAATAATGGATAGACGATGGAGGATGGACGTCCCTCGTCTCTCGTGTCTCGTCCCTCGCGTTTGGATAAGGTGAAAGATTGTGCAAGGCAGTCTCGACAAAATTGATATCGGCATTCTGGTTCTTTATTCCTGCGTGCTGATTGGGATGGGTGTGTACTACAGACGTAAATGCCGTACGGCAGAGCAATTCATGGTTGCCGGCCGTTCGATTCCTGCGTGGGCGGCTGGATTAGCTGTGATGAGCGCATATACCAGCAGCATTTCGTATATTGCCACGCCGGGCAAGGCCTTTGATGCTAACTGGCATCCTATCATTTTCTCGCTTTGTATCCTGCCGGTGGCGTGGCTGGTTTGCAAATACGCAGTGCCCTATTATCGAAAAACGCGCCTGATCTCCGTTTACTCGTTTCTGGAAGAGAGACTTGGCTCCTGGGGGCGAGTGTATGCAGCAGTAGCGTTTGTGCTGTATATGGTCTGCCGCGTTGCTGTAATTCTTTACTTAGCCAGCCTGTTACTGAGCACGTTTGTTCGCCTGGACATCCGTATTGTGATTGTAGTCATCGGCGCCCTTACCATCATTTATACACTGCTTGGCGGGATGGAGGCCGTGATTTGGACGGACGTTATGCAATCAGCGATTATGATTATAGGCGTTCTGTTCTGCGCGGCCAGTTTGTCCTACCATGTCTTCTCGGGACCGGAACCCTTGATACAAGCGGCTATTGAACAAGGCAAGTTTAGCTTTGGCAGTGGCAAGTTTTCCCTGAATACCCAGGAACATCTGGCCAACCGAACGATATGGGTGATGATTATTTTCGGGGTTGTAGAGAACCTGCGGAACCTATTGGCAGATCAGAATTATGTGCAAAAATACTGTTCTGTGGCCACCGAGGCCGAAGCGAAGCGGTCAGTCTGGATTGCCATGCTGATATACATTCCTCTCACGGCGGTTTTCCTCTATATCGGGACAACGCTCTTTGCCTTCTACTCTCAAGGCAGTGAATTAGCGGAGGCAGGGATAACGAAGGGTGACCAGGTTTTTCCGTATTTCATCGCCACAGAGCTGCCCGCAGGTTTGAAAGGATTAATCATCGCCGCAATTCTCGCAGCCGCAATGAGTACTGTGGACTCGGCCTTGAATTGCTCGGCGACGGTTCTGCTGCTGGATTTCAATAAGCGGTATTTTAATCCAAATATTGGGGCCAAAGCCAGCATGCTGTTTCTGCGTTCGATGACGGTGGTGTGGGGGGTGTTAGGAATCGGTTTTGCCCTTTTGATGATTAATGCAAAGAGCGCGCTGGACGTTTGGTGGCAGATGTCGGCAATCTTTGGTGGAGGGACGCTGGGTCTGTTCCTTTTGTCGTTAATGCGGATTCGGCTGCGTTTGTGGCAGGGTCTTGTGTCAATCGGGGTAAGTATCGCCGTAATCAGTTGGGCGCTCTTTATACGGCATGATTTTGTAACCGAACACCTGCCACAATCTTGGCACTGGATTCAGTGTAACCTCGACAAGATCACCGTTGGTGGGGTGGGAACAGCAGCGATGATGGCAGTCGCTTGTCTTTTCGGGCTAACGAATCGGAACCGACACCGCCGTAAGGCGTCCCCAAGCGGAGTTTCAGCGTGAGGAAAATGGTTCTTCCCGAAAGGTGACTACCATCACGAATTCTTGGCCTTTACGTCGAAGCAGTAAAGGTTGTCGGCATATCGCAGGTACAGCCGTCCGCCTATGACGACGGGGTGGGCCCAGCTCGTTCCAGTGCCTTCAACGGTTACTCTACCCTTGATTTCCATGCCATCAGGTGAGCACGTTGCCAGGGCCGCTCTGCCGCCCCTTTCCCCGAAGAGATAGAGCATCCCATCTGCGAAGCACAGCGAGCCCTTGCCCACCGCTTTTTCATACCACTTTTGCCGGCCGGTCTTGAGTTCGAGGCACGACCAGCCGCCGCTGTGATTGCCATAGATGTGGCCTTCGTGCACGATATAGCCGCCATGATGGCAATCCATATCCCTGGTCGTCCAGACTTCCTGGGCTGATACCTTTCCGTTAGAAGTGCTTAGCTTCAGGCAGATGCCGCCCTTGCCATACCCATTGGCCCAGAAGACGTAACCATCGGCATATATGGGGTCGGGGCAATTTGCAGTATTGTTGGTGCACCAGCCATTGGTCCATTGGAGGTCCCCGGTCCTGGCTGAAATACACACAATGCCTGCACGGGTGCCGGTTGCGATCAAAGGCGTCCGATTGTATGTAAACGGAAAACAGGAGCTATATTCCGGTCCAGCCCGGAAGCCTTTACTCTGCCATACTGTCTCGCCGGTGCTCTTATCGAAAGCCACGATACAGTTGTCTCCGCCGGGTTTGACGATGGCAAGGTCGTTGTAAATCAGGACTGACTCGGCGTACCCCCATTTGCTGGGTCGACCGCCAAAGCTCCTTAGCTCCTTGAACCAGTTCTGTTTGCCGGTTTTGGCATTGAAGCACGCGAAAACTCCGTTGCCGGACAAAAGGTAGACTCTGCCGCTATCAACTGTAGGAGTCGACCGCGAGCCGGGATGACTCCTGGTATAGGCCTTGTCGACCGGAATTTTCCACTTGAGTTTTCCGTTCATGTCGAAGGCAAACAGTATGAGCTTGTCGCCAACATCGCCCGTCGTATAGACCAAGCCGTCACTTACTGCAACAGTTGAATAACCTGTGCCGAGGCCGTCCGCCTGCCACAGCAGTTCGGGGCCCCCGGTCGGCCATTCTTTCAGCAAGCCGGTGTCGGGGGACTTGCCATCACGGTTAGACCCCTGCCAACAGGGCCACTCGGCGGCATCATCGGCCGCGTTAACTGGCGATATTGACATTACCAACGAAAAGACGATCATAACTACCAAACATTTCATTTCATTCACGTTGCACTCCTGTCTGAAAAATTCAAATTAATCCGCCAATTTTCGTGGCGGATAAATTCGGTCTTGGACTTACCGACCTGGCCTCCCCACTGTGAGTCGGCGACAGTATTCATTTTGAGCTTTTGCATTAGTTTTGCAGAGCTACCTTAACCGGCCTCTGATTGGCTAAATTACCACATTTATGTTGTTTGTGCAAGCCGTTCTGTAAAGCCGGCGGTCGCCACGGCGCCCAGCCAGGGCTGCCACGTTTGCGGTCGCCACGGCGCCCAGCCAGGGTGGATTGAAGTGGCCGCGTGCTGCGTAGAAGGCGGAAACCATCCCTAAAATGGGTTGCATTACTCCGGTTAAACTGGTAAAATCTTAATATAGGGCCAGGCGCGTTAGAGAAGCAGCTTGTCCGAGAGATTTCGGTGAAAGCTGCGAAATAGCGCCAATTATATCGGCCGGCTTGGGAAAGCCCGGATAGAAGCGAATCATTACTCGGTAGGAAAGGGATGCGGAACGATGAAGTGGCGAATCAACCGCCGCACTTTTCTTCGCAACAGCGCACTTAGTGGCCTGGGTCTGTTGACTCTGAAGAACAGCAGATCGGCATTTAGCTACGAAGCAAATGAAAAGCTTAATATTGCGCTGATTGGGGTTGGCGGGCGAGGAAGCTGGTTTGTGGGTGCCATCCCGAGAGTGGGTGGAAACATTGTGGCGATGTGCGATGTCAATGAGCGAAAAGCCAGCGGCTCGTTCAAGGAACTGCCGAAAGCCAAAAAATATTTTGACTTCCGCAAGATGCTCAGCGAAATGGACAAACAAATTGACGCAGTCGTCATCGCCACGCCGGACCATACTCACGCTGTCGCCTCGGCCATGGCAATGAAAATGGGTAAGCACGTCTTTTGCGAGAAGCCGTTAACACACAACCTTCGCGAAGCACGTGTTCTGCAGGAAACAGCGGCAAAGCACAAGGTAGCGACCCAGATGGGTAATCAAGGTACGTCAAGTGAGGCCTTCCGTCGAGCCGTTGAGCTTGTGCAGGCAGGTGTGCTTGGCGAAGTCCGTCACGTGCATGCCTGGAACACAGGCGGGGGGCCGGGCAAGCGGCCATACCCGAGTAAAGTCCACAACTTGCCGGATTATCTGAAATGGGATCTTTGGCTTGGTCCGGCGGCGTCCCGGCCGTATAATTCCCGCTGGCTCAGCGGGTGGCATGGCTGGCGCGACTTCGGCACGTGTCAATTGGGAAACTGGGCTTCTCATACAATGAACCTGCCATTCAAAGCTCTAAAGCTCGATTCACTCTGGAAGGCCGATACGCTGGTGTCAGACGAACGTCTGGTTCGGCTGCGGGCGGAAGTATCCGGAATCCACAAGGAGACATTTCCAAAGTGGGAAATCATCCGCTATGACTTCCCTGCGCGAGGTGATATGCCGCCGGTCAGGGTCAATTGGTACAACGGCGCCGGCCGAGCGCCGGGACCACGGGGCATGATCGAAAAGATGATGGGCCGCCGATTGGACTGGGGTGACGCCGGTGAAAAGAGGTGGCAAGACCACGCCGGATGCCTTTTAGTAGGTACAAAAGGTATGATACACTCTACGGGGCATAATATGTCTTTCAGTCTGCTTCCCGAAGATAGATTCAAAGACTTCGAAGGGCCGGCCCGTTCGCTGCCGCGTTCAAGAGGTCATGAGCGTGAGTGGCTTGACGCCTGCAAAGGAGGGCCGCCGGCAATGTCCAACTTCGATTACACCGGTCCTCTGACGCAGTTTGTCCTTCTGGGCAATGTCGCCACCTTGTTTGACCAGAAAATCGAGTTCGATCCACTGGCTATGAAAATAGTGAACATCCCGGAGGCCAATGAAGCCCTTAGGCGCGAATACCGACAAGGCTGGTCGTTGTAAAACCTGTTTGTAAGAGATGGTACTATGTATTTACAGGAGTAAAATCATGAGATGTAGAAGGTGTTCGAAAGGTAGAAATCGAATTGGATTGGCTTGGAAAAGGGGATATATAATGAAGCTGAGCTGTATCTTAGCTGTTTGTGTTGGCGTTCTGTTTGGTACAGCCCTCGCGGCATCCGGAGGCAAAGTGCCGAAGAAGTACACTGAGACCATTATGACCAAAGGTGGCGAGAAGCTCTCGTTTGAAATGGTACTCATTCCGGGCGGTAAGTTTGTGATGGGAAGCCCAGAAGCTGAACCAAGCCGGAAAAACGATGAGGATCCACAGCATGAGGTGCATTTAAAGCCCTTCTACCTTTGCACAACGGAGACCACTTACGAGCTGTTCATAACTTATTATGAAGAGACGGTACAAGAAGTAAAGGGCGAGGCCAAAGTTGTAAAGCGATATAAGAACAAGTCAGGGTCAAGCGAAGACCTGGACGCTATTACAGGACCCACACCCATTTATGGCGACCCGACGATGGGCATGGGTGGAGGCAAGCATCCGTCGATTGGGACGACCTGGCACAACGCGATGACCTTTTGCAGATGGCTGTCAATAAAAACAGGCAAGAAGTATCGTCTGCCAACCGAGGCGGAGTGGGAATACGCCGCCCGGGCAGGCGGTCAGGCCGCCTACTTCTTCGGCGGGTCCCCGGACAAGCTCAAGGAGTATGCGTGGTTCGAAGCCAATTCCGACCAGATGACCCACGAGGCTGCTAAGAAGAAGCCGAGCCCTTGGGGTCTGTACGACATGCTGGGCAACGTGCGGGAATGGGTTTATGATTTTTATAGCCCGACTGCCTACGCGGCGGACGCCAAAAAGCAACCGCCCGTGAATCCTATGGGACCGAAAAAAGGCAAGGTGCACGTGGCCCGTGGTGGCGATTGGGACAGCGCGGCTTCGGATCTTCGCTGCGCTGCAAGGGCCTTCGAAGAAGACTGGTGGCGTTTCCAGGACCCGCAGGAGCCCAAGAGTAAGTGGTGGCTGCCACAGATGGACTTCATCGGGTTTCGGATAGCAATATCCATTGAACCAAAACAGTAATGCTTGGACAGTGGTTATTGGTTATTCGAATATACCAGTTACCATTTACCAGTTACCATTTACCAGTTACCATTTACCAACAGAAAGGAAGGTCTGATTATGCTATGCAGCGGCTTCTGTAGAGCTGTTCTTTTAGTGGTGGCGATGCTGATGCTGCCTGCACAAGCTGCAGCGCAAGTCACCAGGCAGCAGGCAGAGCGAATCCGAGCGGCAGTGCCCAAGAAGGCCCGCGTTACGCCGAAAAAGCATCGCCGCGTATTGATCTGGAACACGCCGTTTATGGAGAAGTCTCCCCATAAGGGCTACTCCATCCCTCAAGCCGAATATGCGATGAAACTGCTCGGCGAAAAGACCGGCGCCTTCGAGCCAGTTGTCAGCGATGATGTGGCGATGTACTTGCCGGAGAATCTGAAACAATTCGACGCCATCATTATGAACAACAGCAACGGCCCATGGATTCGGCCGACCGACGAGGATATGGAAAAGCTCAAGAAGTACGGTCCAGACAAGGACGCTGTTGAAATGCTTCTTCGCCGGAGCCTGCTTGAGTTCGTGCGAGGGGGCGGCGGGATCGTGGCCTATCATCACGCTGTCGGCGGCAACACCCACTGGCCCCAGTTCCTTGAAATGCTCGGTGCCGCCTACTGGGGCCACCCCTGGAACGAGGAAGTCGACGTCAAGCTGGATGAGCCAGACCACCCGCTGCTGGTCGCATTCGAAGGTAGGAACTTCCGCTTAGCCGAGGAGATATTTCAGTTCCGAGAACCGTACTCGCGCAAAAAACTCCGCGTGCTCTTGTCGCTGGATACCGAAACGACTAACATGACCGTGCCATGGATCCACCGCAAGGACAACGATTTTGCCCTGGCCTGGGTGCGGCAGTACGGGAAAGGCCGAGTCTTTTACTGTGCGTTTGGCCATCGCACCGAGATATGGTGGAACCCGACGATACTGCGGTTCTATCTGGATGGGATACAGTTCGCAATGGGCGATTTGCCTGCCGATACAACGCCGAGTGCTGAAGTTACGCCCAGAATCGAGCCCAGGTTCAGAAGTCTTTTCAACGGCAAAGACCTTTCGGGCTGGAAGGGCAACCCCAGAATATGGTTTGTTAGGGACGGAGCCATCACCGGGCAGACCACTGAGCAAAACCGCATTTCCGAGAACAATTTCCTGCTCTGGACGGGCGGTGATGTGACGGACTTTGAACTGCGCTTGAAGTTCCGAATCGAGAACGGCAATTCAGGAATTTACTTCCACAGCAAAGAAAGAACCGATATGCACCACGAAGCCCTCATAGGCCCCCAGGCCGATTTTAGCGCCGACGGCCGATGGACCGGCGTCGTGATGGAGTACACCATGCGCAACATCCTCGCTGAGAGGGGCCAAAAAGTTCGCATTGACAAAACCGGCAGGAAGGAACTTGTCGGCTCCGTGGGCGACCCGACCGAACTGCTCAAGCTTCTCAAGCCCGAACAGTGGAATGACTATACGGTTATAACCAACAAGGGTCACACTGTGCTGAAGATAAACGACGTGGTTATGTGCGAGATTGAGGATAACGACCCAAAGCGAGTGCCCACCGGCAAGCTCGCGCTGCAGGTACACCAGGGACCTCCAATGCTCGTGCAGTTTAAGGACATACGTTTGCGTCAGTTCTGAAAACAGGAGCAACTTTAACGGCAAGAGAGGAAGTGCAAATGTCAAGAGATAGTACCATAAGTCGACGATGCTTTCTGCGGGGAGCAGCTGGCGCACTGGCGTTTCCGTACATTGTTTCGTCATCGGCGTTGGGAAAAGCCGGGGTGATAGCGCCCAGCAGCCGAATCGCAATGGGTTTCATTGGTGTGGGTGGTATGGGCACCAATAATATGAGGGCGTTTCTGAATCAAAGCGATGTGCAGGTTGTTGCTGTCTGTGACGTCGTAAAGGCGAGCAACGAATATGGTCACTGGTATAAGAAAGGCTGGCAGGGGGC
This sequence comes from Phycisphaerae bacterium, assembly GCA_030615025.1. Classification (GTDB taxonomy): domain Bacteria; phylum Planctomycetota; class Phycisphaerae; order Sedimentisphaerales; family Anaerobacaceae; genus CS2-K091. Next base: position 13,198 of record JAUXAB010000034.1, on the reverse strand, counting down.
GTGGTTCGGACGGGAACCTGCTCGCAAGATAGTGGAGGACCATTACGCAAAAAAAAGTCAATCCGGCCGGTACAAAGGCTGTGACGCGTACAATGATTTTCGCAATCTGCTCTCGCGGGATGACATTGACGCTGTTTGCATCACCACGCCGGACCACTGGCATGCGATACCGGTAGTTATGGCAGCGGCGGCAGGCAAGGATATTTACTGTGAAAAGCCCTTGACTCTGACTGTGGCCGAAGGTCGGGCGATGGTCGAGGCCGTTCGGCGCTATGGCGTCGTTTTCCAGACGGGAACTCAACGGCGCTCAAGCCAACAATTCCGCTTCATCTGCGAGCTGGTACGCAACGAACGAATAGGCCGGCTCAAGAAAATCATAACATCTATCGGAAAAAACAATAAAGAAGCACCGGCTAAGGATTGGAAGCCGGAGCCTGTCCCCGATTGGCTGGATTACGATATGTGGTTGGGGCCGGCCCCCTGGGTCCCGTATCACAAGTCCCGGTGCCTTTATACGTTCCGGTTCGGCCTGGACTATTCCGGGGGCCAGACGACAAATCTGGGCGCACATTGGATTGATGTTGCTCAATGGGCAAACGGCACGGACTTGACAGGGCCAGTAGAGGTCGAAGACCTGGGTGGGGAGTATCCCGCCGATGGCCTTTTCACCACAGCCACCAAGGTCCACTTCCGGGCCCGATATGCCAACGGCGTCGAGTTGGTTATGAAAACCGACCAAGACGGCCCTATGCGTTTTGAAGGTACCGAAGGCTGGATTCAGCTTCAGCAGGGCCAACTCACGAGCTCTCCGGAGTCGGTGAAGGATTCAACTATCGGGCCTGATGAAATCCACCTTTACAAAAGCAATGACCATCACCGCAATCTTATCGATTGTATTAAGACACGCGGCCAGACGGCTGCACCGGTAGAAGTCGGACATCGTTCCACATCCGTTTGCCACCTCGGCAATATCGCCATGACGCTCAAACGCAAGCTGCAGTGGGACCCGGACAATGAACGTTTTATTGATGATGAGCAGGCCAATCGTATGCTCTCGCGTCCGATGCGTAGTCCATGGCATCTTTAACGCCGTAAATACAATACGATATCCTGCTTGAAAGTTGGCGACTGAAAGAGATGCCGACCTTTGCTTTGTACTCGGTGCGGAGGGCCGAGGAATCGACCTCGCTTTGGGTCATACCATCGGGCGGTGAAGGGACCGCCGGTAAGCTGCAGGGTAATCTTTACCGTGCCATTGCCAAGCACATAGCAGATGTACTCCTCACCCGGTCGCGCGAGAGTAAAAACATAAGGCTTGCTCTTTCCCTCGACTGTGGCCAATTCATCATGGGGTGCCATAGTCCAAAACTTGACCTTGTTGTCGGCAAGGAAGTCGAGCAGGTACTGGCCGCCGCGGAGGATTTCAAAAGGTGGCGAGCGTGATGGCTGACCATCGTTGAGTGTTCGCCCCGTGCCGCGCCAGAAGGTAAAATCGAAGAAATTGGAATGCCCGCCCGCTGTGAAGTCGGCCCACATTATCTTACGCGGGAAGTTGACATCATCCGTGCTGGCGTTGGCGTACAGGAAGTACTCGTTGTGGCTGACCGGCTTACCGACGCGGAATTGCAGCAGGGCCACGTGATGATTGCGGACATCGGCGTCGGTGGCATACCACCCTCCGCCGCCACGATGCTTTACGACGATGTCATTGTCGCCGGTACGTGGGTCGAAGGAAGAGGTCTGCTCACCTGCGGAAACGAGTCGGCTGGGATGCGTTGGATGATTGTGTATGTAGTCAATAAGATGGGCTACCCACCGCCGGCCACCGCTCTCATTCGCTATTTCGTAGATGACGTTACCGAACTGTGCTGTCTCGGCGAGCACCTTATCAACGTAGGCGTGTTGAACAGCCATCAGGCGCCGATTTCCGAGGGCTGCATCAGAGGTCACCTGGCCTGGTCGCAGGCCGAGCCGATTGATGTTGTTCGCCTCGGTGTAGAGACTTTCCTTGAAATCACTCCGTGCTCTGAAGCCTTCAAACAGGGTCAGCTCAACGTAAATGCCTCGTTTCGCCGCCTCGCGTAAAAACGGCTTGAGGCGCCTGTCGAAATAGGATTGGTCGAACTTAGTCAAGTCGAACTTTGGTTTGCCGTCTATTGCCTTACCCGGCCCGGTGCGGGCGAAGAGCCGAGCTGGATTAGAGAGCTGGGCCGGATACTCCAGCGCGCCGCGTATTGCGCCCCAGCTGAACACATCCTGGCGAACATAGTTGAGATGGTGTGCTGCGAGGTCATCGAGATATTTTCGCCACGAGAAGCCCTTATCATTTTTCCAGATGTTGAACAAAGCGCGGTCGGAAACACCGACGAGTACCACGTGCCGGTCGCCGTCGCGGAAGTAATAGCGGTGCTGAGGGCATATCTCCAAGTGCCTGCCATTTACTGGCCCGCTGCCACGTCTTGCGTCGTGAGACGCAGGAGCCAGCACAGTCCCGCTTATTAAACAAAATAAGACTAAGCTGCTCATTCTCATCAGCATCATCGGCCTTTTTTTGACAGGATTGACAGGATTTTTTTATCTTGTTTTATCCTGTTATCCTGTCTATTGTAGCCAAAATGTAGCTGATTTGCAATTTTTTAGACAGGACTTACAGGATTTTCTCTTGTTTTATCCTGTTAATCCCTCTAAAATCCGCGTAATCCATGGTTTCTTTCCGACGGCCAAATTTCATAATGATCTTGGTGTATGGAGGGTCCTGTATGTATCCGAAGGCCAAACAAATTGTCATAGCGCTATCGTGCCTTTCGCTGTTTATTGCGCTGAAACCCGGTGAATTATATGCTCAAAAGGGCGTTTATGTATCGCTGAATCCTCCTGTCATCCTTCCGGACGGAAGTGACTTTAAAACCTGGAGTGACCAGACTGTCTACACCAGGACTTACTATGTTGACCAGCACCATCCTCGGGCTTTGGATGATAATGACGGCAGCGAAGAAAAACCTTTTCTGACAATTAATAAGGCTGCCCAGGTAGTTCGTGCCGGCGAGAAAGTCATTGTTAAATCCGGCATCTATCGCGAGCTGATTCAGCCGCGATTTGGCGGAGATGGGCCGAATAAGATGCTCAGTTTCGAAGCTGCGCCGGGGGCCAAGGTAATCGTTAAAGGTTCGCGAGTCCTCAAACCGAAATGGACAAAATCGAAAAGGAATGGTGTTTTGTCTTCCGCTAAGTTGTGGATGACGTCTTTGCCGGATGACTATTTTGGGTTATATAATCCGTTCTTGACGGAAAACGCCAGCAGAGAAGATATTGACCTTATGCCCTGGGCGGCACAATGGGCCGGCAAACTCCCATACACGCTGGGGCGGGGGCTGGTGTTCCAGGATGGCAAACGGCTGGTTCAGCAGGCAACCTACGAAGACCTGGTCAAGCTGCCCGGCTCCTTCTGGGTCGAAAAGGAAAATAAAAGATTGCATATCCATCCTTTTAAGGGGATGAACCCAAATAAGACTGTGTTTGAAATCACCACACAGCAGCATATCTTCAAGCCTGCTGTTACCGACCTTGGATATATCCGGGTCAAGGGCTTTATATTCGAACACGCCGGCAATGGCTTTCCACGGACAGGCGTAGGGGCGCTATTCACGATGGGCGGCCATCACTGGATTATCGAGGATAATATCGTCAGGGGTGTTAATTCGGTGGGTATCGAAGTTGGGGCACGGACCGATGAGAGCAAGGCAGGGCGTGCTGTAGATAGAGAACGTGCCGAGAGAAATCCGGGGTATATGATTGTTCGTAATAATGAGGTGTACGAGTGCGGCACAGGTGGGATTCAGGGCCTGCTGGTAAAAAATGCCCTTGTGGAAAGCAACCGGATTCATCATTGTGGCTGGCAGGACGTGCAGCGATATTGGGAGACGGGAGCCATCAAGTTGTTACTGAACAATGGTACGCTTGTTCGCAGAAATATCATTACCGATATTGAGGCGGCACCGGGAATCTGGCTGGACTACACCAACATTAATTCGAGGGTTACACAAAATATATTGGTCAATATCGAATCGGTCAACGGGGCGATTTTTATCGAAGCCTCACAGGTGCCGAATTTAGTTGACCGCAACTTCGTCTGGAACGTGAAAGGCAGTGGTATCTATCAGCATGACTGTGACGAGCTAACTGTGGCACATAATTTTGTGGCTGAATGTACTAAAGAAGCCGTCGAAATGCGAATCTGTCAAGGCCGAATGGTCGGCGGAAGGCTATCGACCTGCAAGCGAAACCGCGTGCTGAATAATATCTTCGTCAACGCGCGAAAGGGTGTTTCCTTTATCGATGACGACAATCTCTCTGATTGTAATATCTTTGTTGATTGCGGTCCGGCAAGGCGTCGTGCCGGATTTGACTTCAATGCCTGGCAAAGGAAGGGCTTTGGGCCGAACAGTAAAAGAGCTAAAATCAATGCTTCTTTTAATCAGCAAACGTTGAGCTTTACCTGGTCGACTGAAGAAAAGCTTCCTATGTTTGGAAAGCTCGAAATCTGTACGCATGATTTCTTCAATTCAGCATGGAAAGGCAAAAAAGCTCCCGCTGGCCCATTTTCTTATCCAACTTCCGGTCCGGTCACTCTGAAACTGGCGGGGCTTTGAAAAAGCTAAAAAATCCAAAACGCGAAGGAGGTTCTATGAAACAACGTGAATTGCGGTCTTTGTTCCTGCTTGTGACTCTTGCGATCTTATTTGTACAGTTGATTTCGATTACTGCAGAAGCGGGCGAAAATGCCTTTTATGTCTCAACTGATGGAGATGATGGGGCATCCGGCACCAATCCGGGTAACGCATTTGCCACCCTCCAGCGAGCAAGGGATGCCATCCGCGAACTGAAGAAGACTAAAGATCTGCCGAAGGGAGGTGTGACGGTGTGGATTCGCTCCGGGCAATACTACCTGGACCGGGGCTTTGAATTGACGTCTGAGGATTCGGGCACAGCCGAGGCGCCGATTGTCTACCAAGCTATGCCCAGCGAACAAGTCCGCATAATTGGCGGCCGGCAGGTGACCGGCTGGCAGAAGGTACAGGACCAGGCCATACTGGACCGGCTTGATCCGGCCGCCCATGGGCAGGTTTATCAGACCGACCTGAAGGCTCAAGGCATCGACGACTTCGGGCAACTGAGATCGCGAGGTTTTGCTCGCGGAACTTCACCGGCCGCTTTGGAACTGTTCTTTCAGGACAAACCGATGAACATCGCCCGCTGGCCAAATGACAGCTTCTTAAAAATTGCCGGCTTTACTGAGGCCAAAGATGATGGTCACGGTCGCAGGCTTGGCGAATTAAGTGGAGGCTTTAACTACGAAGGCGAACGCCCTAATCGATGGAAAGAGACAGACGACATTTGGGTCCACGGATACTGGGCCTACGACTGGGCAAATTCCTATGAACATATCGCATCGATTGACCTTAAGAAGCGTCTTATCAAGACCAGCCCGCCACACGGAAACTACGGTTTCCGTGTCGGTGGACGATTTTATTTTCTCAATGTTCTGGAAGAGCTGGATGAGCCGGGCGAGTGGTATCTGGACCGCAAGAACGGCATCCTGTATTTCTGGCCGCCGGCGCCGGTCGAGCAGAATAGAGCTATGGTTTCGATTGTGGAAGACCCGATGGTCCATCTGAACAACACCTCGCATGTTACAATTAGAGGCCTGGAGATAGAGTGTGCTCGTGGGGTTGGTGTTCGGATTTCAGGCGGAAGCAACAATAATGTTATAAACTGTACTCTGCGTAACCTTGGAAATTACGGCGTTACGGTAAATGGCGGCAAGGGCCACAGCGTGGTCGGCTGTGAAATCTACCAGATGGGCGATGGCGGCATCTCTTTGAGGGGCGGAGACCGCAAAACGCTGGCTCCGGCAGATCACCTTGCCTACAACAACCATATTCACCACATAGCTCGATGGTCCAGATGCTATGTGCCTGCGGTTTCGATGTCAGGCGTGGGTATCCGTGTTTCCAACAATCTTATCCATGACCATCCTCATTGCGCCATCCTTTTCGGGGGCAATGACCACCTTATCGAGTTGAACGAAATCCATCACGTTTGTCTTGAGACCGGTGATGTCGGCGCTATCTATACGGGCAGAGACTACACATTCCGTGGAAACATCATCCGTCATAACTTCATTCACCATACCGGCGGAGTGGGTATGGGCTCCATGGGTATCTATATGGATGACTGTGTCAGCGGCACACAGATTTATGGCAATGTGCTGTGGAAGCTTCACCGGGCGGTGTTTCTCGGCGGCGGACGGGACTTCAAGGTCGAGAACAACATCTTCATCGACTGCGACCCGGCGATTGATATCGACGGTCGGGGTTTGAGCAAATCTCCCGTCTGGAACAATATGGTTTACAAGACGATGAAACAGCGGCTGGAGAGGATGAGCTGGAAACAGCCGCCCTACAGTACGCGATATCCGGAACTGGCTGACCTGCAAAAGTACTATGACAAGGACGATGGCTTGCCGCCGGGCAACATCCTTGTGGCACGTAATATTTGCGTTGGTGAAAAATGGCTGACAATCCGTTGGGGTGCAACTAAAGAAATGGTCGCCGTCCAGGATAATCTCATCGAGGGCGACCCGCATTTTGTCGATGCTGCGAGCGGAGATTTCCGCCTTAAGGACGATTCACCGGCCTTTGACCTGGGCTTCAAACGGATTCCTTTTGAGCAAATTGGTCTTGTGAAAGAAACAAACAAGCCCAAAGAAACGGTCATCGGTTCTACGGCTAAAGATCCAAAAGAAAATTCGCTTTATGTCGGCTGGGCCTCTGTGGACATTACCCCGAAAAAGCCCGTGGTCGTAATTGGACAAATGCACAAGCGGATTGCAAGGACCACTCTTGATCCCCTTACGGCAACCGTGCTGGCTCTGGAAACTCGTGGCGGGGGAACAAACAGTGAGCAGGCTATTATGGTTTCATGCGATGTGATATTTATCCGCAAGCAAATCCAGCAGCGCATCAGGGACCTGGTGAAACCTCAAATTCCCGATTTTGATGTTAACAAGCTGCTTCTAAATGCTACTCATACCCACACTGCCCCGGGCTTCATCGACAATGCTTTCAAAGGCCTTTATGACGTAAGCCAGGATGAAGGTGTTATGAAGGCATCCGAATACGGCAGTTTCTTTGTGGAGCGAATTGCCAAGGCCGTAGTTCAAGCCTGGCAAAACCGCAAACCTGCCGGTATGAGCTGGGCGCTCGGGCACGCCGTCGTTGGAATGAACCGGCGTGCACAATATTTCGATGGTTCGTCCGTTATGTATGGAAATACAAACGCAGAGAGCTTTTCAAATATCGAGGGCTATGAAGACCATGCGGTAGAAATGCTGTTCTTCTGGCGACCAGAGGAGAAACTAACAGGGATCGTAATCAACATCGCTTGTACCTCCCAGGAAACGGAAGGATTAAGTGAAATCTCAGCCGATTTCTGGCACGATATCAGAGAAGAGCTTAGAAAACGATATTCCAAAGACCTGTTTATCTTTCCGCAATGCGCCCCCTCCGGGGATCTATCACCGCATCTGCTCTTTCGCAAAAAGGCAGATGAGATTATGCTAAAAAGAAGAGGTATATCGAGGCGGCAGGAGATAGCCCGGCGCATCGCCAATGCCGTTGATGATGTATTCCCACTGGCCAAGACAGATATCAAATGGAAGCTTCCGTTCAAACATATAGTAGTAAATCTGGACCTGCCTGAGAATGAGCCTGCCATTTTGCCCTTTTACGAAACAGATTCCACCAAATCCATAGAATTTCATGTGATTCGACTGGGAGATATCGCTATAGCGACCAATCCGTTCGAATTGTATATCGATTACGGTATTCGTATCAAAGCCCGCAGCCATGCGGTCTTAACGTTACTGGTGCAATTGTCCTGTCAGAATAACGGGTATCTGCCGACAGAAAAGGCCATAAAGGGGGGTGGTTACAGCGCCGACAAATTTGTTGTCGGGCCGGAGGGTGGACAGGTCCTGGTTAACGAGACTGTCAAGACAATCAATGAGCTATGGTAGTTTATATTTTATTACGTTAATTCTGTCAGAAGGTGGGAGAACGTGACATGGGCGAAAAAAATATCCATCCAGTTGACCAGGAATCCTGCTGCGACAATCAGTTTCCAGATGCGAAATGTGAGTGCGCTAAAATCAATCGTCGAGATTTTATGACATTGACCGCGATCGGCGCCGCCGGGGCGGCATTGAATAGCACCGTGCTGCCGGCCATAGCCGGCCCTTTCGAAGAAAACAAATACCTTAAAACAATACCTCTCGACAAGAAACTCAATCCACAATGGCTCGCTTCGCTCACTACGCGGGGCAAACCTACTGTAGTTACCGACCCTGCAGCCTTGCAGCATATTGGCATGCCGATTGGTGGATTGTTCACTGGAAACCTCTATCTCGGCGGTGACGGCAGATTATGGCTCTGGGATATTTTCAACCGTGTTGTCGAAGGAATCCTGCCCAGACAGGTGCAATATAAGGGACAATCAGTGGGGACACGCAATGGTGCGAACTACATATCTCCAGCCTCACCGAAATCCCCGCTTGAGCAGGGCTTTGCTGTACGAATTGACGGTAAAGTTCGCCCGTTAGATAGCACCGGCTTTGCAGATATTTCGTTCGAGGGCCGGTTCCCGATTGGCCGCGTGACCTATAGAGATAAAGGCTGTCCTGTCCGCGTTGAATTGGAAGCGTACTCACCTTTTGTCCCACTTAATACAAACGATTCGTCCCTCCCAGCCACTATAATGAGCTACACAGTTAAGAACGAATCCGGCGAAACGGTCACGGCTGAAATAAGCGGCTGGCTGGAAAATGCCATTTGCCTCTACCACCGCGATCAGGCTTCGGGCATTCGCCAAAATCGTGTATTGCGCGGGCAAGAAATGACGTTTCTATCTTGCTCCGCTGAGCCGATTCATGATCCCCGATTCATCGGGGCTCGACCCGATATTGTATTTGAGGATTTCGAGAAAGATGACTACGAAGGATGGATAGTCACCGGTACCGCCCTTGGCAATTCACCGATTAAAATGGCCAATATACCCAGCTACCAGGGCGACGTCACCGGCAAAGGTAAGCGCGTGGTCAACACCCACAATGTCCGGCAGGGTGAAGATGTCCACGGCGGCGACCGGCACGTCGGGACACTCACAAGTAAATCTTTTGTAATCCAGCGAAAGTACATAAATTTCCTCATCGGCGGCGGCGCCCACGAGGGTAAAACCTGCATGAATTTGCTTATTGACGGCAAGGTAGTAAAATCCGCAACCGGCCGGAATAACAATCGCATGAATCCGGCCTCCTTTAGTGTGGCGCAATGGCAGGGCAAACACGCCCAAATCCAGATTGTGGACAAGGAGACCGGCGGCTGGGGCAACGTTGGCGTGGACCACATCGTCTTTTCCGACCGGCCGGCAAAAGCATTTGTTCTGGATGAGCTACACGACTTTGGCACTATGGGATTGGCCTTGCTCGACAGCAGTCCTCAGGACCTGTCTTCAGCTTTGATATCCAAGCCCGGCCAGTTCCAACAGCGCCTCGACAAGACAAGCAGACCATTAAGCGATAAACTGCTCGGTTCTGTCGGCCGAAGAATTTCGTTGAAGCCTGGCCAACAGCAGACCGTTACCTTTGTCGTCGCCTGGCATTTCCCGAATTTGTCGGTGGCCGGGATGAACAACGTTGGCCGGTACTACGCCAGCCGTTTCTCAAATGCCCAGGCCGTAGCTCAGTACGTGGCCAACAACTTCAAGCGGCTCAGCACATCCACCCGCTTATGGTGCGATACCTGGTATGACTCATCCCTGCCGTATTGGTTCCTCGACCGAACGATGGCCAACACCACTACTCTGGCCACCAGCACATGCTACCGCTTTAAGGACGGGCGCTTCTGGGCTTGGGAGGGTATCGGCTGCTGCCACGGTACCTGCACGCACGTCTGGCACTACGCCCAGGCGGTAGGGCGGCTATTTCCGGAGATTGAACGCAACCATCGCGAACAGGTGGACTTTGGCATCGCCTTTCACACAGACGGGGGAATTGGCCATCGGGCAAACCTACAGCGCAGTTCTCACCCGGCCCACGATGGACAGTGCGGTCGTATACTTGGCGCGTACCGGGAACATCAGATGACCGCCGACTATGCCTTTCTGAAGCGCATGTGGCCGAAAATCAAAAAGGCCATCGAATATATGACCCAGCGTGACGGCAATGACGACGGTATTGTTGAAGGCTCGCAACCCAACACGCTCGATGCCGCATGGTTCGGTAAGATTTCCTTCCTTGCTTCACTTTACCTCGCAGCCCTGCGGGCAGGCGAGGCCATGGCCATCGAGATCGGGGACGATGACTTCGCCCAATGCTGCAGAGATATCGCCGAACGCGGGCGCCGGAATATTCTGAAGCTTTACAATGGCGAATACTTCTACCAAATTGAAGATCCCAATCACCTCAATGCCATTGGTATCGGCAAAGGCTGTTACATTGACCAGGTTTTCGGCCAGAGTTGGGCTTTTCAGGTGGGTCTTAGCCGACTGTTCGACGAACAGAAAATCAAAAGCGCCCTGCGTGCCCTGTGGAAATACAATTTCGTGCCGGATGTTGGCCCCTTCCGCGAGAAGTTCAAGCGGGGCCGATGGTATGCCGTGGCTGGTGATGCCGGCTTGCTTATGTGCACCTGGCCTAAGGGCGGCTTACGGGAGGACTTCAAGAAACACTGGCAGTACATGTATTTCAATGAGTGCATGACTGGTTTTGAATGGCAGGTGGCTTCGCACATGATTTGGGAAGGCATGATTACTGAGGGCTTGGCCGTCGCCCGCGCCATCCACGACCGCTACAACGCTGCTCTGCGTAACCCCTATAACGAAATCGAATGCTCCGACCATTACGCCCGTGCCATGGCCAGCTATGGCGCCTTTATTGCTGCCTGTGGTTATGAATATCATGGCCCCAAAGGATATCTGACCTTCACCCCGCGGATAAACCCGGAGAATTTCAAGGCCGCCTTTACCACTGCTCAAGGGTGGGGAAGCTTCTCACAGAAAATCTCCGCACATAGCCAAACGGAGCGAATCGAGCTTAAGCACGGAACCCTTAAACTAAATGAAATGCAGTTTGAATTGGCCGGAGATGTAAGACCCGCACGTGTCACCGCTAAGCTGAATGGTCAAAATGTCCGGGTTCGCTATCGACTCGACGACCGGAAGCTGCGCATACTCTTTCGAAATCCCGTAATCCTGGCCAAGGGCGACAGTCTATTGATTAAGACAAATGCAGAAAGTCAGCAATAGCTTCTGATAACGATGGAAAAGGACCAATCCAGCCATCCGCACCAAAATCCACCTCGCGCTCGCGTTTTCGATCACGAATCCTAACCAGTCATCGTTCTGAGTTTTGGTGCGGGACAAAAGCACGTACCAAATAGGCTCGTTTGAGCTTCGGTTGCGCCTCGGCCAGCTTCATAAGTGAGTGTTAATACTAATGTAACCTCAATTCGCATAACAACTTAGAAAGGCCCTAATTTCGCAAGCGATATACAGTTCTGGGAATTTTTTTTTGTTCTCTGTCAACCGGTGGGCTATGATAGCCGTCTATACTGATAGATAGAGGAAACGGCCTCAATGGTGAACACAGACAGAAGCTTAATCGATGCCCATCGTCAGGGCGATACGACGGCGTTCGGCGAGCTTGTACGCCGATACGGAGATAGTTTGTTAGGATATTTGACACGAATGATAGGCAGTAGAGAACAAGCAGAGGATTTGTTTCAAGAGACTTTCAAACGCGTTCATGAAAAAGCCGATACGTTTCGGGGCAGTCGAATTAAGAGCTGGCTGTTTGCAATCGCGACAAATGTGGCTATTGACGGCATGCGGAGGCGCAGCCGTTTGCAAGTTGTATCGCTGAATCAAAGATTAGATTGTGCCGACGGGAAATGCGAAGAGCTGGGAGCCGTCACTGTGGCCCAGAATTCGTGTGACCCCTCACAAGAAGTGGTAAGGGCCGAGCAGAAAGAGCAAGTTAGCCAGGTTCTTGAGCTGCTGCCGACAAGGCAGCGGGCGACAATTGTTCTGGCCTATTATCAGCAGCTAAGTTATGCCGAAGTGGCGCAAGTTATGGATTGTTCTATTGGAACGGTGAAAACACAAATGTACAGGGCACTTAAGACGCTGGCGCAGAGATTGCCTGATATTTCGGAAGATATGGAATGAAAGGTCATCTTACAGAGCGAGAGCTTATTGAATACCAGTTCAAACTGGCCTCGGATAGCCGGGTGGAAGAAATTGCCGGGCATCTAAAAGACTGTGCTCAGTGTCGCCGGTGTCTGGAGCAATTAGAGCAGAAGTTCGCCGCGTTGGATTTACTGCGTGAGGACGTTAAGGTTAGCGAGGATTTGATTTCGCAGGTAGTAGAGCAGGCTGGGTCCGCCCGAGGCAAAGTGCGGACGAGGGTCATCCCGTTTAGAAAGCCCGCCTGGATTGGTGCGGCTGCGGCAGTATTTTTGGTCGGACTGTTACTGCTGGCTGCCCATCTGATAGAGGATGGGACGCGAGAGCTTGAAGATATCAAAGAACTCAGCGACTTGGTGGCAAAGAAAACAGAGGGTGATAAAGCAGCAGATATTTTGCGTCCTGTGGATTCTGATAAGAAGGTAGCTGTGATAAGCAAGCTTTCGCTTGGAGTACCAAAATCAGACACAGAAGTTGGCGAGAGGTTAAGAAAAGTTGCGAAAGTCGAATCCGCAGAAGAACAGATTTCTGAGCAGGCGCCTTTTGCGCCGGCAAGTGCGATTGAGCTGGTGGTATTGCCGAGGCGGGACAAGGTGCAGCTTACGATTTATAATTCCGCTGATTTGACCTTAGTGCGGGAACGGCGGAACCTGACGTTAAAGAAGGGCTGGAACTGGCTGCAATTTATGTGGGCCAATACACTAATTGACCCGACTTCGCTGTCTCTGGAGCCGTTGGCCCAAGCGGACAAGATTGATATTCAGCAGTTGGTGTTCCCAGCGAGGCTGCGGGAGCTTGGCCGCTGGCTCATTCGCTCGGAGGTCAGCGGCCAGGTACCGTTCGAGATAACGTATTTTACCAGCGGCCTTTCCTGGCGGGCGTTTTATATGGGCACACT
>JAUXAB010000060.1 GCA_030615025.1 Phycisphaerae bacterium | reverse complement strand
GGTATATCATTGCACGGGTGACGCAAGGATAAGCATGCCAGGTCAGCAGGCTTTCCGCAGTTATTCCATCGCCGGCGGCATGAATGGAGAAGAGGCTTATGCAGGCGACTATATTACAAAGAATAATCCTGATATAGTGGCCGAAGTGTATGAGGAGATAAGAGGTCCCGCCATCAAGTATGTATATGTTGAGGAAGCCGAGCCTAGAGGGTGGAACATGGGTTCCTGGCTCATGAGCCAGACAGGAAACAATTGGGGCGACCCATTGTCAATCTGGCACAACGAGAGAAGCACCCTGGGCTTTGCCGACGGCCACGCGGAAAAACACAGATGGGTGGATAAGAGCACAATTGAAATGTCCGAGGCACAGACCGGTTTTCCTGTTCCCCCCGGTGAAGGTGAAGACCTCGCATATATGCGCAGGGGTTACATATGGGGCAAGAACCAGTAGGTCCCCCGGCAAAAGGCAGGCCGGGTCGACGTAATTAATAAAATATAAAAATATTCTTGTTTTTGTATCCAAATCCTTTCGGCTATTTGACCAGAAAGGCAGGAATGAAATGAAAAAAACGGGGTTTACACTAATTGAGCTGTTGGTAGTAATTGCAATCATCGCGCTGCTGATGGCAATTCTGATGCCCGCTTTGAGGCTGGCAAAGGACCAAGCCGCCGGTCTCCTCTGCGTTAACAATTTGAAGACACTGTCGATGGCCTGGTTTACCTACACAGTGGATAATGACGGCGAGCTGGTCGGCGGCCACATCGGAAATACCCCCCATGATTGGGTCCAGGGACCACCATCCGGTGACAATACTATCAGTGGCAAGAAGATAGGTATAAGAGAAGGCCACCTGTTCCCCTATATCAAGACCGTAGATGTATATCACTGCTCTGGTGACGCAAGGAGAGACATGCCGAGTCAGGAGGCTTTTCGCAGCTATTCCATTGCCGGCGGCGCGAATGGTGAAGGATGGCAGGATTCGTATGTCCAGGCCAAAAGATTTACTGAGATAAGAAACCCCGGAACCAAATATATATTTGTGGAAGAAGCCGATAACAGAGGATGGAACATTGGTTCGTGGGTCATGAATCTCAATAGGACGGACCAATGGGTGGACCCGTTCGCAATCTGGCACAACGAAAAGAGCACCCTGGGCTTTGCCGACAGCCATGCGGAAAAGCACAATTGGTTGGATAAAAGTACCATTGAAATGTCGGAAACCGGGGAAAACTATAAAGACCTCTACCCAAATGAAGGTGAAGACTACAGATATATGATGATGGGCTTTCCGCGTGCGGAATTTTAGTAATCCAGAGCTCGCTGGCCGTAGGGCTTATGCTTTAGAAAATAGAAAATGCGCAAAGCTCACCTTATCTGCCTTATCACCTTCTGAATCTTGACGACACTGCCACGGACGAGTCTCTTTGCCGATATAATCCCCGCAGAAATAACATATTGAAAAGGATTGGCAAATGTTCGACATTTTTGACCAGCCGTGGACACTGCTGATTGCAGGCATTGTTGTCTGGCTTGCCCTGCTGGTGATCCACGGTGACAGCCGCCTCTGGTGGCAATCGCATCTCGTAATATTCCTCGCGGTTGCTATTTTTGCCGTGGATTTCCTGGTCGAAGCAGGCTTGTTTAAAATCAGCAAAGCACTTACTATAATTATACAAGCCACGCTGGCCTTAGCTGTCGCTGTCCTGCTTACCTTACAGATAATCCACGTAATTGGCGTTTACAAACGCCGACGGTGGCAATGGCTTTTGCCAATCATCCTTGTCGTGGCTGCTTTTGGCCTGGACTTTGTTGTCCACACCGATTTGGAAAAAATCAACACGTTAATCAACACAGCGATAAAGGCGGTCGAACAGGAAAACTGTGATGCAATCGAAGCACTTATTTCAGCAAATTACAGCGATTCATATCACAACACGAAGGATGATTTGATGTATCACTGCAGGGACCTTCTATCAGAGCCACTCGCTGAGAAAAGTAAAAAGATGGGTTTGAAAATAGAAATATCGCCGCCAAAGGCAGCAGTGACTTTGACCGTCATAATTCATTTTGACAAGCAACGCCACGCTTACAGAGAGATTAAGCCATTTGTGATACTGAAAATAAAGTTAGACCTTCAAAGGGAGCAAGACAACAGATGGCTTATCAACCGGGCTGAAATACTCGAAATCGACAGACAGCCGGTCAAATGGCGAGACATCAGGTAATGCTCACGGCGTCTGCAGATAAAGACAATCACGCCCACTTACAACTCCACAGGTTTGCAAAGGCTCTTTTCAGTTACGGCCAATCGGGTTTTTGCGCTAATCCAGCCACGGCATTTGGTCGACTATTTTCCCCTGCACAGCCCAAAAATATATCTGGCAGCAATCTGCTGACTAAAAAAAACATTTTCTCGACCAGAACGCCACGGCTTGGTATACTCTTTGGGCAGATGTGAAAATGAGATTTTGGTGAATACTAACTAATTGGGAAGGAAAAACGTATGGATTACAGAAGGGTCATCCCGTGCCTGGATGTAAAGGACGGCCGATTGGTTAAAGGTGTTCACTTTGTTAAGTTAAAAGATGTGGGCGACCCTGCGGAAAGCGCCGCTGTTTATAGCCAGGCAGGAGCCGACGAGCTGGTGTTTCTGGACATTACCGCCACCATTGAGAACAGAAAAACCCTCCTCGATGCCGTAAAAAGAACGGTCGAGGGAATTTCAGTGCCGCTGACCGTCGGTGGCGGAATCCGCAACTGTCAGGCCATTAAAGAATTGATGGATTTAGGCGCATCAAAAGTATCCATCAACACCGCTGCTGTGCGAAATCCGGATTTTGTTAAAGAAGCAGCGAACGAATTCGGCAGCGAGAAAATCACTATTGCCATCGATACCTGCGGCAATTCACAGTTGCCATCCGGCTTTGAAGTTATAATCAACGGCGGTACCTCCGGCACAGGCACTGACGCCGTCGAGTGGGCAAAAAAAGTTGAGGATTTAGGCGCGGGGGCAATCCTGCCGACAAGTATGGACGCTGATGGCACACAGGCCGGTTACGATATTCCAATGACCAGGGCGATAGCCGATGCGGTAAATCTGCCTGTAATCGCATCCGGCGGGGCCGGAACCCTCGAACACTTATACCAGGTCATTGTTGATGGCCGTGCCGACGCCGTCCTTGTTGCCTCGATCGCCCACTTTGGTAAGTACACCGTAAGGCAAATGAAAGAGTACTTAGCCGAGCGACAAATACCAGTGAGCCTTTGAATTGCCTCCTTACAATCCTCATATTCGGAAGCCCAAAGGCTAACTTTTGTCTTTAGTTTTAGGGCTTGTATCTTGTCTTAGACAATATCCCAAAAGTCGCTACCCAAATTTGTCGATAGGAGGAGGGTGCAATTGCTATCGGGTTGCTCACCACGTTGGAAGCCCCGACCGGGCTGCAGGAGGCGGCGTTCGCAATTACTTCTAACAGGGCTCACAGAAAAGGTTGGCGATGTTTGGCAAATTGAAAAAAGACAAATTGCCTTTGAAAATCGAGCTGTTTACTATTCGCTGGTATCCGAGTAACAGAAGCTGTGCCAATAACCGCCGCCGAAGGCTTAATCCTCAGCACATGCCGCCATTGATGGTCCGCAAGGCCGAATGGCGCCGATAAACCTTTCCCGCATAAGCTCCCACAGGATAAACCGCCTATAAAAGATACGTGGCGGCCGTTATGACCGCCACGCACATAGAACTTACATAGCCCGCTCTTATCCTTCTCACGGAACCGTAATTGAGTCGCTGGTTTCCACGTTGAGCGAATCATCATAGGTATAGCCCGATGCCACTACGTCCGTAACTGTGAAGGTGAAGATCTGCCCGGTCTTCGCTGGTGTCGTAAATGAAGTCAGCACGGCGATTCCATCCGCATCTGTTACGCCCGTGTCACCACTCAGTCTCAAGACACCCTTGAAGTACCAGTCTCCCACGACCAAAGCTTCGCTCTGAGCCGGGCTAATAGTCACCTTCGCAGTGGCTTGCCACTTTTTGCCTACCTGCTCAAGGCTCATGGCGATACTCTGCACGTGCATGGTAGCACCGGCTGGGTTGACGGTGATGACCACATCATCGCTCGCTGTGGCTCCACCGTTGTCGGTCACAGTCAGGGTCACCGTGTGTACGCCGACACTGAAATTGGCCGTGATGCTCGCGCCCGTACCTACGTGGGTCTCGCCTTCCTTCCATTCGTAAGACGCGATAGTCCCGTCAGCATCAGAGCCGGAACCTGTGAGCGTCACACTCTCGCTGCCGTTCTCGTCTGTGTCGGTAACTGTTTCATCAGGACCGGCATCGGCAGTAGGAGCCTGATTGGCATTGACCGTGATGACCACATCATCGCTCGCTGTGGCTCCTTCGTTGTCTGTGACCGTCAATGTTACGGTGTGAGTTCCTACTGCAAAGTCGTAAGTAATTATATCGCTTGTACCCAAAATAGCCGCTCCCTCAGTCCATTCATAAGTAGAAATAGTGCCATCTGGATCATAGGAACCAGAACCATCCAAGGTCACAATTTCTGCTTCAGTCCCATCGGCATCAGAGACAGTTTGGTCAGACCCGGCATCGGCTACCGGCGGTCGATTCCCCGTCGTTAAGAAAGTCACGATCAGCTCAGGTCGATAACCCTCATCGGGTGCGGGATACTCGGCGGCTGCGATGTGCCAACCGTTCGTGCCGTTGGGCAGGATGGCCCAACCGTTGTTCGTCACCCCGTCCGCCCAGGCCTGCACCGTGGCGGTAACGTCCAAATCCACGTCCGTGTCGGGGAAGTTCGAAGGAACACCGTCGTCCTCAAGGGATGCGGCTTCGCTGATGCCATCCGCTTGAATTCCATTGCCGCCGAAAGAGTTGTTCCAGGTCACGTCCGTATCGACCCACGTCTGCAGGATACGGTGCAGCTTGCCGCCGTTGCCATCGTCAGTCGAACGGATCCGCAGCGTGGCCGAGATGATCGCCGAACCGGAAGGAATTTGGCTGGAGCCAATGATGTTGTCGAACCGCAGCAAAACCTGAGAAGGTCCGCCGGAGCTGTCCGTATCGGCGTTGTATTGGTAGGGGTACCCGGATTGGAAGTATGTGGCGAAGTTTGTCGTCGGGTCTGCCGAGCGTATCATGGTGTCTTTCGTCCCGATGTAGCCGCCCACGCCCTGCTGGAAGCTGAGCGTTACCGGGGGCACAATCGAAGTGTCGATTAGAATGCTCAAGGTCGTTGCGGCCATTACGTTGGCCGGGTCCGCGAGGTCCGCAATACCGCTAAGCGTGATAGCGTAAATGCCGTTGTCGAAGTCACTGCCCGCAGACGTGAGTGTGATCACGTCCAAACCAGTATCGTAACCGAACGTGTAGCCGACCGCCCCGCCGTCCTTGGTAAGGGTAACCGTCTCGGGGATGACCGTCGCGTCGTCGATGCCATCGCCGACATCACTGAGCTGGATCTGGAATATCGACTGGGTCGTGTTGACCGTAACCTCGCCGTCGTCTGCATCCAGGTCGTCCGCTCCATTGTCGAGCGGTACGAGTAAGCTGGCCGTCGGCGGAGTAACGTCCACCGGTTCTTCGATAGTAATGGGGTCGTGCAACAACGTCCCGTCGTTGTAGCAAGCGTAAAGGGTCAGCGTCTTGGCCTCCACGCTCACGTCGATGACGCAGTGATGGTACACACTCTCGCCGAACTCCCGAATGGGCTCCTTAGTGTCCGTGACCAAACCAGCAAGTGGCGCGCCTCCACCGCCGGTTACGATGTAGTATATGCCGTTATGGAAGTACCTCTCGTAGGCGTGGCTGTGGCCGTTGAAGACCATGTCCACGCCGTATTGCTCAAACAGCGGAACCAGGTACGTCTGGACGTTCATATCGTCAGAGTGGCCGCTGGTGGCGGTATAGGGCGGGTGATGGAAATAGACGATCTGCCAATCAGCGCTCGTGCATTCGGGCGACTGCAGTTCTTCCTCAAGCCACGTGTACTGCGTGCTTCCTGGAGAATAAATCACGTTGTGCGTATTCAGGCCGATGAACCGCACGCCCCCGTACGTGAACGCGAACCAGTAATCGTTATTCCCGAGGGAGAAAAGGTCGCGAAACAGGTTTCCGCTGCCCTCATGGTTGCCGATGATCGGAAGCAGGGGCGTGTTTATCATCAGGTCATGGGCCGGGCCAAAGAATTGACGCCCCCACTGGCCGGAATCATCGCCGTTCTCGACCAGGTCACCGGTATGAAGCACTATCTCGGGCGCGCTGTTGATAATGCCCTGAATGACTGCGGCGTGAGCGTTGGCATTCGTCCGCGTGTCACCGTAGGCAACAAAGCGGAAGGAACGCGGTGCTGCAGGCGCCGTGGCAAACGTGCTTGTGGGGCTTGTTTTGGTCCCGGATGTGACGGTGTAGTAATACGCGGTATCAGCAGCAAGGCCGGTGAGTTCTATCTCGTGGATCTTCACAGGTGTCGAATCCTCGACGAACTGACCGTCATAATCGACCCGGCTGTCGGCCGCGGTATTCGTCTCCCACATAATGACAATCGAGTGTGGAGTCACCTGCTGCAGGTACGGCCCCTTGACGATTTTGAGTGGCTTAGCTGCGTTGGCCGGAGTAACTGCAATAGCTAAAAAAACTGCTAATGCTGCGAAAAAAATAAATCTCTTCTTCATAATAAGCTCCTTTCCGTTTAAAATAAAAGTCTTCTGCAAAATACGTAAGTTTATAGTAAGCAACAGCTTACAAACATTATTCTCATGCACTTTCCTCCGTCTCACTATCCGTAATTCCCCGGATAACTACGTTATAATCTGGGTAACCGTGATTTAGTCCTTTACATCTAACACAATCCTTCGAGGCTGTCAAACTTTTTTTGCGGTTTTTTTTTCGGACAAAATCCCGTAAAGTATCTACCAGCGGCTCGTGGAATTACCTCTCTCACGCCCTCCATCCTTCAAATTATCCAGTGCAAAGACTATCGACAGCGGCCGCCATCGATAGTCCGCAAGCCCGAATGGCCCCAACAAAATTTCTCAAATACGCATCGCGCAGTACGGCCATGTCATTTTGCTATGAGGCCGTCGGTCATCTGCCATCCATCGTCCGTTCTCAGTCCTCTATCGTCAGACTTGAGTCTTTGGTTTCCAGACGCGGGCCGCGAGCGGCCAGATATGAAATCCCCCATTTCCCCTAAATGAGGCCAAATTTACAGAAGAGTTACAGGTTATATTTTTTGGAGGGTTCGAAGATTCTCACTGTGTTTTTACCTGCCTGCTTGGCTGTGTACAGTGCCCGGTCAGAACCGCTTGTAATATCCTCGGGGTTGGTGTCAGCATCATATTGACCAAGGCCCACACTAATTGATACTGCTATCTGCTCTTTTTTCCAGATTGCCGGCGAATGGGCAACCGCATCGACCATACGCTCGGCAGCAACAACGGCATCGGTGAGTGGGGTATTAGGCAAAATGACCGCGAACTCATCGCCGCCGTACCGCGCCGCCGTGTCGATTTGTCGGATGGACTCTTTTATTTTTCTGCTAATCTCTCGGATGACTTTGTCCCCGGCACGGTGGCCGTAGGTGTCGTTTATCTTCTTGAGATTGTCAATATCAATCATAATCAGCGAGATTTGCCCGCCGTATCGGCGTGATCTCCATAGTTCCTTTTCCAGGATTTCGTAAAACGTTTTGTGGTTCGCAAGGCCGGTCAGGCCGTCTGTTGTCGCCTGGCGCTGTATCTTCTCGAACAGCTTTATGTTGCCGATTGACGCACCGACCAATTGGCTAAGCAGCTCTATCAGTGCAATATCCTCAGAATCAAAGCTATCGCTCTCCATCTTATCTGCCAAATTGAGTACGCCAACTACTCTGTCCTGGCAAATAAGAGGAGTAATAGCGCAATTGTTGGTCTTATAATTTCCAGCAAAGGCACGCTGTGATTTTCTAATTATGGGCTTTTTGTGGGTGTCTATGTCCCCTACTAATATAAGCTCTTTACTTCTTACTGCCATAACCATAGGGGATGGCGGATTTTGATTCAGCGAGACTATTTTGTTTATAAGAAATGGGTGATTGTGCTTCTGCAGGTGCAAAATATTGTTTGTCTCATCAAGTATGTATAGTGAAGCAAGCCTTGCGCCGACCAGGTTCGGAATGTGTTTAATACAAACGTCGGCTATCCGCTCGATGTCGAGACAGTTTATCTGCCGAGCCAATGGGGTTACCTGCTCAACCAGGGGAATACTGCCGTCAGCGTGGTTAACAGTATTCTCAGAATTTTTATTGCTTCGGTGCATGGTTCAAAAGTTATACAACTTTGCCCTATCCACACAGTTTCAGGTAATACAGTGGGTTCACTTATCACTCTATCGGACATTTTAGTAGTGGCATTTGGGAAAAAACGTTGGCTAAAGGCCGAAATGAACCTGTGCTTTTGTATCAACGACTTGGTCAACGGCATTCAGCAAAAGACATAGGAAACTTTAGAAAATCCAGAGATTTCTACCTCGGTTTTCCCGCTAAGGGCACTTGCCCAAACGTCGCTCGGTGGAAAAGTAACCAAAAATTTTTTCAAAAAAATTAAAAAAAGGTTGACATCCGATAAAAGGTGTTTTACATTTTGCAAAATGTAAAACCCCTTTGGCCGGCTCAAGCTGACCGTTTGGGTTACAAAAATAACTATAAGTACTTTATTGACAGTAGCATAAGACAGTTTGTCATTATGAGTGGACTGAAGCCGCCAGAAGCGACCGGGAGCAATATCCAATTAAGGCGGGAATCTCAAAACCGCCGCGATGGATTATTTTCTGATAAGGTCGGATCTTTCGGTTTTATCTCAGGACAAGGGCAAAAATGTCAAGAATCGCTCATTTTAGGTTGATTAAGGAGTGCATAGGTAACGGCACGTTCAAATTCCTGACCAAGCTGTGGGCGACAGTCAGATGTGTGTAGCTGCTTTTAAACTTTCGAGTTCTTAATTGCCAGGTTTTTAATGAGTTCACTATAAAGGGTTTTTCGCAATGCAGACAGAAGTTAACAATCGCACGTTGCAAATACCTGCCAAGCTCTATCGAATTGGTGAGTTAGTTCGCTATACCCCCTTTTCACGGCAAACTATTCATAACTACACGATAATGGGACTTATTCGTGAGGTACAATGGACTGAGGGTGGACATCGACTGTACGACGAGTCGGTATTTGAAAGACTCTCGAAAATCATCGAGCTTAGGAGAACGAAAACTCTCTCGGAAATAAAACAGATTCTAAAGAAAGAAGAGGCTGCCAGTAGAGCGGCGGACAGCTCTTTACAATCTGAAAATAACTAAAGCCAAAAAAAGCAAAAGTAGAAACAGTTTTGGCTCTTTGCGGTTGCTCTGCTGCGATTGTAAAAAAGACAGTCTGCTGTAAGAATTCAAGGAAGGGACGAAAGGATCAGGGATGAGAAACACAGCGGTGCCATTCAGAAGCTATCTTTCCCGCTTTTTCCAGCTCTTATGCTTTGATGAGAAACGTATGGTCAGGAGCTGCTTATGAAAAAGCGAATAGGCAATATACGTGCGGAGTTACTGTTATTTCTTTCAAGGATGATGAGTTTTATAAGGAGTGATTATGAATCTGGCGTCACTGATAACAGATAATATCACTGAGCTGCTCGTTAAGATAATCGAGTTCACGCAGACTCGCCATAAAATCCTCACCGAAAATATAACTAATATCCACAGTCCTGGGTTTGTACCTGAAGATTTGGTGGTGGATGAGTTTTCCGACCTGCTAAGCAGTGCAATCGACGAGCATATCGCAAACCGGCGGCTTGTACTGCGTGACACTGAGAATATCAAATTCGGCATCAGCGGCAGCTTCGAAGTTAAACCGGTAGTCGATAAATATGCCAAAGAGCTTCTTGAAGAAAACCGAGATGAATATATCGAGCTGCAAATAAATAAGCTTTTAGAAAATGCACTCAACCAAAGAGTAGCAGCAGAATTGCTGAGGCAAAAGCAAGGAATGATTTCAGTTTTTAAATAGCGTATGGCATTTAGCGATAGAAAGTAAAAAAAATTAACTGCAGAGCACGCAGAGAACACAGAGAAAATTGAGCGAGAAGTAACGATTAGGGATTTTTTAAGAAACTTGTTGACTGGTTCTTCTTAAGTTATCGGCCAAAAGGTCGATAAAGAGTTTAAGTAGGTGTATTCGTCCGGGGAACCAGGATGTAAAGAAAGATGTTGGTGTTTATGGGACGTAAAGGTCGGCTCCGCAAAACCGATTAGAATCTGGGTTCCCGCAAAGCGGGGGCCCTTTCACGGAGGAATCCAATGGGAAGCAACCGGCAACTCAATATCGACCAGATATGGGAGCAGTTCCACAAAGCTCATGGTGACCATTTCCGAAATCGACTCATTGAGCATTACAGGCACCTCGTAAAATATGCCGCCGAGCGGTTACACAGCAAATTGCCAAGTAAGGTCGAATTGGACGACCTCATCAGTGCCGGTACTTTTGGCTTGATGGACGCTATCGAAGCCTATGACCCTGACAGAGGTGTAAAGTTTGAGACATATTGCTTGCCTCGTATAAAAGGTTCCATTCTTGATGAGCTGCGGAGTATGGATTGGGTACCGCGATTAGTCCGCACTCGCGCTCACCAGCTGGCGAGGGCCACGCAGTCGCTCGAGGCCTCTCTGGGCCGCAAGCCCACAGAAAAAGAAACTGCTGAAGAACTGAATATGAACATGGAGGAGTTTAACAGGCTTCGGCGAGACGCCAATGCGGCCAACGTGGTGTCATTGAGCACACAATATAGCAACGGCGACGGCGAAAAGGATATTCGCGAAATAGACATAATCAAAGACAAAAAAAGCGATGCACCGCCGATCGAGGCTCAAAAGCGAGACCTGAAAAATTTGCTTACCAAAGGTCTGACGCGGGCCGAACGGCTGATTGTCGTTTTGTATTATTACGAAGAGATGACGATGAAGGAAATCGGCGCAACGCTGGATCTCTCTGAGTCCCGCGTCTCGCAGATGCACTCATCCATTGTCCAGCGTCTAAAAGCCCAGTTGAACAGCCGAAAAAAGGAATTCGCAATTTAGCTCGTGGCTCGCAACTCGTCGCTCGTAATCCGTTACAACGTGAATTCCCCTACTTGCCTGAGACGCCGGTAAGTAGTCTTTGTTCCGTAGCTATCAAGCTAATTGAAAATCCAGTTCAGTCCCTGCTTAAATAAAAGGGAGAAAGCCGCCCACACAAGTCCGCCAATCCAGGCAGCCAGGAGTAAGGAGGGCACTATAATCCCGATGAATATGGTTGAACCGACACCTGGCCATCCCTTTTGGCGCCATTTCTCTTTCATTTCCTGCCTAATCTCCTCATCGGGAGGGGTGAAATCTGATCCATCGATACGCTTGAGGAGTTGTTTAATGTACATTGCTGCCTCGATGCTACAGGTAAGCCAGATCGCGTCGATTACTATGACAACAACAGCAATAAGAATACGTACGGGAAGAGCTATGGTTGAAATTCCTATGGCTATAGCCGCAAGGCCGTTAAACGTAAGAACAATACCTGTTCGAGAGCTCAGCAACTTATCTTCATACTCGCAGCGGCGGCGAAGTTTCTCTACTTCATCTTTCGAAAACTTCTGGTCAGCCATATATGTTGCCCCCTGACTGCAATTATATAGTTCTGCATATTTCTGCAAAAGTAGCGTGGTTCTGCAGTATATCGTACAGGTTCTGTCTCACGTCTTTTACGACCCGTGCGCAAATGCTCGTGTGGCTTCTTCCGGAATCTCGATGGGGAGGAAGAGGTCCTCGGGATAGAGGTAATCTTCCCCGGATTCATCAATAACCCGGATTTGCCCATGAGCTTCGGCTTGAGGGTCTGGAACGCACTCATATATCTTGCGTGCTTCCAATGAAGCTGGGTATTTCTCGTTCCCGACGCACAGAACATAGCGTTGTGTTTGCGATTTTGCGCTCATCACAATATCCGCTTGATCTTAAATTCCCTCTTGCCAACGGTACTCATTTCGTACCAGTGGACTTCGGCCTTGCAAGTGCTCCCGTCCGGCAACTTGACTTTTGCAATACCCTTGAGCTTGCGCCAACGACCCTCGCCGTAGAACCTCTTCAATCTCTTGAGGACTCGGATCGACTTGCCGACGGCAATCGTCTCCACATCGGTAATGTCACCGATGATTTCAAAATCCTTAGCCATTTGCAAAATTGTAGCATAATTTAATTGCATCAACAAGCATTTACTTCACCAGATTATAAATATGTATATTTCTGCAGACAGGTTTGATTTACCACGGCTATATGCGTATACTAAGGCGGTTTTGCAAGGAGAGTCAAGATGAGATTTACCAAAATGCACGCCCTTGGCAATGACTATGTTTATGTCAATTGCTTCGAGGAAAAAATTGAGAACCCTGCAAGGCTGGCTCAAATCGTTAGCGACCGGCATCGTGGCATTGGTTCTGATGGGTTGATTCTCATAGACCGGTCGCAAACAGCCGATGTGCGGATGCGCATCTTCAATGCAGACGGCTCAGAAGCTGAAATGTGCGGAAATGGTATCCGATGCGTGGCTAAATATACCTATGAGCATAAATTAGCTGAAGCTGGGGGAGCGTTTTCCGTGCCCGGTCAGCTGTCCTGCCCTGCTTCATTGAATATAGAAGCCGCTAAAGGGGTTTTAACCGTTGGGCTCATAATGGATGACAGCGACAAGGTCCAAAAGGTGTGCGTTAATATGGGTCAGCCGATCCTTGTGCCGAAAGATATACCGGTAGAATTGGACGGTGAAAAAATTATTGAACAGCCAATCGAAGTTCTTGGTCATGAATTGCTGATGAATTGCGTTTCGATGGGCAATCCACACGCTGTATTCTTTTGCGACGATGTCGGGGTAATTGAGCTGGAAAAACTCGGACCAGCTATCGAAAACCACAGTCTTTTCCCAAACCGCGTCAACGTACATTTTGTCCAGGTTGATAAGCCCACGGAATTTACGATGCGGACGTGGGAGCGAGGCAGCGGAATTACGATGGCCTGCGGCAGTGGTGCTTGCGCTGCCTGTGTGGCCGGGGTGCTTACCGGCCGAGAGAAACGACTATGCACTGCGCATTTACCCGGCGGCGACCTGGATTTGAACTGGTGCGAAGGGGATAATTGCGTCTATATGACGGGCCCGGCTGTGGAAGTCTTTAAGGGCATTTGGCCGGAAAGGTAACTCTTACATACAAAGCTTCGGGGACTGGCAGAATTCCAGTGCTACGCCGGACCTAACAGAAGGTAGATCGGTGTCTGTGCGAGAACCGCTGATAGTGTGAATTCTCAAGACCTTGCCAAGACCTGAGATACTGCCGCCAAATTCAAGCAGACCAGCTGTCGGCGGTATTGACAATTCTACTTTTAACAGGTTGCCCGGCTTAAATACGTCGGCTGCGGTCTCAAAATACAAACCGCCGGGACTTACATTCACTGTGCAGCCGGTATGGAATTTCTTTGCCGTCGAACCAACTTTATGGCACGATAAATCAAGCTTTATTGCCACTCGCTTGTACTTTCGCTTTTCAGAGCTACCCATCAAATGCCTCCCTGCATAACTGTTGGCCGTTGCCCTTTGTAAGTCCGTAATATACACGTTTTGTGATGTTATGGTGCAAAATCCATTCCAAAACAATGGATAAATAAATACCCTATTTTTACTTTTATAAGTGCTTAGTAAATATGAGGTTGAGCAAAATTAGCCGGGGTGGTATCGTCTGAGCACAATGGAGTTGACAAAGGCGGTATTACAATGTTGACAAATAGCAACGCTGAAAACTGATTTTATAGGCTGAAAGTCAAATACCGGTGCGGGAAAAAGCTGCTTAGCTGCTTATTCTATAAAATGTTACGTTTCTTGCTAAACAGACAGCTTTTTCAATCCGAAAAAAGAACAGGCGTGTTGTTTTTTTGCAACATCTATACTTGACAATGTGGACACAGGGGTTATTATTTGAACTATGCCAGCTCACGAGAAACAACGGTCAAAAAAGCCAACCAGGAGCGGCGGTCGAGCAAAGACGGACATCAGAAATGACCATTTAATATTTGGGCCGCTTGGCAAATCAATCGTTCAATCATTACCGATAGGAGTTATTGCTTTCGATTCGGATTTGAAGATTATCGAGGCCAACACCCAGGCGGAGAAGCTAATCGAGTTAGGGGACTTCATTGACGAATCATTGGCAAAAGGTGCTGACAGTCCCGGCTCGCCGGGACCGGACTGGACGGAACAATTAAAATCAGTTGTGTTAACAGGAAAAACCTGCGAGTTCGACAGTGTAGATTATAAATTGAACGGCAAAACAAAATTGTTGCAAATCGTTTGCACACCCCTAAAGAAAGCCAAAACAGCAAGAATCCTCGGCGGCGCCGTTATAATCGAAGACATAACCGAAAAGGTCAATGTCCAGAGACAGTTGGCCAACGCTGAAAAACTGGCTACCGTTGGCAAGCTCGCTTCTAAGGTAGCCCATGAGTTAAATAACCCTATGGATGGGATACTGCGATATATTAATCTTGCGATAAGAATTATTGAGCAGGAAAAACTCGAAAAACCCAAAGAGTACCTCACTCAGTGCCGGCAGGGACTTATGAGAATGGTTCAAATCGTAAGCGAGCTGTTGGAATTCTCTCGCAGTACTTACGCATCATTAGAATATGTTGAATTAGAGCAGATTATCGAAGATGCCATAAGAACAATGGATATGAGAGCAGAAGCCTGCAATATTCGGGTATTACGAAACTATAGCCGCGGCATACCACAAATCAGAAACGGCAGTCTGTTTCAGGTGTTCTGTAACCTTATAAAGAATGCACTGGATGCAATGCCGACCGGCGGAAAACTGAGCATCTCAACCCGGCTGGCAGCGGATAATACCGCCGTGGTGGAGTTCCGCGACACGGGAACAGGTTTGCCGGTAGAGCATGCCGACGCTATATTCGAGCCGTTCTTCACGACAAAAGACAGAGGGACAGGATTGGGATTAGCAATATGTAAGGACATAGTCGAAAGGTATCACGGCCGAATAACTGCTGAAAACGCGCCGCAAGGCGGAAGTATCTTTACCGTGTATTTGCCCATAGCAGATAGTCCATAAGAGAACGCATAAAAGCTGGTGAGGATATCTCGATGAGAGAAAAGAATATCCTTGTTATAGACGATGATAGAATCATACTGGATTCGTTGTGTGAGTTTTTGTCACTCGAAGGATTCCAAACTAACGGCGCTGAAACATTAAAGGGCGCCATGGCCGAGCTGGAAAAGCAAAGCTATTCTCTCGTTATAACGGATGTTAATTTGCCGGACGGGGACGGCCTGGAATTATTAAATACAATCAAAAAAGAGCATCCTCAAACGGTGGCCATTGTGATAACCGGCTACGGCACCATCGAAAGTGCAGTCAAGGCGATTAAGCAAGGCGCTTACGATTACCTTACGAAGCCGATCGCAGACGACGAATTGCGGCTGACAGTAGAAAGGGCCATCAAACAGCAATCGCTCATGAGTGAAAACTTGAGCCTGCGATTGCAGCTCGAACAAAAATATAGACTCGAAAATATACTCAGCCAAAATTACGAGATGGCGAGAATGTTTGCCCGTGTAGAGGCCGTTGCCGACAGCACGGTCACAATACTGATGACTGGTCCATCCGGCACCGGCAAAAGTATGTTGGCAAGAGCCATACACCATCGTTCCAGCCGACGCAATAAGCCGTTTGTGGAGGTAAGCTGCGGTGCACTTCCGGAGACACTGCTTGAAAGCGAATTGTTCGGCCATGTTAAAGGAGCATTCACTGGTGCTGTAAAAAACAAGGAAGGCAAATTCCTGGCCGCAAATGGCGGGACGATTTTCCTCGACGAGATTGCCAACGCCTCGCCGGCCCTTCAAGTCAAACTTCTGCGGATCTTGGAGGATAGACAATTTGAGCCGGTTGGCAGCAACAAGACTAAAACCGTCGATACGCGAATTATAACCGCTTCAAATCGCAACCTGGCTGAAGAAGTAAAACAAGGCAGATTTCGGGAAGATTTATATCACCGGATAAATGTAGTAACGATAGACCTGCCGCCTTTGTCCGAGAGAGTGAGCGATGTTCGGCTGCTGGCAGAGCATTTCTTGCGGATGTACTGTAGACATCACAACAAAGTAAAGCTCGGCATAACTGTTGAGGCCCTAAAATACCTGGAGCGTTACTCTTGGCCCGGCAACATCCGCGAGCTGGAAAACGTAATCGAGCGAGCAGTTTTACTAAGCGAAGGTAAATATATTGAACCTGAGGACCTCACAAATCCGATACGAAAGCAAACAGAAAAAAAGATAGACGGGCCAATGAGCCTAAAGGAAGCGGCGGCTGAAATGGAAGAGAGTTTTATTCGCCAGGCACTTGAAGCCAATCACTGGAACAGACAGGAAACCGCTGAAGCACTTCAGATAAACCGCACAACCTTATTCAAGAAAATGAAACGGTATGGCCTCTACACCGAGGCCGAACGATTAGGGCTTACCTGAATTATTGATTATTGAAAACCAACGATTGGAAAAGAAACTAAATAAAAAATAGTTAATAATCAATAGCCAATTAAAAAGGTGATTTAATAAAAAAACCCCTGCTTTGAGGAGGAGAGAGGGGAGAAAGCGATAAAGCAGGGGTTAAAATGAAAACTGCTGCAATTGTAGTCATTTTGTTACCGATGTCAAGAAAATAATGCTGTGCATAACCAAATATCTAAACTGGAATTTTACGGGAAAACAGATGAGGGTACAGCCAGGCAAAAAGGCACAGAACGGGCCGTAAACCGTTTAAGGGAAAGTGGTAATAACGATTCTTTTGAGATGATTTAGTAAAAAAACCCCTGCTTTGAGTGGAGAGAGGAGGCAGAAGCAGGGGTTGCAGAAAAATGAAAAAGCTACAGTAATTGTAGCCGTTTTGTCAGTGAAGTCAAGAAAAAAATGCCCTGCATAGCCAAAAAATTTTATGGAAAAATGGTGGAATGGGGGGCTAATCAATCAGCTAACCTGACCAGAGGCCCAAAAATCAGGGGAACAAAGCCAAGGCCAAACCATTGGGCCTGACCCAAACTGGCTTGCCAATTTCAACGTTTTTCACTTCAGAGCGACCTAAAGAGTGGATTATTAACTGTTGAAAATCGGCTTCCGCCACCGACGATATCGACGAACGACGGATACACTCATATCCGGGCCGTTACCTTTGTAATGCAACGTTTGATTCCATTCAACTATATTTTTATCATTGATGTTTTCAGATGATGTTGGACGACCAGGTTGACTACTTGGACGGGTCTTCGTAGAGCTTCCGGCCTTCGCGGATTGCCCGGCGGTTACGTAATTCAATCTGCCGGCGCGCCGTATAGATTTGCTGGCGCCGTTGGTCGAGTGGACAGGCCCGGAAGCCGTCCATATCGGCTCGTGGACGTTTCTGCAGCATTTGGCTGCCGGCCTGGATGATTGCCAGGGCTTCAACGTACTTTGGGTCGCTGGTGTCTTTGAACATTTGCAGGCAGGGACTGAGTTGGGGGCGGTCGAAGCTGAGCTGTGGCCCACGATTAGTGCTATGATTAGCAAGCTTGGCAAAAGGCACGCCTGTCAGTGTACCGAGGCGGTTGAGCTGTTTGTTGTTTAAAGGGGAACGGCCGGAAAGGTTGTCAGGATAGGCACTGTCATAGCGGGGGTAGTACGGCCCGTTGAGGTCGATCCACGTTACGATGCTTTCAAATTCGGTCTTTGTGAGCTTGACATCCTCGTGTCCCTCGCGAATCACTTTGACAAGTTTACTTACGTGCGAACCCCACGAAAAGGGTTGCTGGATATCGGCCGGCCCGGCGCCGATGGCTTTGATGTACTTCTTTCGCCACAGCTCGTTGTAGGAGGTGTTGAATGTATTGGTTCGGTCGCCGGCAAGATTCAGCTTTTCGCCTGCATCTTTGCCATAGTCGTGGCAAGTAACGCAGTGCTTGTCGAAAACCGGCTGAACATCTCTTATATAGCTGAACAAACGGGGCTTTCCGTGCCAACCCTGGAGCTTGCTCGGAGGGTGCTGGAGTGCTATCGGCATCTTTGTATTCAACTGCGGCGGTGCGCTGCGGCGACTCTCATGACATCCGATGCAGCCTGTTCGCTCGCCCGACTGGACAATCGTGCCGCTGCGCATTGACTGGACCATCATTTTGTTTTCATCGAGAAGCTGGAAGAATACGAACTTGTCAGAGGGCACTTCAAAGTAGGCCGAGCCGTCTTCGGCAACCGGGACGGTGCCAAGGATGCGTTTGTTCTCGAAACTATGCCAGTTTATAGCCGGACAATGCACCCCTTGACCACCCCACGCCGGGTGGGTCCAGAAGCGTTTTTCCGGTGACTCGACCACGCGGAGATACTTGACCGCACCGGCTTTTACTCCTTTCATATGGGTCCCTTCGTAAACATTGACAACATAGAAGCAGCCATAATCGTTTTTGAAGTTTCTGCGGGAGGGAATAATCGGTGGGTGTGGCCGTGGGCTGAGGGGCATTGGGTCGTAACAGCCAGGCTCCTCGACGTGCAGGATAATCTCATTGCCGAAAACATCAATCAGGTATATCCCCATTTGCTCTCCTCTGCCGGTCATTCGGGAGCAGAGGAAGTACTTATCATTCAGCGGATATGGGTCCTCGTACTTTGGGTTGACCTGTTTGAAGCTGTCGAAACCATAGGTGTCCGGCCTGGGGCTGTTTTTCTTTACGAGTTTAATTGCGTCAGCCGGCCAGGTGCGGACGACGGGTTCTCTACCATCGACACCCAGCCGTCGGTCGAGGATGGCAAGCGCTCCCCAGGGACGGTCGTGGCAGGAGCTAAAAACGCAGAGGACCTTCTGTGTTCCCGGTATAGCACGTGCATCAATCACGGCCCCGGGAGACCAGGTATTATTGCCCCAGTAAACAGCATGGTTTGTGCCGTCCGGGTTCACGGTCCAAAGTCCTTGAGCGTCACCAAAGTTGCGGTCCACATACTCCCAGCGGTCGTAGATTATTCGCCCGTCGTGCATAACCGCACTGTGACCCTCGTGCAGAGTACTCTTGCCTATCTGGTGGATGTTGGCACCATCAGCGTCCATTCGGAAGAGGTTGCCCATAATGTGGCGGTTGCACATACAGTACTTTGGTTCGCGTGTTGAAGAGAATACGATGCCGCCGTCGGGTAAGTAGAGGGGGTCGAAGTCAGCTACGCCGGGGGCGGAAGTGAGTTGCTTGAGACCGGTACCATCGGCGTTAGTCTCATAGATGTGGTAGTCGTCCGTGGTGCTTTTGCGCATAGAGAATATGACCTTTGTGCCATCGAAATGGATTTCCGGGTCGCGGATGAGGCCTTGCGAGGATTCGATGAGCGTCTTGACCTCACCGGCTTTGGCAAAGTCGATGCTTTTCATCGCGCCGCCGCCCCGAAAGCTGCGCGTGTTAATTTCTCCGGTCTTGAACATAGTGGCGGTGTTGTGATGGTCTTCC
Source organism: Phycisphaerae bacterium (assembly GCA_030615025.1). GTDB lineage: Bacteria > Planctomycetota > Phycisphaerae > Sedimentisphaerales > Anaerobacaceae > CS2-K091. The sequence goes on along the minus strand of JAUXAB010000060.1, from coordinate 5,469 downwards.
TTATACTGGCGTCGCACTACAAAGAGGATTGGTTGGTTGCTGACGAAGGGATTGGCAATCAGCGCTTCACGCTGAAGGTTAGCGAATTCGGCGTTGATTTTGTCGCTGTCGTGCTCATCAGCCTTATTCATACGGCGTTCGATATTAGCCAGTTTCGTTAGATATTCTCTGCCGCTGGGATAGCGGTCGCCGAAAGTAGTCATCAGGTCTTCTATAGCTGCGCGAAGAGCAAACAGTTTTTCTGTTGTGGGCGTAGACCTTCTGCCGGTGGCTGGTTGAGCAGGCATCGCCACGGCCAACAAAAGCACTATCAGAGTAGAACAATGAATATGTCGAATGTTCGATTTTCCTCCAACAAACATTACATTGGCGAAACCTGATTACTGCCCGGGACTGGAGTCGAACCAGCACGACCAAAAGGTCACTAGCCCCTCAAGCTAGCGCGTCTGCCTATTCCGCCACCCGGGCCTTTTAATTGATTCCGCCATAGGCGGATCTTCGATATTGATTATTTACTATTGACTATTGATTGTCAATTATCAATCCACAGATTCGCCAAATATCCGACCAGTTCAAATTGAATCTCAACCTCGATTAGGTGCCGCGCTTGTTATTCCACAATAGAACTTGCAGACGCTCGCAGAACGCAAATCCCATCTTTTTGCACATTCCAGCTACCATTAGAGATTTGTCTAAGAGTTCGTCTCTCGTAGCGGCTTGGGGCATTAGCATTACCTTCGCCGTATCAACATTTCCTATTTCTTTTATTGTCTGTTGTATTTCCGGCAAATCGGCCTGCGAATCAACGACAAATTTTAATTGATATTCGTAATTGTCAATCAACTCGCGCAAGACAGCTATATCCAATCTTGAATCCTCATGAATTGCTGCAAGTGCCGTTTCGGTTGGTGTGGAGTTACTCAACTTCGGGCTGATACTCATCAAATCGCATTGCATATCCGGTATAAATACGATCCCAGCGGTTTCAATTGTAATATGTTTGCCAGTTGCTTTTAGCTCCTGCACTAATTGCGGCAGTTCCGAATTTATCATCGGCTCGCCGCCGGTTATTACGATGAATTTAGAGGGTGATTCTTGAACGGCCTGTATGATTTTATCGATACTGTAGTCCCGCCCTGCCGTTTCGTCCCAGGCGTACTTTGTGTCGCACCATCGGCAGCGCAAAGGACAGCCCGCAAGACGGACGAATACACTGGGGGCCCCTGCCAAGAATCCCTCGCCCTGGAGAGAATAAAAAATTTCGTTTACTTTCACTTTGCGTACTCAACTGGGTCTTTCAGGCCTGCTTCGGCAAAGCCTTTCAATCTTAATCTGCAGGAGTCGCACCTGCCGCAGCTTCTACCCTGCTCGTCCGGGTCGTAGCAACTATGCGTCAGTGAGAAATCGACGCTGAATTTTGTGCCGGTAAGAATAATTTCACCTTTTGTCATATTTATAACCGGCGTATGGATGCGGTACCGGCCCTTACCCTCAACGGCGGCAGCAGTGGCGAGATTGGCCGTCTTCTCAAAAGCCGATATGAATTCAGCCCGGCTGTCGGGATAACCGCTGTAGTCGGTTTGGTTGACGCCGATGAAGATATCAAACGCGCCCAGCACTTCAGCCCAGGCAAGTGCATAACTTAAGAATATTGTGTTGCGGGCAGGCACATAAGTAGCTGGAATTCGAGCGGAGTTACCGAGTTCAGCTCTATCCTTTGGTACCTTGATATTTGGGTCGGTAAGGGCTGAACCGCCGAACTGGGCCAGGTCAATATCGATTATGCGATGCTCAGCCACCGCTAAAGAATGAGCTATTTTCTTTGCGGCCTCAATTTCACGCTGATGGCGTTGGCCATATCTGAAGGTTAAGGCATAGCATTGGAAACCTTCAGTGCGAGCGATGGCCAAGGTTGTAGCTGAATCCAGGCCGCCGCTCAGCAAAACAACAGCTTTTTTATTTTTCTCCAACATTTTTCCTCTGGCTTGTCAAAGTTATCAATATTTATTATATTACTCAAACTGACCGATTTCGAACTAAATATTATTATAAGCACTGGATTAACAAGGATATAACGTAATTTGTCATTCCCGCGAAGGCGGGAATCCACTGTCCCAATACGCTTTTGGATCCCTGCTTTCGCAGGGATGACAGCGCGGAACGGTCAGTTCGAGTATATTAGTTCGGCGGAATCTTTGCGAGGTTCAATAAAATGAATAAAAAGCCTGAATTGGAGCTGTTCGAGAATCCGCATCCCGAGCGAGACTATTGTGTAACAATCAGATGTCCTGAGTTTACCAGTGTTTGCCCTCGAACAGGCCAGCCGGATTTCGGCGAGATTGTCATCGAATACTGCCCCGACAAATTATGCATCGAGCTAAAGAGCCTGAAGTTTTATATGCAAAGCTACCGCAATAAGGGCATCTTTTACGAAGCTCTGACAAATGATATACTGGATGATTTATCCGATGCCTGCAAACCACGCTGGATGAAGGTTACCTCTCGATTCAGGCCTCGCGGTGGAATTACCACCGACATAGTTGCAGAATATAAACCAGATAAATAGTTGAAGGTTTCGTCAAAGGTGACAAAATGGCAATAGTATTTCATTGTGAGCACTGCGGCAAAAAGATAAAAGCGTCTGACAGTGCCGGCGGCAAATGGGACAAGTGTCCGGCATGCCATAACAGACTGTATGTCCCCGGCCCGGACACTGAGGAAGAGCTTAAACTTGCCCCAATAGATAAAGACGACGAGTCAAAACAAGAAGAACTAATGGACGAAACATACCAGTTTACACAGGAGATATTGCTTGAGAGAGAGATTCCAGACGGCCCACCCGGGACTGCTAAGCCGCTATCTGAGACAGGCGAAAAGGAGCTGACAAAAAACATAATTGTCTACCTGAGGCAAATGGCTGACGGCGAACTGGACGAAGCCCTGAGAACTGCGGATTTGATAGCCCCTTACAGCCGGCAGGCAGTAGAGATTCTCGACAGAATAGCACTTAGCGAAATGCCTGAGCCGGAATTGGCTGATGTCCCTCAGCATGTGCTTTCGGGCCTGATAAAAAATCTCCGCACTCGAATAAGCTAACCCGGTTTATCACTCCTGCCCCTGCTTTCGCAGGGGTAAACTTGTCCCCGCGGAAGCGGGGAGCAGGAGTCCGGAAGAGCGGTGATAATGTGGGTTCCCGCTTGCGCGGCAATGATATACGCTTGTATGGGAATACGAGAAAAATTCTCAAAGTCGGCTCAAAGGTCCCAATAAATACCCTCAGTCTGCAAATCCACCCCGATTTTTTCGGTCTGTGAAATTTAATAGCCCGCAGAAACCCCTCTAATTTGGCTGCATTGAAGCTATTTCTTATATTTTACGTAGAGACGGTAAAACAACCTGATTGAAGCTCATTTACGACTTGGGAGGAAACTTGATATGGCCAATGACACAACTGTAGTACATGTTACCCATGAGACAGTGGGGAAAATCGGCGGTATAGGCGCTGTCCTGCAAGGCCTCTTCACCTGCAATTCTTACCTTGACGCAGTTGACCGCTCAATCATTGTCGGCCCGTTATTTACCACCGAAGGTTCTGTATCAGATCGGCTTGGTGAGAACGGTGAAGTACTTTATTCATCCATTGACGGGCTTGTAAACACAGGGTATGCTCCGGCCTTTCGAAAGATCGAAAATTTCTACAATACAGGTATCGTCTACGGCAGGCGAACATTTGTTGACGAGCAGACAGGCATAAAAAGCTCACCCGAAATACTGCTCATCGATGTAACATATCTGGATAAGGGGGTGGTTAACGAATTCAAAAGACGCCTGTTCGAGGAATTTGGTGTCCGCAGCCATTTACACGAACACTTGTGGGAGTACGAGCAATATATCAGATTGGCGCCTGTAGCAATCGCTGTGCTAAAAGCAATTGGTGCAGCTAAAGAATCGACAGCCATTATTGCCCACGAGTTCATGGGGATGCCGACGGCACTGGCAGCTATTCTCGATCCATCCTGCGATTTTAAAACAGCCTTTTACGCTCACGAAGTGGCCACAATGCGCCGCATCGTAGAAGAACGTTCCGGACACGATACGATGTTCTATAATGTTATGAAGCGGGCCCACGACGACAGAGCTTACGTCAATGATGTGTTCGGCAACCAGAATTCCTATTTCAAACACGCTCTCGTAGAAGCGTCGAAATACTGCGACCGTATATACGCGGTAGGCGATTATGTCGTCAACGAGCTGCGGTTCTTAGCACCGGAATTCGAGGGTGCCGACATCGATATAGTCTATAACGGCATACCGGCATATCAAATCAGCGCTGCCGACAAGCTCGCATCGAGAGCAAAGTTGCAACTGTATTGTGAAAACCTGTTGGGCTACAAGCCGGATTTCGTCTTCACACACGTTACAAGATTGGTGCGAAGCAAAGGGCTGTGGCGAGATCTGCGTGTGCTTAAATATATGGAAAACGAGTTCAGAAACCAGGGCAAAACCGCAGTGCTCTTTGTGCTGTCCACTGAAGTAAGCCGGCGGCGAAGCTGTGATATCTATAACATGGAATCGGCATATAATTGGCCTGTGGCCCACCGTGAGGGCTGGCCAGACCTGTCCGGCGGGGAGGCAAATTTCTATACGGCAGTCCAGGAATTCAACGCACGAAGCCGCAATATAAAAATCATTTTTGTCAACCAGTTCGGCTTCAAACCAAAAAATTGCGGCAAAAGGATGCCGGAAGATATGGAATTTATGGACATCCGCAAAGGAAGTGACGTGGAATTCGGCCAGAGTATTTACGAGCCGTTTGGCATCTCCCAGCTCGAACCGCTGACCTTCGGGGGAATATGCGTGATAAGCAGTGTCTGTGGATGTTCGGGTTTCTTGCGGGATACAGCCGATGGGGAAAGTGTGGACAATGTCATCGTCGCCGATTATACCAACCTGGAAAATCAAGACTATACTGATATCGAAGACCTGCTGCAGATTGACCAGCCGGTGCGCAACCAGATAGAGGCAAGTGTGAGTGAAAAGGTCGCAAAAGAAGTTATCGCACGCCTGCCGCAAAATGAATCCGAAATTGAGAGTATGATTCAAACCGGCTTTGAACTTGCAAAGAACATGAGCTGGGACATGGCCGTGAAAAACTATCTGCTGGTCAGTTTGCAAAAAGCCCTGGACAAACAGCCCAGCCAGACCGTCTATACAAAAACATAACCATACAGCAAACCAACTGTTAATCATCACACGCAGCAGCATTTTTTTCCTCTGAAATTGGGTTTGTTTGGCTTTGAATTGGGTTTGTATTGGCTTTGTATTGGGTTTGTATTGGGTTTGAATTGGGTTTGTATTGGGTTTGTTTTTCCCGCGTTCACCAAGTGTCCTTTTTTCATAATCCTTTGTTAATACCTTATTTACGTTCATTTGACTTTTTCGGAAATTGGGTTTGTTTTGCATAAAAAG
>JAUXAB010000112.1 GCA_030615025.1 Phycisphaerae bacterium | reverse complement strand
CAAGGAGGCGTTAGAGTATGCGGTTCTGGTAGCTCTGGCCCTTAATTGTGAAATAGGCACGTTTACCAAGTGGGCCAGAAAGAGCTATTACTATCCTGATTTGCCGAAAAATTATCAGATAACGCAGTATGATTTACCGCTTGGTGCTAACGGCTTCATTGAAATACTGCTTGAATCCGGCCGGACAAAAAAGGTTGGAATAATCAGGGCACATCTCGAAGAAGATGCAGGCAAAAATCTGCACCCGGCGGGAAATTTCTCGCAGGTTGATTTGAACAGGACGGGGACACCACTGCTGGAGATTGTTACTGAGCCGGATATGAACAGCGCCGCTGAGGTGCGGGCTTTGGCGGTGGAATTGCAGCGAATGGTCAGATACCTAAGCGTCTCCGAAGCTGATATGCAGAAAGGCCAAATGCGTTTTGAGCCGAATATCAATCTGGTTATCACCAAAGACGGGGCCGAATATAAAACGCCCATAGCGGAAATCAAAAACCTGAACAGCTTCCGCGCATTGGAAAGAAGCATCGACTACGAAATCCAGAGGCAGCTTGACGAATTCCTTGAAACCGGCAAGACAATGGAAACAGCCGGCAAATCTACACGTGGATGGGATGATGACAGAGAGGTGACCGTCCTGCAGAGAGAAAAGGAAGAGGCCCCCGATTACAGATACTTTCCCGAGCCGGACCTTGTGCCGGTCGAATTGACAGATAAATGGCTCGATGATATCCGGTCTCGTTTGTGTGAGCTGCCGATTAAAAGACAAATGCGTTATGTTAATGAATATAAATTAAGTGATTATGATGCAGGTGTCTTAACAGCCGAACGCTCGACAGCCGAGTTTTTCGAACAGTCGATAGGCGCCGGCGGTGAGCCGAAACGAGTTTGCAATCTGCTCACGCAGGTCGGGCTGAAATTGGCAAACGAAAAAGGATGCAGTCTTGCCGAACTGGGTCTGACGGCTCAAGGAATAGCTGAATTAGCAAAAATGATTGATGCCGGCACAGTCAGCGCCACTGCAGGAAATACGATAATAGAGGAAATGGCAAAATCCGGGAAAGCGGCGCAAATTATAGCGGAAGAGCTCAACCTGATTCAGAAAAGCGATGCAGGCGAATTAGAGACAATAGTTGACCAGGTACTCACCGAAAATCCCAAAGCGGTCAATGATGTCACCGGCGGTGGCAAGAAAAGCAAAGCCGCTCGTGGATTCCTGCTGGGCCGGGTTATGCAGAAGACCAAAGGCCGGGCCAATCCAAAAGTTGTTTCCGAAATCCTCGCCAGGAAACTTGCCTGAGGGCGGGCGTTTTAATACATGGTCGTTCTGTAAATAAAGGGACAAATTATGAAAGTAGAAAAAAGTAGCGATATTAACAAATGCCCTGTAGAGGTTGAGGGGGCAAAAAATGTACAAATAAGATGGCTGATTTCCAAAGAGGACGGGGCGGAAAATTTTGCAATGCGGATGTTTGAATTGCAGCCGGGAGGGTTTACACCCTTGCATGAACATCGGCACGAACACGAGGTGTTTGTGATTGAAGGCCAGGGTGTCTTTGTATATGAGGGGAAGGAATACAAATTTAACGCCGATTATGTGATTTTTGTACCGCCGAACAAAGAACACCAATTCAAGAATACGGGGGATTCCATTTTGAGAATGCTCTGCCTTATTCCGGCATCAGCCGTATAGGTTCCCAGCCGGTGAGGATTCTCACAAAAAATGGGGTTGACTTTCAGATAGAAGCTCCTACACTGGATATACCTGCCATACGGCTCGCAACAAAAGGACTGAGTGATTATTTATTCTGCAGGAGGTAGAATGATGCGCGATTCCAAATCAAGCGGGAAAAAACCCATTCAAGAAGTTCAAGCGCCGCGCGCGCATAAGGCGAAATTAGAGCGCCTCAGCCGTAAGGTCCCCGAGCGCAAGCGGGTGGAGGAAGAACTAAAACAGTCCAAGGAATTCCTTGCCAACGTAATCAATGCCCTCGATGACCCTGTCTTCGTAAAGGATGAGCAACACCGATGGGCGGTATTAAACGATGCAGCTTGTGAAGTGATGGGCCGCCCCAGAGAAGAGCTTATCGGCAAAACTGACTACGACCTTTTCCCCAAGGAACAGGCTGATGTGTTCTGGGAGAGAGACAATTCTGTTTTGAAAAGCGGGGAAACAGATGTAAATGAAGAAGAAATCACGTGGCACGGTAAATTACATACGATTTCAACCAAGAAATCAGTATTCACAGATTCTCTAACCGGAAAAAAATTCATAGCGGGCACAATCAGAGACATCACGGAGCGCAAGCGGGCCGAGGAGGCGCTGCGGCAGAGCAGGGAGGAACTCCAGAAACATAATAAATTCCTCAATAATATTCTGGAATCCTTAACACATCCTTTCTATGTTATCGATGCTAATGATTACACAATTAAGATGGCCAATTCAGCTACAAGTTCTGGTCGTCTAAAGGAAGATACCACCTGTTTCGCGTTTACTCATAACAGGGATGTGCCTTGCGGCGGTGAGGAGCATTCATGCCCGCTGAAAGAAATCAAGAAAACTAAAAAACCGGTGACGATAGAGCACATTCATCACGATGGGGGTGGTAAAGAAAGATATGTTGAAGTTCACGGCTACCCCATTTTTGATAGCCGGGGCAATGTCACTGGCATCATCGAATATTCCCTCGACATTACTAAGCGCAAGAAGGCGGAAGAGGAGTTGAAAAAATCAAAAGACCTTCTTGAAAAAACGTTTTTGAGTTTGAACAGTGCTGTTTTTATTCTGGACAGTAAGAAACCGCCTACCATTATAGAGTGCAATCCAGCAGCCACAGGAATTTTTGGGTATGAAAAGGAAGAAGTGGTAAGCAAGACAGCAGAATTCTTACATGTAAGCCCAGAGACCCTTTTAGAATTTCAAAAAAGATTATATCCAGCCATTCAGAAAGAAGGGCATCTATCATTCTTTGAATTCCAGATGAAAAGGAAGAACGGTCAGATTTTTCCAACAGAGCATTCTGTGTTCCCATTAAAAGACAACAAAGGTAATAGGACTGGATGGGTTAGTGTTGTAAGAGACATCACAGAGCGCAAAAAGGCCGAGGAAGCCTATCGTTCGCTGGTGGACCATTCACTGCAGGGGCTTGCAATCTTGCAGGACGGGCGCGTTGTCTTTGCCAACCAGGCCATGGCGGAGATCACCGGCTATACCGTGGATGAGATGTTATCATTACCGACTGAACAAGTGCAGGCTTTTGTGTACCCTGAGGATCGAGCGCTTGTGTGGAGCCGGCATCGGGATCGGTTGGATGGGAAACCGTTGCCAGACCAATATGAGTTTCGGGGAATCCGCAAGGACGGGTCGGCTTGCTGGCTGGAACTCCACGCCAGCTTAATTGAGTATCAGGGAAGGCCCGCTATCCAGGTGGCCTATGTTGATATCACCGAGCGCAAGAAGGCCGAGGAGGCGCTGCGGGAGAGCGAGGAGCGTTACAAAGAGCTTGCCAACAGTATCACCGATATCTTCTTTGCAATGGATAAGGACTTAAGATATACCTATTGGAACAAAGCATCTGAAAAACTCACAGGTATTTCAGCGAAAGATGCTATAGGGAAATCCATCTTCGAAATTTTTCCAGATACCGAAGATACTAAAAGATCTGTGGCTGTTTACCGAGAGGTATTAAGAACGCAGCAGCCCCAGAGTTTCGTGAATGAGTACCAGCTTAATGGTAAAGACTTCTTCTTCGAAATCAACGCTTATCCCTCTAAACAGGGCCTATCTATTTTTGTCAAAGACATCACGGAGCGCAAGCGGGTTGAGAAGGCACTGCGGGCCAGTGAGCAACGCTTTAGAGATGTGGCTGAAAGCACCGGTGAATGGATTTGGGAAGTCGACACAAGCGGACTATATACTTATGCAAGCCCTGTGGTAGAGAAAATACTTGGCTATAAGCAAGAAGAACTTGTGGGAAAGATGCATTTTTATGATCTTTTTACTCCCGATGTAAGGAAGGACTTGAAAGAAGCGGCCTTTGAGGTTTTTTCCAGGAGAGAAACCTTCACGAAATTTGTTAACCCGAACGTACATAAGAACGGTAATATTGTCTTTCTGGAGACAAGCGGTCTACCCGTTTTAGACAAAAAGGGTAACTTTCTCGGATACAGAGGTGCAGACGCAGACATCACCGACCGCAAGCAGGCGGAGGAGGCTCTGCGGGAGAGCCAGGAGAATTATCGCATGGTCTCGAGGCTAACTTCAGACTACATCGTGAAAACAAAGGTAGAGCCCAATGGACAAATGGTTTTTGTATCAGCCACTGACAGATTAGAGAAAATGACAGGTTATGCAGTAGAAAAATTGAGAAGCCAGAGCTCGTGGTCAAAAATAGTCCATCCTGACGATTTCGATAAATTCCAGGACTTCTGGAAAAGGATCGTTTCTTCTCGCAAGCCATGCGAGCTTGAATTCCGTGGGATTGACAGGAAACAGCAGTTTGAGTGGCTGCAAGCTTATGGCCAGCCGATACTCGATGAAAAAAATGATCGCGTAATCAGCATAGTTTTCGCTGCCAAAGACATCACCGAGCGCAAGCGGGCCGAGGAGGCGCTGCGGGAGAGCGAGGATAAGTACCGCTCTTTCGTTGAAAGGGCAAATGACGGGGTAGCTATTATTCAGGATAGCTTTTTGAAGTTTGCAAACGCACGGCTTGCAGATATGCTCGGATATGAACTCAAGGAGATGACAGGCGCCGAGTTTGTCGCATTTATTGCACCAGAGGATCAAAATAAACTTATTAACAGATACAAAAAAAGACTTGCAGGCGAAGAGATTCCGTCAATATATGAAGCTACGCTTCTGAAAAAGAACGGGCAGAGATTTCCTGTGGAAGTCAATGCCGGGCTGATACAGTACCAAGACAAAGTGGCAGATATGGCATTTGTTCGAGACATCACCGAGCGCAAGAAGGCGGAGAAAAAACTTCTTGACTATCAGGGGCAGCTTAAGGCTCTGGCTTCGCAGTTGACTTTGGCTGAGGAGCGTGAAAGGCGGCGTATCGCCACAGAGCTGCACGACCAAATCAGTCAGTCGCTGGTCATCTCGAAGATGAAAGTGGAAAGCCTTCGCGAATCCGCGTCTGGCAAAGAGCTTAACAAGGCATTGGACGAGGTCTGTAACTCGCTCGGCCGGACGATTGCGGAGACGCGGTCGTTGATCTATGGGATCCATCCTCCACTATTGGCTCTGTTAGGTTTTGAGGAGGCTGTGGCCGAATGGCTTAGCGAACAAATCCAGAAAAAGCACGGTATTGAAGCTGAGTTTGAAGATGATGGGCTGCCCAAGCCGCTGGATGACGATATTCGCATCCTTTTGTTCCGCGATGTGCGAGAGCTGCTCACCAATGTTGTCAGGCACGCGCACGCACATAAAGTAAAAGTTTCTATTCGCAAAGTTGGCAGCCAGATAAGCGTCAGTGTTGAAGACGATGGGGTTGGGTTTGACCCTGCTGAGGTAGCGTCAATCGGACTCGAAACAAACGGATTTGGACTTTTTAGTATTCAGGAGCGATTGGAGGAGTTAGGGGGCCATCTTGAGATTGAGTTCGAACCCGGCCATGGAGCTAAGGTTACGATAATGGCGCCGCTTAAAAGCGAGAAAAATGCCGAAGGGAGAAAAATATGAGCACACGAATTTTATTGGTCGACGACCACGGAATCGTGCGCGAGGGTCTGTGTTCGCTGCTTGAGAAGCAGCCGGATATGGAAGTAGTTGGCGAAGCCGAAGACGGACAAAAAACGCTTGACCTTGTGCGGGAGCTCGTCCCTGACATAGTCGTTATGGATATAACCATGCCAAACCTGAACGGCGTCGATGCTACGCAGCAGACTGTTAGCAAGTTCCCTAAAGTCAAGGTGATTGCTCTGTCAATACATTCCAATAAACGGTTTGTCGCCAACATGCTTAAGGCAGGGGCGTCAGGGTACGTATTGAAGGAATGTTTGTTTGATGAGCTGGTTCAAGCGATACGAATCGTAATCGGCGGGGGCGCCTACCTTAGCCGCCAAATAACCGGCATGGTAATTGGCGACTATGTAGAGCGTTTGTTGACCGACGCCAATCAGCCGTTAGAAATCCTCACGGATAGAGAACGCCAGGTTCTTCAACTGTTAGCCGAAGGCAAGTCCACGAAGCAGATTGCGATTGTGCTGCACGTAAGTACCAAGGCCGTCGAGGCAAACCGACGTAAGATTATGGAAAAGCTGCATGTCCACAGCATAGCTGAACTTACCAAGATTGCCATCCACGAAGGTCTGACCTCCGTGGAATAATGAGCGCTCCAAACGGGGGGATGCCAATCCGCAAGCCTTGCGAAACGCCCTTATCGGTATTAATATCGTGGTTTCGTGTCGGTATCTCGACCTAAGTCCGTGAATATCTGCACACAAAACTCAAGAAAAGCGTGTCTCGGTGTGCCGATATATCATATATATTGGTGTGTTATCTTTTTGCTGACCTGAAAATGGGGGCGCTATAGGTTTATAATTAGGGTTTTGCCCGTTCGATAAAGGGGGTTTGCCAGTCCGATATTAGGATTTGCGAAGGCTAAATTCAGGAAAATCCCATTTGCTTTTTTCTTTGATTTGGCTGATAAAACCTTAATTAAGACGCGGCAAAACCGAGTTTTATGCGTAAAGGCATCTTTGGAGTGGAAAACAAGGCTTTGGTTCTACTGCCGGATACTAACAGGATATTAAGTAATGATAAATGGGGGGGAGGAGGGGTTGGGAACGCTGCTTGTGGGTTGCCGGTCAGCAAGGCCGGCAATCCGGTTCGCCGAGGTTTATTTTGAGCGGTTAGTAGGGTAGGCCGCTAACAATTTTAGCGCTGCTTAGGGGCTGTTCTTTCCGGTGCAAATACCAGCGTAAATCAGCGTTACAAGGATGTGATTAAGATGGTAAGCCTGGCGCGAGAAGCGCTTGCCGATATTTCACAAGGAGGAGTGGTCCATTATACAGTACTGGCTGATATGATGAGAATTGGTCATTACTATGCCCAGCTTATATGCAGGTTGTTAGGTAGAGACGACTACATTGTTATAGATGCTGTTGGAAGGTGCAAAATTACACCAAAAGGAAGGAATCTTCTAAAGGAAAGGACGTTATCAAAGTAACTTAAACCGACCGTTTTGATTACAACAACCTGGGCTTGTTATTAGCTGCCGTTCGGCAGGGGGGAGAAGGTCATCCGTATATTCCTGCACCACCGGTCTCGGTGTGTTTTCGGCTTACCTTTTAATTGACAGGACTTCGACTGAGCTCAGCCGAATGTCGATTTTTTCTTGTTTTATCGTGTGAATTACTGTCTAAAATCTGTAAATGGCGTTGACATTTTCACAGGATTCGGTTATTCTACTTGATGCTCGATGCCGGATACTGGAATTTGGCATCAGTAAAGCAAGGCGAATTGAATAAGGAGGCAAACGATGGAGAATAAACAAGTTACCCGGCGGAAGTTTATGCGCGATAGCGCTGTGGCCGCAGCGGGTCTGGCCGTGGGCCTCGGCGCCGTAGGGACCCAAAACACCTACGCTGAGTCGGCCATCAGGAAAACCCTCAGCTATAACCCAAATATGGAGTATAGGAGGCTGGGGAAAACCGGGCTTTGGATTTCAGTCGTGTGCCTTGGCGGACACTGGAAACGTATCAACAAAGTGCTCGACGCCACGGGCAAAACTTTCGCCCAGAACCGCAGCGAAGTCGTGAGCCGCTGTATCGACGTCGGTATCAATTATCTCGACGCCTGCTGGGGCAACGAGGTGATTGCCTACAGCAAGGCCCTTGCGGGGCGTCGGGACAAGATGTATCTGGCCCTATCCAATGGCGCTAGGGAGGTGCGATTCAAGAACTATCGCACCGCCAAGAAGCTGCTGGGAAGCCTTGACGAACTTCTAAAGGCGTCGAATCAGGAATACACCGATTTGTGGCGCATCACCTGTCACGAGCCCGGCGGCAGACACTCGTTCAACACATCCTGCGAGCTTGTCGAGGCGCTCGAAAAAGCCAA
>JAUXAB010000097.1 GCA_030615025.1 Phycisphaerae bacterium | reverse complement strand
AACATCGTCCTTGAAGCCAAGGTCCGTGAAATCACTGGTCATGGGAGAATACTTCAGAAGAAGACCAGAAGGCGTGGTACCCGCAATCGTCATCGGGAAGAAAATTGAGACACGGGTCTGCGGAAAGCCTTTAGTTTTGAGTGCTTAGTTTTTAGTTGGGTTTGAGATTGCCGCGCTGCCTTATAGGCAGGTAGGTATTTCCTCGCAATGACAATTTTTAATAGATTCCTCGACTGCGCTCGGAATGACAGAGAAGGCATCAAAAGCTGACTTCTGTCTTCCGTCCTCTGTCTCCTCTGTGGCTTTATAAATCCGTGTCAATCTGTGAAATCTGTGGTTCCCTTTTTTCTAAACTTTCCCTTGACATCGGCCGAGTATTATGGCTTAGTATGGGGGTGACGTTATTTGGGTTTTTATACGGAAACCATATAGTAGTCCTTCGTGGAAATAAAAAATACTACAATTGAGTCGTTTCTTAAAAGCTTTACCTTTAGTTTCCTGTTATGTTTATTTTGGGGATTTTTCACTTTCATTCACGCACGGGCGCTTCTAAAAGGCTTTGATTTCACTGAATTGTTGTGGCTTATCTACAACGTGACAATTTCGTTGCTTTTCTTGATTCGAATAAAACCAGCCGTGGTGAGTATGAATCTCATCCATTGGACGGTTGCCCTGATTACTTCTTTCTCTGGCTTCTTTTTTTTCAGGGAAGGTACGAACAGTAACCCTATTTTATTGTTTACGGCTGATGTCCTCATATTATTCGCGCTTTTCTTAGGAATCGTGGCAGCACTTATACTCGGAAGGAGTTATGATTTTTTACCCGCCTTGAGGCATGTAAAGACGGAATATGTATATCAGATTGTCAGGCATCCCATGTACCTATCGTCGATTATCATCAAATTGGGATATGTGCTGAAAAATCCTTCGATTTACAATACCTTGCTTTTAATGGTTATTATAGTTCTCTATGATAAACGAGCAAAGTACGAAGAAGATATTATGTCGCATAACAATTCATACGTGGACTATTTGCAACAAGTGAAGTATCGGTTTATTCCGGGAATATATTGACTCAAAGCCAAAACCGGTCTTTAGTCGATAATAAAAATGGGGACAACTCGCAACAAGCTCGCAGCATTTTTTTAAACCTGTGCTTGACATCGGCCGAGTATTATGGTAAGTACTGGATGCTCGATACTGGATACGAAATACGAGACAGTTATGAACAGAAACAAAAACATTGCGATTATCATAATTATTGCGGAGAAGCTCAAGCTGCCCTGAGAAAGGTATACCATCAGGTATCGAAAGCCTTCCAGAGCAGCTAACTCCGGAAGGCTTTTTCTATTCCTGGACAGGATAACAGGATGATACGGGAAGTAATTGTAAAAATAGATTTCTCCACTCCGCGATGCTACGCATCGCTTCGGTCGAAATGACAATTGCTAATATTGACAATGACAGTTAGAGTATTTGCCATAAGCCGTTTGATTTTTTAGACTTTTTAAGGATTTGTTAGATGTCGGAAAAGGAAAAAAATAAAAAGCAAGAATCCGTGAAATCCGCGATTGATAAAGGTTATCGAGATACTTTGTGCCTGCCGAAGACGAGCTTTTCAATGAAGGCGAACCTTGTTCAGCGTGAGCCACAGCTTCGCAAGGAGTGGGCGAAGAAGAATATCTACGGCAAGATACGAGAGGCCCGTCGCGGCGCTCCGTTGTATATCCTGCACGATGGGCCGCCCTACGCTAACGGCGATATCCATATGGGGACCGTTATCAACAAGGTGCTCAAAGATATGGTCGTTAAGTACAAGACTATGACGGGATTCGATGCGCCTTATCTGCCGGGCTGGGACTGCCACGGCCTGCCTATCGAAGCAAAGGTCGTAGCGGAGCTTGGCGATAAAGTGCGCCGGATGAGCAAGCCGGATATCCGCAAGGCCTGTAAGAAATATGCGAGCAAATACGTGAAGATACAAAGCAAACAGTTTCAAGAGCTTGGGATATTCGGCGATTTTGATAAGCCGTATCTTACTTTTGAGCCGAAGTACGAGGCGGGGATTCTTGAAGTATTTGCAGAGCTGGTCGAGAAAGGACTGGTTTATAAGCAGCTTAAGCCGATTCATTGGTCGATTGGATGCGAGACGGCGCTGGCGGAAGCTGAATTGGAATATAAGGAGATTCGATCGCCGAGTATCTTTGTGAATTTTCCTGTTGCCAAAGAAAGCGTTGAGCGCCTGGTCGAGCTCGGAGTCGTCACGAGGGACGAGGAACGAGGGACGAGGGACGTGAAGGTTTGCTTTATGATATGGACTACGACGCCGTGGACGCTGACGGCAAACCTGGCTATAGCGGTGCATCCTCATCTGGATTACACGACGCTGATTTACGAAAAGGACGGTAACAAGTTTGTGTCGTTAGTAGCAGAAGACCGTATTGAGGCGGTGGTCGCTGCGGCTGGCTTAGGAGAAGGACAATATACTGTCAGCAAAAAATCAATAAAGGGCAAGAATCTCGAAGGGTTACGATACGAGCATCCGTTTGTGGATGATAATCCGACGGACAAAGATGCGTATATGCTGATTTCGGCTGAGTACGTCACGACGGCCGATGGGACGGGACTCGTACATACTGCACCAGGACACGGGCTTGAAGACTTTGTGTCCGGTCAGAAGTACGAACTGGCGGTTTATTCTCCGGTGATGGACGATGGGCGATATGATGATACGGTGCCGGATTGGCTGCGGGGACGAAAAGTTTTGGAGATTGACACTGCTATAAACAACCATTTGCGAGAAAAGGGTCTGCTCTTTGCCGAGGGCGAGATTTCGCACAGCTATCCACACTGCTGGCGGAGCAAGGGACCTGTCATCTTCAGGGCGACGGAGCAGTGGTTTATCAGCGTTGACAAGGAATTGCCCGGCGTCGGTAAGAGTTTGCGGGATTTGGCGCTGGAGCGTGTTGCAGAAGTGAGATGGATTCCTGCGTGGGGCCAGAAACGGATTGCTGGGATGCTGGAGACTCGGCCGGACTGGTGTATCAGCAGACAGCGGAGCTGGGGACTCCCTCTGCCTTCGTTTGTGAATTCTGATGGGCAGAGTTTGATGAACAGGGAGTCTGTATTGGCTGTTGCCAAGCATATTGCCAAGAATGGGTCGGACAGCTGGTTTACGGACTCGCCGCGGCAGATATTAGGTGATGATTTTGAATTGCCGGACGGATTTGACTTCGATGACCTGGAGAAGGAAGAAAACATCTTCGATGTCTGGTTCGAAGCGGGGTGCAGCTGGCACAGCGTGTGTGTAAAAAAAGCGGGCTGGCCCGTGCCGGTTGATTTATACCTGGAAGGCTCGGACCAGCATCGTGGTTGGTTTCAACTGTCACTTCTGCCGGCCCTTGGGGCGACGGGCAAAGAGCCGTTCAAGAGTGTTTTGACGCACGGTTTTACCGTTGACGAGAACGGGATGAAGCAGTCAAAATCGTTAGGCAACTACGTTAACGCCCAAGAGGAGGTGGAAAAATATGGCGCGGATATTCTGCGGCTGTGGGTGGCGAGCGTGAATTACCAGGAAGATATACGGTGCACCGATGAGTTAATAGGACGAACACAAGACGCGTACCGGAAAATCAGGAATACGCTGCGATACCTGCTTGGCAATATTGATGATTTTGACCCGAATGAAGAAGCGATAGCTTACGAAGATATGTTTGAGATCGATAAGTGGGCAATGCAGCAGCTGCAGAAGCTGATTGCGAACGTAACGGAAGGCTACGAGAACTTTGTCTTTCATAGGGTGTTTTCGTATCTTTATAACTTCTGCACAGTCGAGATGAGCAGTGTCTATATGGATGTGCTCAAGGACAGACTTTACTGCGATGCGGCCGATGGTTTGTCGCGGCGCAGCGCCCAGACGGCAATGTACAGGATAGTGGACAGCCTTGTTCGAATGCTGGCGCCTATACTTGTGCACACCGCAGAGGAAGCATGGGCGGCGATGAAAGGCGTGACCCGTGACCCGAAGAACGAAGGACGAGGGACGAAGGACGAGGGACGAGGGACGAGAGTTGAAAGCGTTCATCTGGCTGAGTTGCCAAAAGTTGATGAGTCCATTGACCGGCGCGGCGAAGAGGGACGGTGGCAAAAGTTGATGGGGCTGCGTGACGAGGTTTTGCGGGTGCTGGAGGGTTTGAGACAAGAGAAAAAGATTGCAAGCAATCAGGAAGCAAGCGTGACCATTTACTGCGACGATGAAGAATTGGCCAGGGTTCTAAATGAGTTTGGACTTGAGCAATTTGCAGCTTTGTGCATAGTCAGCGAGGTTAAGCTTCAACAGGGCGCGGGCGAAACGACAGTTGCAGCACAGAAAAGCAGTTATAAAAAATGCCAGCGGTGCTGGAACCTCTGGCCGAGCGTTGGGGCCGACAGTAAGCATCCCGATTTGTGTAAGCGCTGTATTTCCGTCGTGTGAAAAAAGATTAACCGCCGAGAACTCAGAGCTTTGTAGTTTTTGCCACGAAGGCAGTAAGACACAAAGAAAAATCAGACAGGATAACAGGATTAACAGCATTTTTTTGCCACGAATTACACGAATTTTTAATCGCGGAGAACGCTGAGAACGCAGAGAAGAAATAGAATAAATCCGGATTTTCCATATAAACACTTGTAGAAAATTTGATTTTGCTTGCGTTTGGGGAGAATGGTGGGGATAATAGGACAAGAGATAATAGAAATGAAAATTGAACCGAACCAGCGGCTGCACGGCGAGACGGTGTATCACGCGTGAGAGCCGCACCTTAGTTAGGATTCGGGAAGTGGTACGAACGTTGCGCAGCAACATAAAGGTCCGCCCAATAGTACTGGGGACGGCCGGCGTAGCTGTGTTGGCCGTGGCTATTGGGATTCAAGGTCGATCTTCGTGGTTGAGGTGGTGTGAAAACAGAATCGACGCATGGAGAGCCGACGTTGCTCTTGATCTCAGTGAAAAAAACACGTGCTCGAGGACGTTTGTACCAATCATTGCTAGGACACATCATATTCGGTTTACACTGCGTGCTCCACTGCGCGGGGACTTCATCAAGTATCGCGGGAAGAACAAATTCATCCCTCCTGACGTCACCGAAAGGTCACTCTATAGAAAGGACTTCAAGATCTCATGGCAACTTGTCAAAGGCGAGCACGTGCTGTCGAAAGGGACCGTGTGTGCCTCAGATCTCAAAGCCTGGGCCTTTAAGGACCACGTCCGCTACCAACATGCTGTGGGTTTACCTATACTCCAACCGGAAACAGAGTACTCGTTAGTTGCCAAAGTAGAAAAGGCCAACGAGGCTGCGAATGAGTTAAATCCGACACTGCTTGTGCGCACATGGGGCTCCCTCAAAGGTCGGGCCGTTGCCGGCTGGAAGCCATCAGACACTGTTTTGGTGTCCCTTATCGGCGGAGCTTTGATAGTCACCGCCTTCTTGAAGCATGGATTTGATACGAGGAGGCACAGTAGACAAGTGAGTAATGTTAGCAACAAGAGCCAATCCGAACAGTCCGAAGGAAATGTTAGCTGAGATTTTTCATTTACGAGAAACGAACGACGAAAAATTCTTGTGTTTGGGGGGAATTTCGTGGATAATAAGATGTGAGATAAAAGATAAGAGAATTGAACCGAGCCAGCGGCTGCGCGGCGTACGCGGTTCTGCTGAGTTCTGAGTTGCATTGTTGGATGCAATAATCAATGAAGCTTGCGGGTATAGATTTTGGTTGGAAGGGAGAAGGAACTAACTCAGCTGTGACCATTGGAGAATTGCAAAAGAATCACTTTTACATAATCGATATAATTACTCCATTAAAGACAATCGAAGAAGTAACTAAAGTATTATTTTACCATTCAGACATTTTTGGCATAGCAATTGATGCTCCACTGATTATTAACAACTATTCCGGGCAACGAACTTGCGAGGGTCTTTTGAGTTCGTACTACGGCAGCAAAAAAGCCTCTTGTCATAGCTGCAATCTTACTCTTTATCATAATCCTGCTAGCGTGGATTTGGCGAAAAAACTCATTCTAAAAGGATACTCTCACGCATCCTTATCTGACAAATTCATAATCGAATGTTATCCTCATCCTGCTATTATTGAAATCTTTGGATTGAGCGAACGAATACTTTATAAAAGAGGCAGAGTTGCAATACGGCGTTGCGGCCAAATATATCTTGCAAACCTTATTTCTAAGTTGAGCAAGTCTTTGATTCTAATGCTTGAAATTCCAAATCATCTAAAAAGATTTATTTCACCAACAAAAATCAACAACCTTAAAGGTAAATTATTAAAAGAAAACGAAGATGCACTGGATTCGATAATATGTGCTTATACTGCTGCCTTATTCAAACAGAATGTTCGTAGTCAGACTTTTGGCAATAAGCAAGATGGGTATATTTATGTACCACAAATAAACTGCATCTAACCATAGCATCGAGTGCACAGCTAACAGAGCCGAAAAGTTATGCGGGAAGGATAAATGGAGAACAGTGTATCAGGGTATCGGAGTGTAGGTTATCAGGAAGAAAAGATTGACCCGCCCAGCGGAGCTGGGGAAGGACCCCCTTAGAGTGTAAAACACTCTAAACAAGGGGGCAAGCAAAGCGATCCTCGCGTAGGCACCCCGGCCAAAGATCCCCTGAGGGGCAGGCGGGGCTAACCGATATTAAGGCGATAAAAGACGTCGCATTTTTTAAATAAGCGGGCAAAAAAAAGTTCTTTTTTGTTTTTTTTTGTTGACTATTTTTTGGAAATGTGTTAAAATTCCAGCATGTTTGCCAGAAGGTAAACGCCAGACGCCAGTAGGCGATAGATATAGCGGAGAACCGCACGAATCGTCCCGCACCAATTAGGCGCAAGCCTAAGCTAAATTGGTGCGGGGCACGCACATAAACCTTTATTTGGCAAGCAAGGCAAAGTTTTGAAAATTTCAATCTGTAATCTGTGGTCAATAAATAATGCCGGCCGTCCCGGCCTCAACCGGCTATATACTAAATACTATCGACTAACGACTAATTGGCCCTCTACAACTGTAGAGATACATCTACAGATGTCATGAGCGCTTTACAAATCAGACTTTTTATGCAAAACAAAGCCAAATTCCGAAAAAGTCAAATGAACGTAAATAAGGTATTAACAAAGGATTATGAAAAAAAGACACTTGGTGAACGCGGGAAAAAACAAAGCCAAACAAACCCAAACAAAGCCAAATTCAAAAAGGCCAAAATGAACGTAACTTCTATTTTAACAGTGGGTTATGAAAATAAACCGCCCTTTTGGGCCCCGAAAAAACAAACCCAAATTTCGAAACGACAAAAAACAATACAAACCTCTTTACAGCAAAGGATTATGAAAAATACTGCGATTTCGGGCTCCGGCAAAACAAACCCAAACAAACCCAATTCAAACCCAATCAAAGCCAATTTCAAATGATGAAGAAAAATGGCGTGCAGTGCACACGCTACATTTTGAAATCCGAAATCCTAATTCCTAAATCCGAAACAAATTCGATGATTCAAATATTCAAAGGATAACATGAACAGTAGTTGGTGAGATTTTGGTTGTGCGGAAAGTATATAAAGAATAATTGGAGGACGCGATGGTTAGGAATTCAATTCTGTTGATTATGCTTGCAGGGCTATGCCCATCGTGCGCGCAAGATTCAAGACAGCATAGCTGGTCGGAAACAAACGTGACCGGCACATTCTCTATAGTAGCAGTCGAACCCGAGACAGGTGTTTGTGGTGCGGCTGTGGCAAGCAAGTATCCGGCTGTCGGGAAAATTGTACCCTATGTGCGGGCAGGCGTCGGAGCATTCTGCACGCAGCATTGGCATAATCCGGAATGGGGAGAGCTTGCGCTGGAGATGCTTGCCAAGGGTCATTTACCAGAGCGGGTTTTAGGCGAACTATTGGATAATGATGCTCTTCGCGATAAACGCCAACTGGCTATTATTGATATGTCCGGCCGGGCTGCGAACCGTAATCCCGCCAAGGCCGATCCATCGGGTGTGTGGTGGGGAGCTGTATCCGGCAAGTACTACGCCTGCCAGGGTAACACGCTGGTCGGGCGAGAGGTAATCTTCGCTATGGCCAGGGCCTACGAAGAAACTCAAGGAAGTCTTGCCGACCGGCTAATGGCCGCTTTGGCAGCCGGAGATCGTGCCGGTGGTGACCATCGCGGACGGTTGGCGGCGGGTATCCGCATTGCAAAGGAAGGTGTGAAGGGCCACTGGCTTGAACTATACGTGGACAAGAGCGATGACGCTGTAGTTGAATTAGCCAAGAAATATTCCGCCTTGAACCACGAGGCCAAAAGTTCACGCTCCCAGAAGAAACGGCCCCCTACCGAATAACAGCGGCGGCCTATTTTTGGGGGGAGGTCTCTGACAGAACGATGAGATTAAAGTTAGATATGTGACTGAAAGAAGATATTACCGAACCAGCGGCTGGACTCGGACCCCCACAGCTTCGCTTTGCGAAGCAAGGCGTGGTGGCCGGTGAGCTTTTCGTTATACGGAAACCATATAAGCAGTAGTTTGCACACTATGGTAAAAATGACCCACAACGGATAGAATTTTGATCCCCAGCGGAGCTGGGGAAGAATAAAGTGAACAAGTATTCTATACGTATCATTGAGGTTTGAAATGTTTGAATGGCATAAAAGATGTATATGGCTCTTTGTTACTGTTATGATTATTTCTATATTGTTATCAGCCCAACCTGAGTTAATCCGCTCGCAAAAATCGATTAATGATAATACTCTCAAATCTCACATCAGTTTTCTAAGTGACGATTTGCTGGGCGGACGAGCTATTGGAAGTGTTGGCAGTACAATAGCACAACTTTATATAGCAAACCAGATGCAACTGTTAGGACTAAAGGGCGGTTTTAAAGACTCAAGTTATCATCAGAAATTTGATGTGATTGAAATCAATATAAAGCCGGAGGTGCAACTAAAAATCTCTTGCAGGCGTGGAGAGTTTGATTTTAGATTTTATGATGAATTTATTGCTTTTCCCGGCGTACAAAAAGAACAAATCAAAATAGAAAATGCCGAACTGGTTTTTGTCGGTTATGGCATTCAGGCCCCAGAATATAATTGGGATGATTATAAAAATGTCGATGTAAATGGGAAAGTACTGCTGATTATGAATAACGACCCTGATACAGGTGAC
The DNA here is from genome assembly GCA_030615025.1 of Phycisphaerae bacterium. Taxonomy (GTDB): domain Bacteria; phylum Planctomycetota; class Phycisphaerae; order Sedimentisphaerales; family Anaerobacaceae; genus CS2-K091. Next base: position 2,372 of record JAUXAB010000097.1, on the reverse strand, counting down.
CCAAATTTTTTTGGAGGTAAAGCAAGACTATATTACGGTCGATGGAGTTACAAATATGAGCAAGCAGCCCGTATGGGAGCAATCGGCGCAATCATTATTCATACAACTGCATCGGCAGGATATCCCTGGAAGGTTATACAAACAAGCTGGTCGGGAACCCAGTTTGAGCTTCCTCAAAGTCAACAATCTGGTCTAATATATAAGTGCTGGATTAAAGAGGAAGCGGCCTACAAAATCGCAGAATTGGGTGACAAAAATCTCGATGAATTAAGATTAGCTGCAGAAGATAGAAGATTCAAACCTGTGCCCTTAGGAGTAACGGTCAGTGGCAGTCTCTACTGTACATATCGCAAAATAAAAGCGACTAACGTTGCAGGTGTGATTGAAGGTAGTGACCCGGAATTACGAGAACAGGCGATTGTATTTACCGCCCATTATGACCATATCGGCGTAGGAAAAGCGGTAGACGGAGATTCTATTTATAACGGCGCCCGGGATAATGCTTCGGGCGTTGCTTCAATCTTAACTCTGGCACAAGCATTTTCACAACTGGATAACTCACCGAGGCGAACTCTTGTTTTTATCGCTGTAGATGGAGAAGAATCGGGTTTGCTGGGTTCTCAGTACTATGCCGAAAATCCAACATTTGCGCCCGGAAAGATTGCTGCGAATATAAATATTGATTGCGTTAACATTTGGGGAAAGACACGGGATATCTCAATAGTCGGTTCAAATAAGTCCACTATCGATGCAGAAGTCAAAGAGGTCGTAAAAATTCAAGGACGAATCGCCCTACCTGACCCCATGCCAGAGCAAGGTTTTTTCTATAGAAGTGATCAGCTCTCTTTTGCAAAAATTGGAGTTCCCTGTCTTTGGTTATCAGGGGGACAAGATTTCATAGGCCGGCCAAAGGGATGGGGGCAAAAAAAAGTTGAAGACTGGATTGCTACTCATTACCATCAGCCTTCAGATGAATATAATGCTAATTGGGATTTATTCGGATGTATAGAGGACTTACATCTTATATTTCAAGTGGCATTGAAATTAGCAAATAAAGATGAAATGCCTTCCTGGCTGCCTGGAGATGAATTCGAGCCAATACGGTTAAAGACGATTGATAAACTAAATTAGTATAAAAACTGCACTTTTCTATTAAGCGGAAAGTTTCAATAGCTAAAAAAGAACGGGGCGATTTTTCCTTGCCTTTGGCGACAATACAGACCATAATAGCCCACGAGATACGAGATACGAAAGTTAAACCGAACCAGCCCTGCTTCGCGCGAGGCTACGCAGGATAGAACGGCTGGACTCGGACGCCGCGCGTGCGGCGCCGGTGAGTCGCATTGTTGGGATGCTGAGTTCTTATGGGAGCGCGAGATGAAAGAGATTTAGCCGTACTGCGTAAGTTGAAAGAGCTTGGGTCAGAACTTAGTAAACCGCATACGGTGGACTTCTTTTTGTATTTTCCATCAGAAAAACAGGCTAAGTCGGCTGTAAGTGAAATCGAGAGGGAAGGCTATGTGGTTAGGGTCGATCCCGTGTCGCCGCCGTGGTGGCGGAGGTTTTTCTCGAAGCCCGTATGGGCCTGCTGTGCGTCAAAAAGTATGGTCCCAGAAAGAGAAACAATACTTGAAACAAGCGCCTGGTTTGATGTGATCGCAAAACGTTTCTGCGGAGAGTATGATGGCTGGGGAAGTGAGGTTTTGTCAACCGATACATAGGTAACATATTAAACCGAGTACATAGGTAACACTTTTCTTAGTAGCACCCCCGCCCAGACAGGCTGTGTCACAATTAAGATTTTACAGATTTTACCGTCGATTTTGAATGAAAAACAAAGGTGATCGTGGTGATTTTTGAATTATGACACAGTCTGAGAGGACGGGGCTAAATACAACCACCGGCGGGGCCAGTGGTCGGAGGGTAGAATTTGGGTATGCCAAAAACTGTGGGATATATGTTAACGTGGACGACTTATGGCACCTGGTTGCAGGGTAGAAAGAAGGGATTTGTCAAGGATGGGGAAGTCCGAGGAGAAAATGTTGCGCTAAAAATGGATTGCGAGGAGAAGCTGAAAGGGGCGCCGGTGCGTTTGCGAGGCAAAGCGAAAGAGATTGTGCGGGAGGCAATCCTGGAGGCGGCAAAGCATTTCAAACAGAATATACGCGCCATCGCGGTATGTTCGAATCATGTGCACATTGCGTGTGAGTATGTTGAAGTTCCAATCGGTGTGCTTGTGGGTTACTACAAGAATGCAGGGAGGAAGGCACTACAGAAATCCGGATATGAGGGAAGGGTGTGGACGAGGGGGTATGATAAGCGTTTCTGTTTTGACCGGAAGGCACTGAAGGAAAGAATTAAATACGTCGAAG
>JAUXAB010000014.1 GCA_030615025.1 Phycisphaerae bacterium | reverse complement strand
ACTCATATACTCAGGCGTGCCGACAAACTGGCCCTGCTCGGTGACCAGCGTCCGCTCCGTCAACGGCTGACTGATGGCCTTGACCACGCCGAAATCGATGACCTTAGGCACCGCTTTCTCGCCCTCAATGCATACCTGTATGTTTGTTGGCTTGATGTCCCGGTGGATAATGCCCTTTTGGTGGGCGTGCTGGACTGCCTCGCAGACCCGCAGGAAAAGATTAAGACGCTCCTCGATGGTCAGCTTGTGCCGGTCGCAGTGTTCGGTGATAGGGATGCCCTTGACGTATTCCATTACGAAGTATGGTCGACCGGCATCAGTGGTTCCGGCATTGAAGACGTGGGCGATATTTGGGTGTTCCAGCAGGGCCAAAGCCTGGCGTTCAGCCTCGAAGCGGGCGATGACCTGTTTGGTATCCATGCCCGGCTTGATGACCTTTAGCGCCACCCGGCGTTTGACTGGTCTCTGCCGCTCAGCTAAGTAGACCACTCCGAAACCGCCTTCGCCCAGGATGCTGAGCAGCTTATAGGGGCCGATCTGGCCACCCAGTCCGACCGCTGAACCACCCATGCTGGCGGTGGGAATGGATTCTTCCTTATCTTGCCCCTTATCGTTTATTTCTTTAGCCTTGCTCATCAGCGTCACACTTTCAGCCCATTACAATATCCAAAACTGTAATTGCCGTCAAGCCAAACCTGGTACCCGCGACAGACGGGTATCCGCTCTCTTTTGTCGTTAGTTTTTCATCTTAACTCGCTATTTACCAATTCGTTTTACCCTGAACCCCACTAAAAGAAACCCTAAAATAGAGGAATCCCGCCCGCCGAAAATTCCGGCAAAAAAAATTAAAAAAATACTTGACATGTTCAAACAAATGTTTTAAACTTCTGTATGAAACGACTGTTTGGGAGGCCTAAAATGGCGATTTCAAGGCAAAAAGAAGGGAATTCTGGTTCCGATAAATCTGTTCAGGACCGGCTGCTTGACGCCGCAGAAGAGCTTTTCTCCGAGCACGGTTTTGAGGGCACAAGTGTTCGCGATATCGCTGCCTCGGCTGACTGCAATATTGCAGCCGTCAACTACTATTTTGGCGGAAAAAACAAGTTGTACACCGAGGTTTGGCGCCGTTATCTACTTGTTATGCGCGACGCCCGCCTTGCAAGTATCAACAATGTAATGTCTCAAAATGGCGGCAAGCCTCAATTGGAAGATCTACTCAGGTCGTTTGCAGATGCATTTATTGGGCCGCTGGTGGATGAAAGCAAATCTCATCGACTTATCAGGATTATGGCCCGCGAGATGCTTGACCAGCACCTGCCTGCGAACATGCTCGTCGAGGAGGTTATCAAACCTACTATGGCCGCCATGCGGGAGGCTTTGCTGAGAATTTGCCCGTCCTTGCAAGAATCGAAGATCCCGTTGGTCGTATTTTCTATTGTTGGGCAACTAATACATGCAGCCCGCGTTAAAGCTATGTTTGAGCAGACTGATAGTCCGGATATGCCAATGCTGGACCTGACTAAAGCAGTTAATCACATTGTCGAATTCTCTGCTGCCGGGATTCGGGCCTATGCCGAGGGAAAGACTGAATGAAAAAACCGCTAATTTCAATCTGTTGGTTGTTTCTTAGTTTGAGTTTTGCAATGCTTGCCGGCTGTATGCTCGGACCCAAGTATTCAAGGCCGGGAACCGCTGCAGATGGCGACGTCGGTTATGTTCGCGCCGGAAGACACAGCGAAGACGTCAATGACCTCGGGTGGGTTGACAAATGGTGGGAGCAGTTCGGCGACCCGACAACGACAGTTCTCGTGCGTCAGGCATTGGAAAACAACTATGACCTAAAAGCAGCCGCAGCAAGGGTGCTGCAGGCCCAGGCGGCGCTCGCTCAAAGTAGCGGCCGACTGTGGCCGGATGTGTCCTACAATTTGAGTCGTGACCGGAGCAAGCGTTCCTTTAGCTTTGGTACAGGCAGATTCAATGTAATGAACACGACCTGGGCACATGATATCTCCGTGGTCTACACACTGGATTTGTTTGGCAAGCTCAGACGTGCAAAACGGGCGGCCTGGGTCGATATGCTTGCCGCCGAAGCAACCGAGCAGGCCCTCATTAATTCAATAATCGCCACCGTAATCAAGGCCAGAATCGATATCGCAACTATCCAGAGGCGTCTGGCCATAGCACGGGCAAACACGGAAAGTCGCAGCGACACCCTGGAGATTGTCGAACGTCGCTACGGTGAAGGCCTCATTGGGCCGGTTGACGTAAGGCTGGCTCGTGAGAATCTGGAAGCCTCAAAATCTCTTGAGCCTGCTGTTGAGCTATCGCTCATAATGGCCCAGCACGCGCTCGATGTTCTCCTGGCCCGTCGGCCGGGTGCATTCGAGTCTCTGTCCGAAACATTACCTGACTTGCCGGATTTGGAACATGTTCCAATTGGGCTCCCCGCATCGCTGCTCGACCGCCGACCCGATGTAAGGGCTGCCGAGTTGGATTTGCGCGCGGCAAACGAACGCATTGGCGTCAGTATAGCGCAATTATTTCCAGACCTGACCCTTACTGCCAGTACCGGTCGCAGTGCCGACCAATGGGAAGACATTTGGACGGACAAGACGGAGATTTATTCAGCAATCCTCCGTCTCGCTCAGCCCATCTTCAAGGGCGGACAGCTGCGGGCACAAATCAAAGCTGCCGAGGCCCGTTATGCTGAATTAGCAGCTAATTACGCCGGTACAATTCTGACAGCTATGCGGGAAGTGGAGGATGCCCTGGTTGGTGAGCAGATGTTGCAAAACCAGCTTGAGCACGCCAAGCGCCGGTTCAAGGAGGCCAAAGCCGCTGAGCAGCTTTCAAAGCGGCGATATCAACGCGGCATTGCAGTGATCCTGACGGTTCTCGAATCGGAGCGGCGACGCAGAATGGCTGAGGAAGAATTGACTATTCTCAAAGGCCAAATTTGGACCACAAGAGTCAATCTTTTTCTTGCCTTGGGTGGTGACTGGACTGATGAAGAAAAAGCCGGATAGAAAGAGGATTGCTTATATGGTAGCAAAAAATCAAACGAAAGCTGTTTTCAAAGAAGTGCTTTGCGTGGTTAAAAATGTATTCATTAAAGTGGCTCAAGCGGTTAAGAAATTCGCCGTCCGCCGTAAACAGTTGACAATTTGCCTATGCATACTTGCCCTGGGGGTATTGCTTGCGTTTATTCTGATTAAATCTCGAAGACCGCCGCAGCGAATGAAACAAGAAATCCTGGCGCCATTAGTGAAGGTTGAGCAATTGAACGTCCGGGACATTCAAATGGTCATTCGTGGTTACGGAACCGTAAGTCCGAAGGTCGAGGTTGAAATCGTGCCTGAGGTTCCCGGCAAGGTGGTTTCTATCAACCCTGGGCTTAAGGCAGGTGGACTTATCCCTGCCAGAGAACAGATACTGCAAATAGATGCAAGGGACTATGAATTAGCCGTCCAGCAGGCCAACGCTGTTGTCGCTGATGCTCAGGTCAGGCTTGATATAGAGGTGGCTGAGGCGGAGGTCGCACACAGGGAGTGGGAGCAGTTACACCCGGACACCGAGCCGGCTTCATCGCTGGTCTTGCGCGAACCACAGATTCGGCAGGCGAGGGCTGCCCTGGAATCGGCCAGGGCGCAGCTCGCGACCGCACAATTGAGGCTTGAGCGAACAAGTCTTTCTTTGCCGTTTGACGCCCTGATAATCAGTGAAAAGGTTGACCTCGGCCAATATGTGGTCGCCGGCCAGCCCGTAGCTGTCGCATACGGAATCGAGTCGGTCGAGATAGAGATACCCCTTGAGGATGAAGAGCTGGCGTGGTTTGACATCTTTGAGAATTCGCTTGCGCTCAATGGCACCAGGGCTTTAACCAGGAGCGTACGCGCTGTGGTAAAAGCCGACTTTGCCGGCGCCGAGCACACCTGGAACGGCTATGTGACCCGAACAACAGGCCAGGTCGATAAAACATCCAGGATGATCTCCGTCGTTGTTGAAGTGCCGCAGCCGTTTGAGCGCTCTAACGGCAGGCCTCCGTTATTGTCCGGTATATTTGCAGAGGTTCTGATTGAAGGCAAGGTTCTAAAAAATGCCCTCGCCGTGCCTCGAGATGCAATACATGACGGCAATAAGGTATGGGTCGTTAATGATGGGCTCCTGCATATCCAGACTTTGGACATTGTCCGTGCCGACAGGAATTTCATCTACGCGATTTCAGGCCTTGATGATGGAGCGATGATCGTTTTAAGTTCTCTCGATACTGTCACGGAATATATGAAAGTGCGAACCCAGCTCGATGTGTCACCAGACGCCAACCAATTAAATCGAGATAGCAATCAGCCCGAACCGATGGAGGCAGATTAGTGAACGATTTCAGCCCAAAGAAGGGTGTGCTTGGATGGTTTGCGGCGAACCATGTTGCCGCAAATCTCCTGATGCTTCTCATCATTTCAGCTGGCCTGCTGACGGTGCTCACTATCAAGATAGAGTTCTTCCCTGAGTTTAATCTCGATCTGATCACCGTCACCGTACCTTACCTTGGTGCGACTCCCTCTGATGTAGAAGAAGGCGTAGTTATGCGCGTTGAGGAAGCGATAGACGCCGTGGACGGAATAAAGCGATTGACTGCTACAGCTGGTGAGGGCGCCGGCGTCATAGTCGCCGAAGTTGAGGAATATGCCGATTCCAGGGAGGTCCTCGACGATGTCAAAGCAGAAGTTGACAGAATCATAACGTTCCCTGAAGAAACTGAAAAGCCGATAATTACCGAAATTACAACCCGTTACGAAGTTACGACCATTGTGCTGTATGGCGATGCTTCTGAGAAAACTCTCAAGAAACTTGCAGACCAAATCCGTGACGACCTTACCGCAATGGAAAACATAAGCCAGGTTGATGTGGCCGGCGTCCGACCTTACGAGATTTCAATCGAGATCTCTGAAAAGACTCTGCGCCGTTACGGATTGAGTTTTGACCGGGTCGCAAGGGCCGTAAGAGAATCCTCTCTCGATATTCCCGCAGGTTCGGTAAAAACCACAGGAGGAGAAATCCTCGTCAGAACCGAAGGTCAAAAATATTATGGCCCGGAATTTGAAAAAATCATAGTGCTTACAGGAAATGATGGCACGAAGGTAACACTTGGCAATATCGCAACGGTCAAGGATGATTTTGAAGATGTGGACCTTCATTCAAAGTTTGACGGCAAAAGGGCCGCTTTGATCAAGGTGTATCGTGTGGGCGACCAGGGTGCGCTCGACATAGCTGATACCGTCGAAAAGTATGTCAAACAAAAGCAACATACCCTGCCCAAAGGTATTTCGATAGCAACCTGGGAGGACACCTCAGTTGTTCTGCGCTCAAGAATCGGCCTTCTCAAGAGAAATGCCTATCTTGGTTTGATACTGGTCTTTATTTGCCTGACTTTGTTTCTTAATCTTCGGCTGGCATTCTGGACCACTATGGGCATACCCATATCGTTTTTGGGTGCCTTCTGGCTGATGCCGCTTTTTGATGTTTCCATCAATATGATTAGCCTTTTTGCCTTCATAATGTCACTTGGCCTCGTAGTTGATGATGCAATTGTAGTCGGCGAAAATATTTTCGCCTGTCGACAGCGGGGAATGAGCGACATCGAAGCTGCCATAAAAGGCGTTAAGGAAATGGCTGCTCCGGTGATAATAGCGGTGCTAACCACTGTTTTTGCGTTTCTTCCCATGCTATACATTATCGGCATTATGGGCAAGTTCCTGCGTGTAATCCCCATAGTTGTAATAAGCGTCCTGATGGTTAGTCTCATCGAAGCATTATTGATTCTGCCGGCGCATCTTTCCTCGAGTACCTTTTCAAGAAAAATCAGGATACTCAGCTTCATCGACAGGATTCAAAAATGGACAGAGCGAAAACTTATGGCCTTCATAAATGGCTCATTTGCCCGTTATGTGGCCCGGAGCGTGAAATGGCGGTATGTAACTTTAGCCGTGGGTTGCGCGCTCCTCATTGTGACCATCGGTTACATTCTTGGCGGCCGCATAAAGGTCGTATTCTTCGACCCTATTGAAGCCGAGAACATGATCGCAACCTTGACTATGCCTCAAGGAACCCCGGTAGAACAGACACAGCAAATCGCAGAGAAGATAGAACAGGCGGTCGAACAGGTTCGGCGCGAGTTCGACGCTAAGCGCCAGGGCAGGCCTTCGATCGTTAAGCACATTGCAACAACTATCGGCGACCAGCCGGCTTCTCAACGGGGCGGCGGACATGGACCACGCGCTGGCGCCGCTTACGGTGCGCATCTGGCGGAGGTTAACGTGGAGCTGCTTAGCAGCGAAGAGCGTGATTCCTCAACTGAGTCGTCCACGAAGATGAAAAACCGATGGAGGGAAATTGTGGGCGAAATCCCCGGCGTCTCTTCGCTGAAATTCTTTTCGCAGCTTATGAGCGCCGGCGAACCGATAAACGTTGAGCTCTCTCATGAAAACTATGATGTCCTGCTCCAGTCGGTGGAAGACTTGAAGTCTACTCTACGCGAATATGCGGGTGTAAGTGACATCACAGACAGCTTTGAACTAGGCAAGGCCGAATTGAAACTCGAACTCAAAGACACAGGACGCACTTTGGGCCTTACCCTTTCAGACCTCGCCAGACAGGTCAGACAGGGATTTTACGGCGAAGAAGCCCAGCGCATCCAGCGCGGACGTGATGATATCCGGGTTATGATCCGCTACCCGAAAGAAGAACGCAAAAGCCTGGCAGACATCGAGAATATGAGAATCCGATTAGCGGACGGTACCGAAATTCCATTTAAGACCGTAGCTGAGGTCAGATACGGAAGGGCTTATTCAACAATTAGCCGTGCGGATCGCAGACGCGTGGTCAGTGTTACCGCCGATGTCGATGAGGCGCTTGCAAATGCTGCTGAGATCAACAAAGACCTCGCCGCAACAGTACTTCCCCAGCTTATGCTGCAATACCCCGGACTGCAGTACAGGTTTGCCGGCGAGCAGCGCGAAAGAAGTGAATCGTTCAGCAGTCTCTACGTTAGTTTCCCTCTGGCTATGATGGCAATTTATGGTTTGCTTGCGGTCCAGTTCCGAAGTTACGTTCAGCCGGTAATTGTCATGTCCGCAATTCCGTTTGGAATCATCGGCGCTGTAATGGGCCATGTATTGATGGGATGGGTATTTATGACCAAATTCAATCTCGGCCTGCTTTCAATGTTCGGAATTGTGGCACTTTCGGGCGTGGTCGTAAATGATTCACTCATTATGATCGATCTTATCAACCGTGAGCGGAAAAGCGGCATTGGGCTTACCCGGGTCGTCCGCGATTGTGCGACCCGAAGATTCCGCCCCATCATGCTGACAACTTTAACGACATTCTTCGGCTTGGTGCCTATGATGCTCGAGCGAAGTCTGCAGGCTCGGTTTCTTATTCCCATGGCCATAAGCCTGGCATTCGGCGTCGCATTCGCAACTCTGATAACACTTTTCCTCGTGCCGTCACTGTATATGATTCTTGAAGACATCAGGGCTTGGATTTTTGCAAAGGAAGTCCAGTAATTAGTGATGGCCGCACGCTTGATTGGTGCGCGATCGCCTCGTAAGTTCTTCGGTAGACTACACTTAACAAATAATATAAAATTCTTTCCTTTTTCAAAAATTTTCTGGCCAAACGGCTTTTGCAAGCATATAATAGTGGTTGTGTTTTTTTGCGCAGTGTTAGCCTGTTTTGCTGTTTATGGCAAAAGGCAGTTCAGTGAAAGGGGGCAAAAGTATGGAAACCGCCACGAATTATGAACCGAATCTTGAAATCGCTTCCGACCCTGAGCATCTTGCGGCCAGAAGCGTTGAGATTTTTGTTGATGAAGCGCAAAACGCGATAAAGGCCAAAGACACTTTTTACGTGGCGATATCCGGGGGCAATACTCCAAGGCGATTTTTTGAACTCTTGGGAGAAGTGCCGAAGGCAAAATCTCTGTCCTGGGATAGAATACACTTGTTCTGGGTTGACGAGCGGTACGTTCCTCCGGATTCGCAATGGAGCAATTACAAGCTCGCCGCCGACACTTTTTTACCTAAAGTTGCCATTCCTGACGAGAACGTACATAGGATTCCGACCGAGCACAGCGATTTTAAGGTTGCAGCTCGCCGGTATGAAGAAACTATACGGGAGGTTTTCGGCTTGGCCGAAGATCAAATTCCTGAATTTGATCTGATTGTGCTTGGCATGGGTGCTGAGGGGCATACCGGCTCGCTCTTTCCCGACTCTTTCGCCCCCTTGGATATCGAAAATTGGGCATCTGTTGTCTATGGCCTGGATGAGAAGCTGAACCGCATAACATTGACGCATCCGGTTTTATGTGCCGCATCTCATTTAGCCGTATTGGTCTCCGGTGAAGAAAAAGCTGACATTTTGAAAGAGGTTTTGACCAGCCAGCCGGACGAAGTCCGCTATCCCATTCACGTTCTTTGGCCCATCCTCGATAAGGTCACCTGGCTGGTTGACAGCCATGCCGCAAAATTACTTTAATTGCAGCAATTCGACCCGGAGGACGTAAGCACTCAGACGGTTTGTAATACCTTTTTTGTTTTGAACTGAGGCGAAAAAAGGTTACAATATATTACATATTGTAATCGTTCTTCAGGGCTTTCAGGAGGAAAAAATGAAACGGCTGCATTTGTTCTTGTTTCTTTTCTGCCTGCTTTTGACAGTTCCATCTCAGGCAAAGATAATCTACGTCGATGCCAATGCCCCAGGTGCAAATAATGGCCAAAACTGGGCCAACGCCTACAACTACCTTCAGGATGCCTTGAACGATGCCGATTCAGCAGTCAAGCCGGTAGAAATCCGGGTAGCTGAGGGCATTTATACACCTGACAGCAATTCAGCCGACCCCAATGGCAGTGGTGACCGGACGGCGACATTCCAACTCACCAACGGTGTGGCTATTGAGGGCGGTTACGCTGGCTTTAGTGAGCCAGATCCTAATGCCAGACATATAGATTTACACGAAACCATCCTAAGCGGGGACCTCGATGGGGATGATGTGGAGGTCGCTGACCCTTGTGACCTGCGGGACGAGCCTACCCGGGCAGAGAACAGCTACCACGTCTCTACCGCCAACGGCACTGATGCAAGCGCTATCCTCAATGGTTTGACCATCGCTGGTGGAAATGCCAATCATGTCCCGCACTCACCTATGTGGGACTTCACTAAGATTAGGGGTGGCGGGGTTTACAACGAAGACGGCGGTGCGGTCTTCAGTAATTGTACGTTCGTCGGCAATTTTGCTGGCGGCGGCGGCGGGATATACAATAAAGGCGGCGACCTTTTACTTGTCAACTGCACCTTCGCAGGTAACTGTGCGAGACCTGTGTTCGACCCAGTCTGGGGTTGGTCCGGCAACGGCTCCGGCGGCGGAATGGGCAACCGGGGGGGGAACCCAATGCTGACCGACTGCACGTTCAGCGGGAATTTCGCAAGCTCTGGAGGGGGGATGGATAACTCGGGCGGCGGGCCGACGCTGAGAAGGTGCACGTTCAGCGGGAACTCGGCAATCGGCGGCGGCGGGATGTACAACGGCAGCAGCCCGGACGTGACGCAGACGCTGACCGACTGCACTTTCAGCGGGAATTCAGCAACTACCGGCGGTGGGATGAGCCACTGCAGCGGCAACCCTACGCTTGTAAACTGCACGTTCATAGGAAACTCGGCTGTCAACGGCGGCGGGATGTTCTACTACGAAAGCATCTACGGCAACCCTACGCTGATCGGGTGCACATTCAGCGGTAACTCGGCTAGCGACGAAGGCGGCGGAATGTATAACTGGGATGCCGACCTGACGGTTACCAATTGTACGCTCAGCGGGAACTCGGCAGAACATGGTGGCGGGATACATAATAAAGGCAGCAGCCCGACGCTGACCAATTGCATCGTATGGGGTAACGATGGTGAGGAAATAAACGGTAGCCCGGCGGATGTAACTTACAGCGACATCGAGGGTGGCTGGCCCGGCGAAGGTAATATTGACGTCGACCCCTGCTTTGCCGACGTCGGCTATTGGGACCCCAATGGAACGCCCAATGACCCAAATGACGATTTCTGGATTGATGGTGATTATCACTTGAAGAGCGAAGGTTGGCGGTGGGATGCAAACCGCAAAGTATGGACGTGGGACGAGGTAACCAGCCCATGTATCGATGCGGGGAATCCGGGTTGTCCTTTGGGCAATGAGCCAAACGAGCCAAATAATATCCGTATCAATATGGGCGCCTATGGCGGAACAGCCGAAGCAAGCAAGACACCCTCCAATTGGCGAAATATCGCCGACTTAACCAACGACTGGATAGTGGATTTTAATGACCTTAAAGTCTTTGTCCGGCATTGGCTTGAAACGGGTGAGTGTATTCCGAGCGACCTTGACCGCAGCCAATTCGTAGATTTTAATGATTTCGCTATATTCGGCCTGCAGTGGTCTCAGCCGTCTGCTTCCGAGCCGGGTATGACTTTCCAGATAGATGACTGCGATATGGAAGAGGGGCTGAGCCTGCCGATGTCCGAAGAGCCAAACCAGCCGCGCTTCTCAGTTTGGGTCGAAGGCCGATATATTCATTTTGAGGACTTGATGTACGCCAATTGCTGCCCGGATGAGCTTGGTCTGGATAAGGAGATAAACGGCAAACAAATCACACTCTATGAGATTGGCTATGGCGGCATGTGCGACTGCATGTGCTATTTTCCCATAACGGCGACGCTCGGACCATTTGAAGATGGAACTTACACCGTGGAGGTCTTTGATAATTATGGAAAGTCACTTGGCGTTGTCGAAGTCACAATCGGTGGGTCAACCGGGCCGAGCATAACTTATCAAATAGAAGACTGTAACCGGGATGCTTCCGACGTATTCGCAGCCAAACCGCCTGACCTGACACGATTCAAAGTTACCGTAGAAGGCTCATATATTCATTTCGAGGATATGATGTACGCCAACTGCTGCCCGGATGAACTGGAATTGGAGATGACAGTAGAGGATAACCTCATAACAATCTACGAAATCGAATATACTTCGGAAGGCTGCCGCTGTATGTGCAGTTTCCCGATAACCGCAACCCTTGGCCCGTTTGAGCCTGGCATCTATACTCTTGAAGTTTACGAGGACTGGGGCGGCTTCATCGCAAGTACAACTGTCGTTATAGCCCCGCCTGAGTAACCGTATGTCGGCTTCAATCGGGGATGATTAATTTCGTACCCGGCTTGAGTTTTTTCACGTCTTTTATTATCTCGCGATTGGCATCACGAATCTTTTGCCATTTATTGTCAGAGCCGTAGTATTTATACGAAATGCCGGATAGGGTTTCATCCTCACGCACCGTATGGTATCTTGGCCCTTCTACATCTTTCGCTTGTTTTTGCTCACTCTTCGTGTCTGCTCCAGCCGGGTGGCTGAGTATAAGCCGTAGATAAGAAAATACCCCTTTTTTCTTGACACGAAGCAAAAAGATGCTACAATATATTTGGAAAGGAAAAAAATGATAAGGCGGGCAATCATTGTATTGGCAGCAGTGCTAATAGTGAGCGCAGAATGTACATCAGGTGAAACCATAACGGTTCCTTTACCTGAGGTCGTCGGGCCAAACATAGTGCTTTGGGAAGAAAGAACCGCGTCTTTTGATTTAGGTGCGCCTCTTGCGTACGTTGGAGAAGTTCGCATTAAATTAAGCGGAACGTTTTATCCAGGCCTGGGCTATGATCTCTGTAACCCAGAGGTATATTTTGACCTGAGTGCATATCTATGGAGTTATATGTTCGCATCGGAATCACCTCTTTGTTGGTGGGATATAGAAACAGATTACTTCAACAGTCCACGTTCTTTTAGCGTTGAGCAGCCATTTCGGTGGTTCTATCGTAGCAAATGTCGAGAGCCCAGTTGGGACTTTTTATTGGATGGTCAGGCCGAGGTAACAGTCATAGTAGATGCGCTTATCCCAGCCACAGTGGTTATCATTGAATGGCCATCGGCTGACATTTCCGATGCCTACCTGATAATCGAAGGTGCCCTTAAGCTTTCAAGCCCCAATGGCGGTGAGTCTCTGCCGGCAGGCTCCACACACTCAATCAACTGGACGGATTTTAGAAGCGATGGTAACTGCCCGGGCGACTATCTTCTGGATTATTCGGCCGACAACGGCCAGAACTGGATTCCGGTAGACTCAAATTCCGTTTCCAACACCTGCTCGTATGACTGGCTGGTACCCTCGATAAATTCCGACCAGTCTCTGATTCGGATTATTGACGCTGATGACCCGAACATCAGCGATACCAGTGACGCGGCCTTTACGATATACGAATGCACGCTGAAGACCGACCTGACCGGTGATTGTGTCGTTAACTTCTTAGACTTTGCCGCTCTGATGGACGAGTGGCTTAAATGCGGAAACCCGTTCGATCCCAATTGCTTCCAATAGACTAATGCAGGCCCTCCCGACACACCGGGAAAGAATGCCATTGTTTTGGCCAAGATACTTTTCACTACGCTCAGGGCGACATAGAGGGCTTTGTTAGATGCTTTTACGTTTTAAATTTACTCGGGGATGATTAATTTCGTACCCGGCTTGAGTTTTTTCACGTCTTTTATTATCTCGCGATTGGCATCACGAATCTTTTGCCATTTGTTTTCAGAGCCGTAGTATTGATACGAAATGCCGGATAGGGTTTCATCCTCACGCACCGTATGGTATCTTGGCCCTTCTACAACTTTCACTTCTTTTCGTTCACTCTCGGTCTCTGCTACAGCCGACCGGCTGTCTGACCAGTTCGGCTCAAGGCCCGGCTGCCCGATAATTTCCTGCTCAGCTCCGGCGTTCTCAGGGCCTAACATTCTTGCTCTTGTGCTTAGGCTCGGATGGGTAGAGAGCCACAGCGCAGCACCGATTACCAGTACCAAACCCAGAAACATTCCTATTTTGAAATCCTTTGGCATTTTTGCCTCTTATAACTGGTCAAGCTGAACGAAATACTTATGCTCTTATGCCCTTATGTTTTTCTGCTCTTACGCTCTTTTTCACTCCTGGCTTTCGTTCCGAGCAGCAGCATCGGTGCGGCTATCGCAATGGACGAATACGTACCTATGATAATGCCGAAACCGATTGCGAAGGTAAAGCCTCTTAGTCCCTGCCCCCCAAAGATATACATTATCAGCACAACTATAAATGTTGTGAACGATGTTAAGATGGTTCTGGAGATAGTTTGGTTAATGCTATTGGTAATTATCTGCGGATTGAGCTGGCCCTTCCGCCGGTTTTCACGAATACGGTCGAAAACGACAATCGTATCGTTAAGCGAGTATCCGATGATTGTCAGTAGTGCCGCTATTATTGCCAGGTTGATTTTGAAATCTCCTATCAAAAGTTTCTCCCCTATCACCGTACCTGCGATATACGTGCAGGCCGTGATGGCACCTAATGTAATGCACACATCGTGCACCAGTGCTGCAATCGCGGCAAGGCCGTACCGGACATCGCCGAAGCGGACCCAGACATAAGTAACGATTGCGAATAATGACAGGACAATAGCAATCAGTGCCCGTGTCTTTGCTTCTGCGCCGACTGAGGGGTCTATCTGTGTCACTCGCGGAAGTGACGTTTCAAGTCTCGTTGCAGCTAAGACTTTCGTTCTTTCGTTTTCAACGAACCGCGTCCATTCATCCTCGGTTAGTTCGCGGAAGCCTGCCTCCGGCTCGACGCTCAGGTACACGAAGGAATTTGCCGGCTCATTGGGTTCCATTGGCGTAAAGTCCGAACTGAGGATTTTGTGGCGATACCGATTAAGGTTTTGCATATCCGGCTTGTATTGCAAATCCGCCAATCGAGCGATGATTTCTTCTGCCGTGGCGGCCCTTTCGATTTCGCAGCTGATTTTAATACCGCCAAGAAACTCGGCAAGTTCGGGGTAAGAATCAATAAGCTCTTCGGTCATTTTTTCCTCTGCGACGATTTTGGGCTCAAGATTTTGCTGGATTTCCAGCTCACCTTCGAAAGCCTTGAGTATCGCGTCATTGACGACCTCATCGACTTGCGGTTCTCCGACGTTAGCATCAGCAAAAACGTTAGCATCAGCAAAAGCTCTCGTCAGTACATTTCTTACCAGGGATTTGTTCATCTGGCTTGTCGTTATGACAAATGCAGCGGTGCTGCTCTGTTCTGTTACGAGCAAATTATTTAGTCTGCCTCCGAATTCATCCTCAGCTTTTTTAATTGCTGAAGTAATGGTTTCAACGGTATGCTGCGCCGGTTCCGGGAAAGTAATAGTAGTGGCCGTTTTGTTCGTTTCAGTAGTGTTAATTTCATATTGTTTGTATATTTTTTCTATTTTTTCTCCCTCTGGAGTTTCTTTAGGCGGCTTTGGCTTTCCGACGCTGTAGACGCTTGCCGCTGCAAGGGCCGGGTTGGGGTTGTTCGGGTCCGTTCCCATTTTGCGTATTCTATCTTCGACATCCTGTCTGGAAAGATTGACATTATCTTTTAGGTTGATTTGGGCGCTTGTTCCAGCGGTAAATTCGATACCGTATTTATTGTTCTTTGCATCGTCTCTTGTAAAGAACACAAACAGGCCTGCTGCAATAAGAACAGTTGATATGCACAGGAAGATTGGTCTCGATGCCATCCAGTTTACGTTTGGTTTGCGTATCAGATGCAGCATTATCAAATGGTCTTTGATAATTCGCCGCCTTAAAAGAAGATCGAAGATCACCCGCGTTACAAACAGTGCGGTGAACATACTCGAGGCGATACCGAGCATAAGAACGAGGGCGAAGCCTTTTATTTCTTCCGAAGCGACCCAGAAAAGAATCGTAGCCGTGATGAAGGTGGTGAGGTTGGCATCTAAAATGGTTCTAAATGCTCGCTGGTAGCCGTTTCTTATGGCGATTCTCAGCGACGAGCCTCGCTGCTGTTCTTCGCGGATTCTCTCAAAAATAAGCACGTTTGCGTCAACGCTCATACCAATCGTTAGTATCATGCCGGCGATGCCCGGTAATGTGAACGTTGCTCGCGCAAGCGCCATTATGGCCAACACAAACAGCAGGTTCATAAGCAGTGCCGCATCCGCGATTGAGCCGGCCAGCGTATAGTAAGTCAGCATACAGAGCAGCACTAGACACAAGCCGATTAAACCGGCTTTGATACCTTTGTCGCGGTTGTCCGCCCCGATGGACGGGCCGATTGTCTTTACCGAGATCGGCTGCTCTATCAGCCTGGCCGGCAAAGAGCCGGCGTTCAGCTTATCGACCATATCGGCAACTTCTGTTTGATTGAAGCTCCCCTTTATTATGCCGGAGGCCCCTATTCTCTCATTAATGCTTGGAGCGGTTATTGCGACACCATCCAGCAGAATACACAACGGCCGGTCAATATTGTTTCCGGTAAGCTTGCCGAATAGCAGTCCGCCTTTTTCATTAAGTGAGAAACCGATGGCCCTTCGGCCCATATCGTCCGTGGATGGTCTGGCCCTTTCGAGTTTCCACGCCCTTGGCCCTTCCGTGCTATGCAGCAGCGTTTCATTTTTTGTGTTACTTGCCAGCACGAAATACTTCTCGCCAAATGGCGCTGCAATCGAGTTAGGTACCTTCCATTCTTTGATATTTTCTATTTCGCACCATACATATTTGCCCTTTGAGGCGTTCGAAGCAAATTTAGGCCCCTTTGTCCTGAGCAGTTCGACTTGCCTGGCCATCTCGTCGGCATCCACATCCGTCTCATCAATCGTCGGCAGTATTCTAAACTCCAATATGCCAGCGCCTTTTAGCATGCGCTGCAGGTCTTTCGGGTCGTCGAGTCTGCCTCGGAATGGACGGTACTCGTCGAACATCGCCACTACGGCCTCGATTTTTCCCGCCCGCTCTGGAAATCCTGCCTTGAGCTCCTCGATTGCCTCCCTTCTCTTTTGCGATTTGGCCTTCATATCAAGCACATTCTTTATCTGGTCTTCGGTCAGGTTTAATTTATCGAGGGCCTTTTTTGCATTCTTGTATTTTTCGACAAATTCTTCATCGGTTAGCTGGTTAACGACATCCGCCCAGGTGGAATATTTCTTTACGTACTTGCCAAGCAGCTCAACATGTTCATTAGCATCGGCGAACTCCTTCAGTGATTCTGCAAGCTCTTTCTCTCTGTTTACATACTTGCCAAGCAGCTCCTCAACATGTTCATTAGCATCGGCGAACTCCTTCAGTGATTCTGCAAGCTCTTTCTCATCGAGCTTGCTCCACGAGCCGACATTTAGTTTCACCTCGTTGGGGTCGATACCAGCCGAAGCCATCTCTTTTTCTGCGGTTTCGAGTTTCGCATCGAGCTTGCTCCACGAGCCGACATTTAGTTTCACCTCGTTGGGGTCGATACCGGCCGAAGACATCTCTTTTTCTGCGGTTTCGAGTTCCGCAAGGAGTTTGTCTCTTTTATTTTGCAGGTCCTTGCGTTCGTCATAAGCTTTGGCAAGGGTCTCGAGAATTGTTAATCTATTAGGATCTTCCTGGGTGAAATCATTGAAATCTGCCGCTCGCTCTTCTACCGGCTTCTTGAGAGAGTACATAATTCTTGCCGGGTTTATATTTTCAGCCAGCAAATCGCTCTTGGCTTTCTCGAAGTTCTGCCGTTTCACGCGCGTTTCTGCGCTTGCCAGTGGCATTTGTATTTCGAAGCGGGTGCCGCCCTGAGGCCGCCATATAAGGTTTTGGATGTTAGCAGGGTCTATTCGCCTGCGCAGGACCGTTATCATTCTCTGCGCCAGATCTTTCTTTTCATACTCTTCGAGCCCCTGCGTGTCAATTTCATAGATAAGACTTGTTCCCCCTCCAAGGTCCGGTCCGGGCTTTAAGGTTTTGCTTGGCGGATATAAAGTCCAGCTTGCAACGGCTACTAAAACAATAATTATAACGATTTTCGGCGTCGGATTCTTGCCCATAACTTCCCTCGTATATCGTATCGAGTATCGCCTAATTCGTAGTCTATGAACTACGAACTATGAACTACGAACTATGAACTACGAACTATGAACTATTATTCTTTCGACAAATTCTTTCCGATTGCTGAAGAGGCAACTTTTATTTTTGTGTTAGTCGACTCATCGACTTTTAGCGTAACCTCGTCGCCCTTAATATCGACTACGGTTCCGATAATTCCGCCGATTGTTCTGACTCGGTCATTTTTTTGCAGCGATTGAACCAGTTGCTTGTGCTGCTGTTGTTTTTTTCGAGGCCCTCTAAAAAGCAGAAAGTAAAACACCACGAACATCAAACCAAGCAAGATGAACTGGGAATATCCGAATCCTCGCTTTTGTGTTTGCCTTTGAGGCCTGTTGGAGTCCGGCACAAGCGTAACTGCTTCACCTTCCTTTGTGACCGGCTCTGAGCTGATGCCGGAAGGTCCCTCGTCAGCTTCTGCTTGAGCCAATATCCATAAATTGTTCATTTTTATTTTCCCTTCGTAATTGATTGTCAATTATCGATTACCGACTATTGATAAGATGTTAAGTTATCATTTATCAATAATCAATAGATTTTAATTGTGTGTCTGACCACTCGGCAAATTCGTTCTTTTCTATTAGCCCTCTTATTTTGGCCATCAATCTCTGGTAAAACCTTAGATTATGCAGCGACACTAAGATTGGGCCGAGCATTTCTCCGACATTGAAGAAATGCCTCAGCGCCCCACGACTAAAATTTTTACAGCAGTAGCAGTCGCAGCCGGCTTCGATTGGCCTGGCGTCGTTTATGTGAGCGTTGTTCCTCAAGCGCACAGGGCCGTTTTCGGCAAAAGCAAAGGCGTTTCGTCCGTTTCGGGTTGGCAGCACGCAGTCGAACATATCGACGCCGGCCTTCACCGCGGCAACAATATCAGCCGGCCTGCCTACGCCCATCAGATAGCGAGGCTTATCTTTCGGCAATTGCTGCGTTGTATGAGCAGCCGTTTTTATCATATCTTCGTGCCCTTCACCAACACTTAATCCGCCGATAGCATACCCGTCAAAATCCAATTTGACAAGTTCGCAGGCGCAGTGTGTTCTGAGCTCCAGGTTTATTCCGCCCTGTACGATCGCGAACAGCATCTGTTTGGGCTTGCTGTGTGCCTGTTTACAACGCTCGGCCCAGCGGACAGTTCTTTCCACGGCTTTTTTTAGTTGTTGTATGCTGGCACCGTATGGTGCGCATTCGTCGAAGCACATTATTATATCCGCACCCAGCCGGTTTTGGAGTTTTGTTGCTGTTTCAGCGTTCAGGTATATTTTTGCCCCGTCCACATGGCTGGAAAATTCAACACCATCATCATCGACCTTCGTTAGCGCACTTAGTGAGAAGATTTGATATCCGCCGCTGTCGGTCAGGATTGGGTCATTCCAGGCCATAAATTTGTGCAGTCCGCCAAGCGCCTCCACCGCTTCGACTCCGGGCCGAAGCAGCAAATGGTACGTGTTGGCCAAAACAATGTCGGCCCCGGTTTCTTTGAGTTGTTGTGGACTGATACCTTTTACCGCACCCGTGGTGCCGACAGGTATAAAGGCGGGTGTTTCAACCTTACCGTGCGATGTCGTTAATAACCCTCGCCGCGCCAAAGAGCCGGAGTCCTGAAAGAGAATTTCCAAGTCAGCCATCTCAGTAAGGATTTACAATCTTGCAGCCCCAGCAGTAGATAGTAAACTCTGCTGTGCACATCATTTCCCTTTTATACCTTTGCCTTTCGTAAAGGATGGAATATCTTCACAGGCTTCTATCGGGTCATTAATGTAATCTCGCAAGTCTCTGTCTTTCATACGAGCTGGACCTCATTCAAAATACGCTTACCAATATAAGGTTTAAGCGCATTGCGCGATACAAGATCAACTTTGACATTTAATAATTCCGAAAGCTCTTCTTCCATATCAATAAATTCAAAAAGACTTATAGGAGCAGTAAAATCAACAAGAATATCGAGGTCGCTGTCGCCGGCTTGTTCGTTTAGCACGTAGGAACCAAAAATACCAAGAGTATCTACATGGTACTTATCTTTAAGTGCCGATTTATACTCTTTCAAAACCTTTTTGATCTCATCTAAACCCATAATTGGCCTCGCTCAAATTATAGCATAAATTACTGTAGCACAGGAAGAGCAATCTATCAATTGCCAAATGCCGACTTTGCGAGTGGCTTAAAAGTTGTTAGGTATAGCCGAAAGAATGCAGTTTGGGAATGGCTCAACCCAAAATCTACTGTTCATTTTTCAATAGTCAATTGTCAATATCTTAGAGCCGGGATAGTAAAAGCCAAGTATCTGCCTTGCTGTTTTGCCTTTTCTTGCCATCCCTTGAGCCCCGCATTGGCACATCCCTACGCCGTGGCCGTAACCTCTGCCCGACATAAATGCCCATTTATCGCCCCAGTTGACGATTTGGCAAATCGTGCTTTTTATCTTACGCCCGCTTCGGTCGATTGCCAGACGAAAGTCCTCAGCTCGCAGGAAATCGCTTTTGCCGGTTGAGCCGAGAAGTTTGACCAACGTCAATCGCGAATATCTTCCATAGTTACCTTGATAGTCACTTTGCTTGGCAGCTCTGATATTTCTGATTTCTCCAAGCCGCTTTAGCTTTGGGTACCTCCGTAATAGCCTGTTTGTGACATAGGCCTTATCAAATTGAACCATAGGCCAGAAAAAAAAGTCGGGTTTGGCCACATCCTTACAATACGGGCAGGCGACCCCAGCCAGTGCTTCGAAAAAATCGCCGAATACGTGCTTGCTGTTTTCGGTGTAGCCGCCGCAGACTGAGCTGTAGTAAGCAGGGAAGATACCTTCAGTACCGCCGGGTCCCTTACAGACTAAAACCTGCCCGTATGTCCTGTTGACAGCTTCCCAGACCTGGGCTGATTCGGCTTTGACACCGAGGTAAACCTGACTTGCCTGCGTTCTTTTGACATCCCAGCTGCGCTTGCTGCCAAAACGTTTTTTCATGTACAGGCAATAGGTTCTGGCCGCGATTGCCTGAGCCTGAAGTGCCGCCGGTTCCCAATAATTGGGCATCTCGGCTCCCACTACGCCGGCTAAATACGGTTCAAGCGGAACAAGGTTTACTGCATCGAAGGATTTATCTTCAGGATTGGTTATTAGTTTTAATTTGCCGCGATAATCGTTGCCGTTCAGGTTAAAGATGTATGGCTCGTCCGGCGAAATAATGACTTCGTTGCTTACAAAGTGTTGGCTGCCAATTGTAATTCTGCCGCCGGATACGCTAACGTTTATCGGCACATTGACCTGGCCAAAGTGCTGTCTGGTTGCTATTGAGTTGTCCCTGGTACCAATGCTGAAAGGCGAGCGGGTCTTTAGTTTGCAGTCCGTGACATCATCGAGAAGTAAGACCCTTACCCAGAACTGCGCTTCGATATCCATCTGCGGCGTGGGTCTGGCCAGCTGCCTTGCCTTGCAGCCGCCGAGAATTACCAGCAAAAGCAGAGGGGCTATCCGAATCAATTGATTATTGATTATTTTCAATTGATTATTGTTAATGTTTTTTTCAATGACCATTTATCAATAATCAATAATCAATCGGTTAATCCAGGGTTCGCAGTGATAATCCAAGGTTGTTGATGGCCTTTTTGATCTCGTTTAAGCTTGTTACGCCGAAGTTTTTACAGCCGAGTAGTTCCGCATCTGTTTTGCGTGTCAAATCGTCGAGCGTACGAAGATCAAGTTTTTGCAGGCACTTTCGAGCACGCACCGACAATTGAAGGTCATCTATCGGTTTGTTCAGGAGTTGTTCATCTTTATCTTCTGCGACGCTCAGATCGGAGGTTTCTGTTGAAGACAGCTGCTCTTCCTCCAGGGTCGTACCAAGATGCAATCCTTTTGTTTCGAGCAGGAGCTTGATTTCTCTAAGGGACGTTTCACCAAAGTTTTTATAAGATAACAGCTCTATCTCGCTGATATTCAAAAGGTCGCCTAACGTTAGGATGTTCATTTTTTTCAGGCAGTTTCTACTCCGTACCGACAGCTCAAAATCGGAGATCGGCGTTTCGAGGATTTGGCTTTTCCGGGTCTTTTTATCCTCTTTTTCCTCGTCGTAGAACATTGTTTTTGAGCTTTCGATGTCTTTGTTGAACAGGATTGCTCTTTGATGATTCGGATGAAACCTCAAAACCGTATCAACACATTGAGATGCTTTCTCAAGCTCATCGCGGTCTTCATAAAGCACTGCTAAATTCAGCAGCGCGCTTACATAGACCAGAGAGCCTGAAGCAATTTGCTTGTAGTAGTCGATGGCTGCGCCTTCATCGCCCGACAAATCGCAGCGGTAGGCCAAGTGGAAAAGTGCTCTTTGATGGCTCGGCGATAATTCAAAAGCTGTTTTATAGTTGTCCATTGCCTGTTCGTAGAGCCCTTGTGCTTCTTGAAGACGGGCAAGCTGGTAGTGGTATTCGGCGCTTACATTTTCAAAATTTGAGCATGTTTTGAGCTCCTTAGTTGCAGCCTCAAAGTCGGATGCATAACGATATGTGGCAGCTTTTTCCAGAGTTGTGCTTAATGTGTCGGCCCCGTGTTCAACGCTTCTTTCCAGGTTTTCGATTGCTTCATCGAATTTGCCTGTTTGCCGAAGTGCAAAGGCCAAATATATGAATTTTTCTTTGCAGTCCTTAGCTTTTTGAAGTTTCTTGGTTGCTTCCGCGTTTCCGCCGACAATAAATAGCCCGATTCCTATCGCCAAAGAACTCTTCTGACCGCTCTTGCTCATATTTTCTTCAAGCTGTTCACTAAAATTAAGCTGGTTGCTTTCACTGGAATGGACAAACTCAGAGAGTTTCTTAA
The DNA here is from genome assembly GCA_030615025.1 of Phycisphaerae bacterium. Classification (GTDB taxonomy): domain Bacteria; phylum Planctomycetota; class Phycisphaerae; order Sedimentisphaerales; family Anaerobacaceae; genus CS2-K091. The sequence goes on along the minus strand of JAUXAB010000014.1, from coordinate 43,492 downwards.
TTTCGTCCATTGACGGCGAGTCCTTGGCAAACAAGTCGACTCCCGGCTCTGTTATTGGTTCCATAAAAATTTGCTCCTTATTTTCGTATTTCGTATATCGTTATTTTCTTTACGCGATACGCAATACTATATACGCATCACGAAAAAAACATTATAAGCCCGATGCTGACCTTTGCAACACATTTTTTTACCCACACGGCTTCAGAAGTTATCCAAAATTTCCTTGATATCTATGCCGGGAAGTGTATAATTGTATTTGTACTGGCTTTCCCCGACTTTAAAATTGAAAGGACGGGCAGATGTGCAATTGCTTATATTTGATGCTTTGCAGCCCTTCATATTTTTCTATCCTTCGGCAAGCCTATTGTTTTAACTTTATCAGGGCGACCCAGTCCTTATTCGCCTCTTGCGGTGGATGCCCAACGGCAACTGAGCCGGGGCCAGTGATTGTCTGGATGGTGCCGGTCCGCAGTGGGCCGCCGATACGCGGGTTATACCAGTGTACGGTGAAGGTTGCCGAGCTATTTCCCAAATCGAGGTGCGTAGTGCCCCCGGCCGGCAGATAGATGGCGTAGATTTCGCTGGGTTTAGCGAAGCAGTAGTCGTTCTTGGCCGAGGTCAGCTCGTCGTGGTGGTACATTTCGGTAAACGGCAGATGTCGGTGGAAAAACTCCAACGCGTAGCGGGTCAGCTCCCACATATGCTCCCGGCTGCGCCAATCTTCACAATTGAGGTCGTTGTGGGCGAAGTTGTATCCGAAGTACCATTCGACCCCGGCGCCGCCGGCCATCAGGTTCCCCCACAAATGTTTCTTCCGGACTTCATCGTGCCGGTAGTCGTCTTTGTCGGGCTTGACGCCGGTGTGTGCGGGGCCGATTTCGTCCAGACAAACGAACCACTTACGGCCGGCAGAAGCGGAGCGGTCGACCCATTTCATCGTCTGGGCGTGCGTGTCGTTGGTCTGCAGCGAGGGGCCGTCAAAGTGCTCGTAGCCCAGCAATGGACTGTAAAACTCCTCATATTTGCCGGGGTAGGTATGCATAACCACTGGGTGGTCGTAAGGGTCAACCTCTTTAATATAGCGGGAGAACGCCTTTCGCTGGGGGGTGGTGTTCGTATTTTCCTCGCCGAGGTTCCAGACTAAGCCGAGGTGATGGGCGAAGCGGGCTATCAGCTCACGGTAGTAGAGCTTACGCTGCCGGCCAAGCTCGCCGCCGTCGAGGCCCTGGTCGTTTTCCTGCTCTTGCGTAATGATATGCAGCATAAGACCGAGCTTATCCATGTGTGAGAAAACAATCTCCCACTGGTCGAGTTTACTGCAGTCGAACCGCAATTTCTCACCTGGCTTGGTCCAGGGCCAGACGTCCTTGCCGTCGCCGCCGTCGATGTTATACGGAATGAAATAAACGCTGTTCATACCCTTACTTGCAAGGTAATTCAGGGCCCCGATCATTCCCTTACCTTTGCCGTTTTTCCACGTTGGGTCACCAGGTTTGAAGTCCCGCACGTGTGGCGTGTATCGGTGCAGAAATTTTTCACCCGCAGCTTCTCCTTTGCGTTTCAGCTCAGCGGTGTCGTACGTGCCGTCAAAGTCGGCGTAGGCCAGGAAGTTTTCCGGGCTGTCGGCGCCGCCCTTGATGAAATATTCTCCTGTCTCGGCGAATTGCAGATACCGTTTGCCGACGTATTTGAGTAGCCCTTTGGCCCGGTGGTCTCGCCCCGTCTTGTCCGTAGGGGCAACGGTAAACCTCCCTTTGGCGCCGTCGAAGGCGATGGGCTTGCCTGCTTTTGGGTCGCTGTTGACAGCAATATCCGGCCCGGTGCGGAAGGAAGCCCTATAAGACCATCGGTCCTCTTCACTCGGCACGAAATGAACTCGCCATTTGTTACCCGACGTAGCACTGGTTTCTCCAGCTTTGTCGTCAGCCGCATAATAACCGGCGACAACGTATTTCTTTTTGCCCTTAGTGAACGTGACGTTGAGGCGATAGTCGAGAAAAGGATTCGGCTTTGCCTTTTCACCGCTGTTGGGCCCGGCGAAGGTAAGAGTAATCTTGTGCCACTTTTTCAGTTCGCCGGAAACGGCAGGCCTTTTGCTCGCACCCCAAACCTCGCATTCTGGGACCAGTATCAAGCAAATCGCACACAATAAAACTAATTTATGATGGTTCATTTCCTACTCCTTAAAGATATAAAGCTTAATACGAACATATCTTATAAGAAATATGAGTGTTTGCAATACATTTCTTGGTGGAGCGTCAGGCGCACAAAAAAGGCCGAGCCAAACCAGCCCGGCCTGAAATCTGCAAATTCAGAGACCGCTAAAAATCAATCATCCTTGGTTTTGATCCAGCAGCGCATTTCAACAATATAAGTATCCTCTCTGTCAGTAGATTTTACCAAAGGCGAAAATCTAATGTTGCGATACTTCCCGTCCGGCCAATCATCAACACCTCCGGCACTGGAACCTACGCCACATTGCCCCGCTTCATTCAACCGCGTTGCTATAATATCATTTGTTCCGCTCCGGTACCCTTCATCTGTTACAAAGGACACTTGCAGCCTGAATATCGGCCCGCCCTTCTTTTCATATTTTTTGCGCAATTTCTCAGACACTGCCCTGCCAAAGTTCGGGTCAAGACGGTCACTATGAATATAGTCCAACGGAAACTGGTCAGCAGGTCCGTCATACTTGGCGTGTAAACGTACTATCGCCTGTTTTATCCCCGGTGATCCCTCAATATTAATAACCACCTCTTCGCCATCCAGCACGACCTCGCTTTGTCCATTAGCTGATACAGCCATTGGGGGCTCAAAAAATTCCGGCGGTTTCTCAGGAGCTTCGTAATCAAACATAACCAGGTCATAATCATCCGAGTCTTTTTCAAAGATTTTCATCTGAACAGGTAAAAGAGAATTTTTGCCCACTGTAACAGATATCTTTTCTAACCACTCACTTCCATTCCAATCGGGGGGCGGGTCAACTTCGTATATGAGAAAGTCATCGCCCACATTGATAGGCGTCAGTTGGCTTAACTGCTCATTCTTATCTGACAATAAATCTGCGCTAAATAATTCAAAAAAAGTCTTTCCTCCGGCAAAAAGGGATGGCTTTTTACCAATTCGCCTTCCCCGCTCATCAAATGATTGTTGTGTTTGGCCATCGTCGTAAGTCATGCCCCCCTTATCTCCACGCCTAACGAGTTTCCCGTGCGCATACCAGGCCTCAAACTGTCTGAAAAGAGTGTCACCCCGACTTTTTAACCAATATACATGCACATATTCAACCTGAGCAGTTTGCCTGATAACGTCACCCCAGGCCACATTTGCCACATCCGGTCCACCGGTAAATTTTAGCCCAAACAGTATGGCTATAATTATCACCGCCGCAGCGGCTAATTTTGTGATTCGACTTTTCATAATTGTTCTCCTTATATTCGGCCCAGCTAAAGCCGATTTGCTTTTTTCCTGTTCTTTTTGTGCGTCCCGAACATCACACCAAATTCGGTCATGCAATTTTGCGCTGGCAGTGAAATTTAACTTTTTGACTGCTTTTTCAATATTATCTGTAGGTTTCATTCTTCCACCTTACCATTTAAGATTGACCGCAATTTATTCAGACCGTACCGATACCGGCCCTGAATCGTATTGGCTGAGACGCCTTGCAGCCTGGCTATTTCTTTGAATTTCATTTGGCCATTCAGACGCAGGATGATTACTTCTCTCTGCTCATCTGGAAGCTTGGCTATCGCCTGGTTCAATCGGCGTGTTTCTTCGTTGAATATAACCGATTCTTCCGGCCCATTTGACTCTGACATCATCAAATCTGATTCAGCTAACCTGACAGGCTGTCGCTTATTTGTTCGGATTCGGTCACGTGCACGATTAATAACGCAGGTTGCAAGATAGCTTTTAAGGCTTCCACGCAGCTTGAAGTCCCCTGTAGATTTCGCAAAGGAGACAAAAACATCGTGTACAACGTCTTCGGCCGCATTCACATCATTTAAAAGAGCCATCGCTAACGTTAGCAAACTGTTTAAGTACTTTTCATAGATGCGCCGCAATGCTTCACTGCTGCCGCACTTAAATCTCAATTTAAGCAATTCGTCTTCTATCATCTTTGACCGGCCGGCTTAATCTAAAGAACGATCGTTCGTCATTAATATCACGATTGTAGTGCTCATTTTAGTATAAAAAAAACCGATCTTCCTTATACTTTTTGAAATTATATGCTCCAAAATATGGACCTGTCCACAAAAGCGCGTAAAAAAGGCCGAGCCAAACCAGCCCGGCCTTAAATCTGCGAATTCAGATACTGCGAAAATCAATCATCCTTGGGTCTGAGCCAGCAGCGTATTTCAACAATATAAGTATCCTCTCTGTCAGTAGATTTTACCAGAGGCGAAAATCTAATGTTGCGATATTTACCATCTGGCCAATCGTCAAAACTATCACCAGTAGGGGGACCTACACCACATTGCATAGCTTCATTTAGCTTTACTCTTATAAAGTTAGGGGGATAGACCATGCTCCTAAAGCCTTCCTCTACGATAAATACTACCTCCAGCGAAAATGTCGGCACGTCATCACTGTCATAAGATTTGTTGTGAAGGCGTACAATCGCCTGTTTTAGCCCCGGTGATCCCTCGATATCAATAACCACCTTTTCACCATCCAGCACGACCTCGCTTTGTCCATTAGCTGATGCAGCCATTGGGGGCTCAAAAAATTCCGGCGGTTTCTCAGGAGCCTCATAATCAAATATAATCAGGTCGTAATCCCCGTCTTTATGGTAGACTTTCACCTGAACAGGCAAAAGAGAATTTTTACCCACCGTAATAAAGATGCTTTCTATAAAATCACTTTCATCGGTGGATGGATCAAATTGGTATATGAGAAAGTCATTGCCCACATCGGTAGGCGTCTGTTGGTTGAGCTGCTCATTCTTATCCGACAGTAATCCTCCGCTAAAGACTTCAAAAAAAGTCAGTCCTCCAGCAAAGAAGGATGGCTTTTTAACAGTTCGTCTTCCCTGCTCATCAAATGTCTGTTGCGTTTGTCCGTCGTCATAAGTCATGCTTGCCTTAACTCCACGAAGAACGAGTTTGTCTTGGTCATACCATGCCTCAAAATGTTTTATAAAATCATTACCCCGATTTTTAAAGTAGTAGCAATGTACATAGTCAACCTGAGCAGTTTGCCTGATAACGTCACCCCAGGCGACATTTGCCACATCCGGCCCACCTACAAATTTCGCTCCTAATAATACTGCAGTAATAATCAACGCCGCAGCGGCTAATTTTATGATTGGACTTTTCATAATTGTTCTCCTTATATTCGGCCCAGCTAAAGCCGGGCTTACCTTTTTTGATTCTTCCATCGCGGCCAAAGCATCGCAGAGTATTCTCTCATCCATCTCAGCGTCGGCCGACACCTCAATATTCTCGAGATATGGCTTCTTAATTGAACGCTCTATGTTTCTTGGATATCTCATCTTTTTAACTCACCATCTAAAATTGAACGCAGCTTATTCAAACCATACCGATATCGGCTTCGAATCGTATTGGCCGAAACACCTTTCGATTTGGCGATTTGCCTGAATCTCATCTTGCTTTGCAGATGAAGAATTATTATCTCCCGCTGCTCGTAGGGAAGCTGAGCCATCGCATGGCCCAATTGCTCCGACAATTCACTGCGTACAGCCAAATGAGCCGGCCCACTTATATCTGAACGAATCGGCCCTGCGTTACCCAGGCCAACAGTGCGTTGTCGCTGCGTTGCTCGATTCTTGTCACGCGCACGATTTGCAATACAGATTGACAAATAGCCTTTAAGGCTTCCTCTCAACTGAAAATCTCCCACACCTTGTGCAAAAGATACGAAAACGTCATGCAGGACATCTTCAACACCACTTCTGTCATTCAAGAGGGCCGCAGCTACCTTGAGCAAATCATTTCTATACTTTTCATAGATGCGCCGAAGAGCATCACCGTCACCACGGTTGAATTTGTATATAAGCAGCTTATCTTCCAACATCAATGCGTCGCTCGCCAAATCTCACAACAATCGATTGTCACATCTTGAAACGATTAACCCCGTGCTTTTAGTCTAAACAAAATATATTTTTTTTGCCAGACTTAGCTGTGCGGGCCCCTATAACGATTTTGCCCTTAAAAGCGCATAAAAAAGGCCGAGCCAAACCAGCCCGGCCCTAAAATCACTCTAAAGGTGCAGGCTAATCACTTTTATTGACAGGAAGTAAGCATGTACCCATTTGCATCTTTGCGGAGGCCATCTCGTCTTGTATGAACAAATCCAGAGATCTTATAGATGGATCGTTCACATATTTAGTGGCGAATTCAAGGCCACAATCTCCCTCTAAGACAGCGGTGAGTTTAAAACCTGTTACCGGAATCAGGCCCTGCAGGTTAATCCGGTAACCATAATCCACTTTCTTGAGTGCCTCCATATTCACTGCCCAGGAACACTTAAGATTCATTTCACTTTGGTCGAGCTTACCCAAGGGAAGATTTACTTCGTACCGGTCTCTAATCAGATGGGCAAATGGAATTTCTTCATCATCGAGCGTTACTGATTCCAGCACTGCGCCGGAGTATGGTAATTTTATATACATTGAATCTGTAGCCTGCGGCACCTTTGTCAACGTTATATAGGAATATGCGACAATGTCGCCTGCAGCAGTGACATGCCAGAGGTCCTTCTCAGTGCCCACAAATTCTTGTTTCTCCCATTGCTCGGAGGATTCAAGAATCTTAGCCTGCCTGTCGGAAAGTTCCGGCTCTGGTAAGTATTCTTCTTCCACGTCCTCGACATGCAAATCTCCGTAGATAACGCGCCATGTGTCTGAATCCTTTGGTCGATACCAGAAAATCGGGGTCTCTGCATCACCGAGCTCTACGCCGACACCGGCATAGTGCCATTTGCCCTCGCCTTTAAAAAAGCGGATAAATACCAATCCCTGTCCAAATCGTAGTGCGACTTCACCCTGCTGCTGTTCTGTAAGAGCCGAAAGAGCCGATCGTCTTAATCCGTGATGGAGTTTAAGCCCAATCTTCACGGCATCCTCAAGATTAATGCTATCCGGGAAATGACCATCCTCAAGGATTTCGGCCCATATACGTAATGCTTCAATAAAATCACTCTCGCTCGTTTTTTTGAAATCTATTCGCCCTGCACTTTGCTCCACATAATCATTAGGGACTTCCATGCTGAATTGCGATTCGTCAAGCGCAATGTCAAACTGCAGATTGTCGCACACAATCTGCATATTTGGGGTTTTTTGTTCAATACGGACCGGCAAAGCTGTCTTCTGGTCGGCCCAAATGGTAATTGTCTGCCCTTCGCTTTCGGCGACAAAGACAATACAATCCTGCCCGTTGATTTTCTGCAATCCTCTCTCTTTAACCTGGAAGTCAGGTTCGTTTTGTAACCTAATGATCGTATCTCGCAATAGCTCAACGTAATTTTGTATGTTATCAAGACCGCCCAATTCAAGATAAACTGCCGTTTTCGCAGCGTGGTCAAGTGTCAACAGTTTTTGTTGCTCAAGATCAATAATGATATCCGAATGTTTTACATTGGAAACGGTTCTTCGGATACGTGATCCCATGACTTCATCATGGATCACATATTGTTTCTCTTGTGAACCAAGAAGTATATCAAGGCTTGCGGTCCTGGCATTTAGGATGGGCTGAATGACTTCCGCAAAGGTCACTGATGCCGCGAATGGATTGCCAACAAAGCGCAGTCCTACAAGCACTCCTATGATGAGAACTGCCGCGGCAGCTAATTTTGTGATTCGACTTTTCATAATTATTCTCCTTATATTCGGCTTAGCTAAAGCCGAATATATTTTTTTAGATTTTTCCTGCGCTTCAAGTAATTCACTAAGAATTACTCGATCGATTTCAGTATTGGTATCGATATCCAAATCCAGATTCTTAACCAACTTCTCTATATTTTCTGCAGATCTCATTTTTTTGCCCCACGATTTAAGATGGACCGCAGCTTATCCAGCCCATATCGATAACGCCCTTTGATTGTATTGATTGAAATATCCTGTAACTTGGCTATTTGTCTGAATTTCATTCCAGCTCTCAGGTGCAGGATTACCACCTCTCGCTGCTCATATGGAAGTTGTGCCAGTGCATCGCTCCATCGCCTCAATTCTTCACTTTGTATAATCCATTGCACAGGTGTCTTTGAATGTGAGATAATTGGTTCTGCTTTGTCCAGCCCGACGGTTTTACGTTGCTGATTTGCTCGGTTCTTGTTTCGGGCGCAATTAGCAACACATGTCAGCAAATAGCTCTTAAGGTTCCCACTGAGCTTTATTTTATCCGCGGATTGCGTAAATGATAAAAAGACATCGTGCACACTATCTTCAGCATCACTAACATCATTTAAAAGAATAGTCGCAAGCTTCAATAAGTCTTTTTTGTACTTTTCGTAAATACGGCAGAGAGCATCACTGCTCCCATACTTAAACTTCCATATGAGCACTTTATCTTCGAGCATCAGTCAGTTACTTTCCCAGGCCCAGGATGACCGTCACTTATAACACAACTGAGTTACTGTTTTGGGTATAAATTTTTATCGAAATTCGACGCCATTTACTCCAAAATGCCATTATTCACATGAAAAAACCACAAAAAAAAAAGGCCGAGCAAAAAGCTCAGCCTTTTTGGGACACAAGGTTAATAAGATAATCAGGTTGCTTCGTTAAATTCCACCATCAACTACAAAACGGTTGGCGTCATTGTCTTTTCGTATTGCTAAGTTATGTTTCTTGACACCACCGGATTTAAGACGAATCTCATAAGGAACAAGCCAGCCTTTGCGACTGTAGCCTTTGGATTGAAATGGCTCACCTATGGATATAATCTCAAGACCGCCGAGGTAGGCCTTCAAGCGTTCGTCAATACGTGAGGCCGTCCAGAACTTCAACACTTCTTCCCAGTTTTCTTCTGCACAGGCTTTGAAGAATGTTTCTGCTGCCTCCGTCGGGGTCATTTTTTCATATCGCTTGTTATCCGGCAGTATCTCCGGCTCTCTTCTCCAAATCATATCTTCCGGAAAATCCAGCGTAAATACGCTATCGTCAATCTCTATATTGTATTCGATGTCAGTTACTTCAAAAATCAGAACATCCTCATCTGTCGTGTGTACATACACCTGAAGAGCTTCCAGTAATTTTGTCTTCGCATCAAACTGATATACCTTCACATGGTCGGATTCCTGGATAAATTTATTTCTAAGATAGTCATTCTCAGGAACGGATGTTGTTACATTGACCTCAAGTACGATTTTATCCGTTCCTTCAACTTCCTCGTGCCTGAGACAGACTTCACGGTCGGGATTATTCTTTGCGTTTTGTAACTCATTGTCCAACAAATCGTGCACGTTCAATAAGCGGCCCGACCAACTGTCGTAACAGCCCAGGGGTAAGGGGCGTTTGTTTAAGACGCCGTAATTCGGCCGTATGAGCATTATAGTTTTGTGGCCGTCCATAAGAAGTACACGCCCGGATTTTTCCACACGCCATTGCATCTGTCCATTTGTGTTAGTATGTTTCCACATCTCGATATCAACAAAGTCGTAGTTTAATCCAATGTTAGAGAAGTTGTCTCTTGGAAGTGTACGCATTCGGGCCTTCATATACACCGACCACACGTCGGATACCGCATCAATCGCGTCCTGAAGCAACTGAGCCGCGGATGCTGAGGGTATTGACCTGTCCCAAAGATGTATTGATACAAGCACACCTATAATTATCACCGCCGCAGCGGCTAATTTTGTGATTGGACTCTTCATAATTATTCTCCCTATATTGAGCGGGCGTGTGGGTGCTGATGGTTTCCCATCCGCCCGCGAGGCCAACATTTCAACGGCTTCCGGGTGTTCCTGTTTCCACTTCTCGAAGTCCGGCTTCTTACCTTCCGAACAAATCGCTTCGGTAAGTGCTTCATCAAGCCAGTTTTTATCTTCAAACCGTTCCATAATTTTCTCCCGTGAAACCGCTGCGTCTTAAGTACTTTGCAATCTTTCGCTTTGCTCTGAAAAGTCGGCCATTGACTGCCTGAGGCGAAATATCAAGAACGTTGGAAATTTGTGCCTGAGAAAATCCATCGTAGTAACGCAAAACTATCAACTCTCTCTCGGCAGGCCTCAGTTTCCAAACAGCTTCCCTAATCGCATCCCGGCGATTATCTTCGTCATTTTGATTTTCTACGCATTCCTGAAAATTCACAGCCGCAGATTTACCTTTCGACCGAAGATTGCTCCGGGCAACATTTCTACATATACTGGCCAGCCAGGCGGCAAATTTATCACTGTGCCTCAGACTTAGCAGGTCGCGGCAGGCTATCGCAAACGTCTCCTGTGCGGCATCCTCGGCAAGGTCTCTGTCGCCGAGCATAGAATAAGCTAATGCCATCATAGGGCTGTGATACCGCTCGTAAAGAGCGCCGAAGCTTTCCAAATGGCCGCTTTGGGCAGCTTCAACCAACGCTTCGTCGCAGCTTTCTTGCGATTTTAATGTCATCTTACGCCTGCCAAATCAAAGGATTCACTGATATCAGCTTCTATATAATAGTGTATTTCCACCCCCAAAATGTGCGCAAAAAATGACGCTGTATTCAAAAATTTTGAATACAGGATCTGGCCAACGATTTCTGTCATGCTGAGCGAAACGAAGCATCTGGCCTTAGCGCCGTCATTGCGAGGCCTGAAAAGGCCGTGGCAATCTCAAATTCGTTATTCGACATTCCTTGTTCGATATTCGATATTATCTGCCTATTTCTTAGCCCGTTCCAGCGCTTTTTCCAGCACGCCGAAGCCTTGACTCCATTCATTGAGCCGCGTAATGTTCTTTTTCTTGGCGACTTCCAAAAACTGCTCGTAGGTTGTTTTGATTGATTCTGGCATCGGCCAATCCGCGCCGTCTGCCCGCGCCTTATCTCGCAGCTCATCCCACCGCATCATAAAAACGTACATCACGGGAAGCTGTGCAACCTGAACGCGAAAACGCAAGTCTGGCTCATCCTTTACAGCTTCTCCGGCGGCCTTTAAATGTCCCCACCCTTTACTTAGTGTTTCAAGCGAAAGGAATTTCGCCGTATGCTGCGAGAAGCAGCCGAGCCATTCACCGCTCGCTTCGACCGCATCATGTGTTACCTTCAGGTACGCCTTGATATGTGGCCCGGCCTCCCCGTAATAACCGCCGATAAACTCATCGATCAGCTTTTTACTGTCGCGCTTCGGCTCCCACAGCAGCTTAGCCAGCACCCACGCACGCAGTTCAGCCATCTCCGAACCATACGATTGATATGCTCCCTGCTCGAAAATGCCCTTAACGTTGTGGTCTACGAAGAATTTAACGTTCGGCCCCAATACCCGCAGGTTTGGGTGCGGCATAACGTAATGTCTAAAATCCGTCGTGTAGTCCCAGATGTATAGTCGATTGCAAACTTTCGACCAGCCGATGATGTCGTCCCGAAACTTGTTGTTCCGCTCATCGCTCAGCGGCTTACTGAACGAGCACTCTATACTGCACAGCCGCACGATAACGTTGTGCCGTGGCTTAACATATTTGGGCGGCTTGCGGGTGTACTGATACGCAAGCGTGCTGATTGCTACATTTGGAAATTCCTCCTCGATATCGGCGGCAACCGCGTTGACAAAATGCAGCAGCGACCCGGCCGGACTGCCTTCTCTTTTATCGACAGCCGCGCATTTGCTGCATTGACAGTAACCGTGCCAGTCGTTTTGCGACACCGATGCAATGGTCGCCGCAGGATTACTCCGCAGCCGCCCCTTTAGGTTCTTGACTAATTCCTTCCGCATCTCCTCGTTTGTCAGGCAAAGTTGCGCCCGCTCATGTTTGCGCTTACCATCGATTTCGCTGAACCATTCGGGATGGTCCTTGAAGTATGTTTGAGGCCGAATCAGCGGAAAGAAAGTATGTACAAATCCTTGATAACTATGTTTGCCGCCGCGTTTGGCGTCCAGCCTTTCAGAGTTTCCGTTGCTCTTGTTCCGTACCGCCCAGTCCCCATCGAAGGCGTCAAACCAGAACGACTCCCGGTATTCTAACGGCGGCACATAGCGGACGTCCAGCTTGTCTACTTTAAGCGTTGCTCTTTTCGGAATTCTACTGACTTTCGAGGACCACCAGCGGCAGCCGAGATGGTCTTCAAGGAATGTATAAACCGCATAGAGCGTGCCGCGAGGGTGTCCCCCAGCCAGAATCAAAACGTTTCCCATTGTGCGGATGACTATGCCGTCGCTGCCAAGTCCGTCCGTGGAAAAATCCGAAGCAGCCAGCTTAGCGGCTTTAGGCCCCACAAGAATTTGCGACCTGCCGTACAAAGCCACGTGCGAAATTGTAAATTTGCTGCCGGTTATCTGCTGCAGAAACTCAGCCAACTCCGCCGCCGCGTGCCGCTCCGGCTCAGTGCTGTCCGGTGCAATTACTATGACCGCCTTGGCCACACCGTCTTCTGCAATCGTTAACGCATCTGCGTGTACAGCAAGACACAAGCAGAAAAAGACAACAACAGCAAACAATAATGCAATTTTACCTTTTTGTAACATCATGACATGACCTCCTTTAACGAAAAAGCATCTTCCACGTTTAATTTTTTTGGTCCCATTTTTCTGCCAGACCTTCAAGATACTTTATTATATGCTTATATTGTGGTTTATTGTAAAGATTCTCTTTTTCGTCCCTGTCTATTTTCAGATTATAAAGGGCCCCGTCCTTGTCCGCGACGCGTTCATCCATAAAATAAACCATTTTCCATTCCTTTGTTCGCACCATAACACGTCGGCCGGTCCCTTTGCGAAGTTCTTCATACATAGACATACCGTGGTCGATTTCGCAAAAGCAGGCCGGCCTCCATCGCTTGATGTCACCTCGTATCAGCGGCATGAGACTCCGCCCGCTGATTGAATGCGGCACATCTAATCCGCACAGCTCCATTAAGGTCGGCAGAAAATCCACCATCTCGACAGGCTCATCAACAACCTTACTTGAGCCGAGAAGCTCCGGACAGCTAATAATAAAAGGCACACATACGTTTTGTTCGTAAAAAACGCGCTTCTTCCAGAGGCCGTGCTCACCTAATTGAAAACCCTGGTCCGAATTGATGGCAATGATGGTATTATTTATCAAACCGGCTTTCTTCAGGCACCCCACTAATCTACCCACTTGCGTATCGACAAGTGACACCATTCCATAATAGGTGCCCCTCGCAATTTTAATTTGTTCTTTTGTCAGGTCGAGGCCCCCGGCATAAATATGGAGGTTCTCCCTTTCAAATCGCGGTTTGTTTTTTAATTCCTCTTCGGTCGGCAGAGGCAGAGTGATTTTTTCGGGGTCAATAAAATAGGAGGTCGGCACCCGGCAGGGGACATGAGGTGCGTGAAAGGAAACACGCAGAAAAAATGGCTCATCGTTTGCTATCAGTTCCTTTAAGGCGTCCACCGCAAGGTCGCCGAGTTTCCAGGTGCTTATCTCTTCGGGTTCGAGCGGAACCGTGCCGCCGATTGCCCACTTATGGGTTTTCGTAATGACCTCGGGATACCGGCTGCCGCTTTTTTCTAATTTCAATTTAATGCTCTGTCGTCTTGGCTTACCGTTGTTATTGAAATTGGGGCCTCTGTCACCCTTGCTTATCCAGTCTTTTTGATAGGCGTGGCGTTTCCCGACATTGACAGGTTTAATTCCAACTTGTTTCCAGGAATTCACCAGGTTGACAACATTCAGCCTGGCTTTTTTCATATAGGCACCAGGGACATTGGCTGGCTTGCCCATAGCCATAACTCCGAGCGTATGAGGGTACTGCCCCGATTTCATTGATTTTCTCGATGGAACGCAGACCGGATTCTGCACAATCGCGATTGCGAAACGAACGCCTTGATTTGCAATACTATCCATATTGGGTGTTTGCGCCCAGTCCCTGCCGTAGCATCCAAGGGCGTCGGCTCGGCAATCGTCCATCATAATCCACAGTATATTCGGCCGCTTCGATTTTCTCTTTCCTATTGCATAAACTTTGCTCGCGATAAGTCCCGTGCTGCTCATTAGACCCGCGCTTATTCCTGTCTTGATAAATTCTCTTCGATTTACGTATTTCATATAAAATGCCTCATTGACTTTGCCTCCTTCAAATTTTATCTATCCGGCATGTAAAATCCATAGTATTCTTGTTTTTTTCAAGCAACGTTTAGCGATTGTTAAATTTTCTTCTCTGCAAACCATCCCACAGAGCCCCGACCGTAAGGGAGGGGTAACCTCGCCGCCAAATTCTGTCTTGGGGGGTTGTTTAACCTGTTTTCGGGTCGGTGGCGTTGGAATCGGAAACTAAAACGGCGAAAAAAAGTTGGATATCACGTCGCGTAGCTATGCAGACCGGAGAACAGCCTCGACAGGTTTACCCACAGCAAAGTTACAACAATGACCACCATCCCTGCAATGGCCCAGGTGCTGTTAATACGCTGCTGTTTCTTACCAAACATATAGCGGAAATGAAAATACCCAACATAAACTAACCACGACGCCAGCGACCAGAGTTCTTTAGGGTCCCAGCCCCAGTAGTCACCCCACGCGACTTTCCCCCACCAGCTGCCGAGCACAAGCCCAAGTGTCAGCAAACCAAACCCGGCACAAATCATCCGGTACGTTGCCTCTTCAGGCGGCAGGAGTTTTTCATCGCTGTCATACGATTTGCCGGTGAGCTGGGAAATCGCCTGGAAAGTAGCTTTGGCCATAAAGATATATGATAGCATATAGACCGCAACGTGCGGCACAAACAGCCAGCTCTGAAGCGCCGGCGGCAGTCGCTGCGGCTCAGCGTTAAAAACAAAACCCGCCGGGAAAAGCACTATCACTCCTATAAGCATGTCCCCGCAGCCACCGCCTACCCGCAGGATACGGTAGCAAAATAGTGTTACCGGATAAATCATCCCCATGCACAGAAAAACCTCGAAGAGATTCTGCAGCGGTACATGCCGAACATCATACCAGCGATAGCCGTAAGACAGAACAGCGATTACAAAGCCTAAAAGATACAACGTCTGCCCGGTCTTTCGTCGCCGCAGCAAGGTTGTCACGAACGCGACCAGATACGCGCCCATAGCAGCGTAAATCAACAGGCCCTGAACTGTGTATTTAATTTCCATCTTCTCTCTGTCATTCCTGCGCAAGCTTGTCACCCCTGCGAAGGCAGGGGCAGGAATCCATGCAAATCTATTTGCTTTTCAATTTCATTCTTGCAAATACGCCTCTGAACCACAGTTGCCAGAGAACCCCGACACACAGCATCACGTATCCCGCATAGACCAGACCCAGACCTGTGTCGGAGGTAACCATCAGAACAGTGTACTGCCCGGCTTCGGCATCGTAAGAATGCTGATAAAAATGGTATCCGCCGAAGTAGAGAGGGTGGTTCACTTCGATGTTTTTCGCCGCGACAACTTTGCCTTCTTCAATGATGTCGAGCTCACTTACGTAATCGCGGATGATTCTGTGGTAGCGCAGCAGGAACTCATCTTCAGGGTGGATATGTCCGGGGAAACGCTCAAAGACGTACCTGCTTGCCACATCACCGTCTGGGTGCTTAATTTCAACCTCGAGTGCCGGATTGTACCCCGATTGTGGCTCGTCGGTGACTATTCTCTCCTCTCCTTCAATTCTTATCTGGAAATTCTCGAACGCTCTTAAGATTGTCACCGTGCCGAAGTCCTCACCCAGATAAAATTCTGTCCCCACCTCAACCGGGACTTTCCAGCTTTCGCCGTTGCGAGTTTGGACCCGGAGGTACTCCGGCTTATAATGTTCCAACCTAAAGTCTTTAAGTTTTATCGAGAAAGGCAATTCTTTGATTTGTTCACCGTCTTCCAGGGCGACAAGATTCTCGGAATGTCCCTCATAGATGACCATTTGCCCTGTTCGAACCTTGTCGATTCCAAAGAGCTGACTCTGGAGCCTGTGCCCGGCGTCCGAGCCCCACATACTCCCTGCAAGAATAAGCACACAGCCGAAGTGTATCAGAGAAAGTGCGGGGACGCGGACCAGTCGACGAAATACTGCAAGCCCGGCAGTTAGTATAAGTATGAAGGCTAACCAGTAAACCGACACCGGCAGGGAATTGACGAGCTTTTGCGCGCGCTCGGCCCCGAGAAATGCTCCATAGATAGAAAGAAAAATCAACGCTATGATCAGCGTTAGGCCGGCCCACATTACAGTGTTTCTGAACTTGCTCATCGGTTCGTAGGATTTAGCCCCGCAATTTATTGCGGGCTTCCTTCTTGTTTAGCCCCCTCTGCCGGGGGTTCCTTTAGCCGTCGCCGGCATGGCGACGACTGACTACAACACTGATTATGCCAAAAAGACGGTTATTTACAAGCATATTCGCCAAACGTGATACCATTGTTGTGCGAAAATCATAAGTTGGCGGAAATTGTCTCTATTGTGTGTTTGCACTTGATATTTATAATTGCTTTGCTTACAATTTATTACAATCGCAAAATAATCCAGATAAAAGCGATACAAATGAAGCTTGTTGCCAATATAATAACTTATCGTAATTGCCCCGCGCATCTGTGCGAAAAGGTTGCCTTTACCGCAGACCAGCTGCAGCCGGTTGAGTTGATAAACAAAATGTTCCTTTCAGAAGATGAGCGCAGCTGACGATGAAGGTTCTTACTGTTGCAACTCGTGGCGGCGAGCTCGCCATTGCTCAAACTGAGATCGTCTCCTCTTTGCTGAAAAAAATCCATCCGGGCTTGCTGGTCAAAATTAGAAAAATAACTACCAGAGGCGACCGGGACAGACGCACGGCTTTATGGCATCTAAAGGACACCGGCTTTTTTACCTCGAAGCTGGAAGATGCTCTACTGGCGGCAGATGCCGACTTTGCCGTCCACAGTTTCAAGGACCTGCCCACCCGTCACCGAGATGGACTGACCATCACTGCCGTATGTCAGCGGCAATTTGCCGAAGATTGTCTGATAGCCGCTGATTCGGTCACTTCAATCGAACACCTTCCCCACGCTGCCAAAATTGGCACTTCGAGTCTAAGGCGGGCCGCTCAGCTAAGATATATAAGGGCTGACCTCCAGCCGACCGATATTAGAGGCAACGTCTTAACGCGAATAAAACGCCTCCAAGAGGGAAAATTTGATGCCATTGTCTTGGCCCGCGCCGGCATGGAGAGGCTCAGCCAGACTGATAAAATCTCTTTCTGTTTCGACCCGACTGAGTTCATTCCCGCCCCCGCTCAGGGCGCGCTGGCCATTCAGACAAGGACCGATGATAGCAGGACGTGCCAGCTCATCGCCGCCATAGACGACCAAAAAATCAGAACGGTTACTTTTGCGGAAAGGCAGGTCCTGGTGACAATGCGGTGCGGATGTCACGCCCCGGTAGGGGCCTTTGCGAAGATTGCTGGAGATGATATAAAAATCACCGCATTTATTTCCGATTTGCAGGGCAAAAATTTCATTAAGCGAGAAATCACCGGCCCAACCGTACAGGCCGAAAGCCTCGCAGAAAATATCGCCAAACAGCTCCTCTCCTCCGGCGGCAGTAAGATCTTAGAAGCATTAGAAAGATGACCGCCTGAAAAGGCCGCAAGTACTGGCAATTTCAAAATATATTTGGTATTCTGGTTAAATGTTTAGCCCCCAAATTTATTTGGGGGTTTTATCTGTTTGAAATATTTGTTCATTTGATAATTCGAATTTGTTTCGTGCTTCGAATTTCGGATTTCGAGTTTAATGTCTCAAGGAAATAAAGGTAAGGTATATCTCGTCGGTGCCGGCCCCGGAAGGGCGGATTTGATTACTGTCCGCGGGGCAGAGGTTCTAAAGTCAGCCGACTGCATAATCTACGATAAGCTGGCCAATCCGGCCTTGTTGAATTACGCTGGCGCAGATGCCGAGATTATCCACGTCCCTAAACGCATCGGCGGACGGTCCTTCACGCAAGAAGAAATCAATAAGCTGCTGATTGAAAAGGCCTCCAGCGGAAAAACGGTTGTACGGCTAAAAGGCGGCGACCCCTGCATCTTCGGCAGAGGTGCTGAAGAAGCTAAAATTCTTGCTGAAGCCGGAATCGATTTCGAGATAGTACCTGGCGTAACCGCTGCAATCGCCGCCGCTGAGTACGCCGGCATTATGCTCACCGACAGAGACTATAGCTCGCAGGTCGTTTTCATCACCGGCCATGAAGCGGAAGGAAAAAAAGACACCAATATCGACTGGCACCTGCTTGCAAAATTTCGCGGTACTATAGTCTTCTATATGGCTATGGGCACTCTCCAGTTCATCGCTGAACAGCTTATAAAAAATGGAATGAAAGATGACACCGCTGTAGCAGTCATTGCTGACGCCACTATGCCCACTCAAAGAACAACAAAAGCTGCACTTCGGCTGATAGCTGATAAGTGCAAGCAGGAAAAGATCGAACCGCCGGCCATAGTGGTTATTGGTAATGCAGCAGACAGCGACACAAAGCTGAGCTGGTTTATGAAGAAACCATTGTTTGGAAAGAGTATTGTTGTAACTCGCGACCGTCGTGGCAACGCCGACTTTGCCGCTAAGATCATTCAGCAGGGCGGCAGCCCAATCGATTTTACAACGCTCGAAATCAAACCTTTGACACAGACGAACAAGTTCCTGCAGACGCTCAGCAGACTCCCTGACTACGATTGGATAATCTTCACCAGCGCAAACGGCGTAAACATTTTCTTCGATCGCCTGCGGGATTTTGATAAGGACGCCAGGGTCTTTGCTTCCGCTAAAATCGCCGCAATCGGCAGACAAACCGCAAACAGACTCGCTGAATTCGGCACAAGGCCCGATTTTGTCTCCACCATCTTTACAAGCAAAGACCTCGCCAAACAATTGATTTGCTTTACCAATCTGCAGGGCAAAAAGGTTTTGCTCTTACGCTCACAGATTGCTTCCAACGAGCTTGCCGACCTCTTGCAGCAAGCCGGTGCCGAAGTTGACAATGTCCCTATCTATACTGCGGTAACGGCAAAAAGTGATTGTGCCTGGCTGACAGAGAAAATTAGCGGCGGGGCGATTGATTGGCTCACATTTGCAAGTCCTTCGGCGGCGAAGGGATTTCTTGAACAGATCCAGGCCGATTTAGTAAACTCAAGTAATGTCAAAGTCGCGTCGATTGGGCCGGTCACTTCTGAACAATTGAAAAATCTTGGTGTCAAGGTTGACGTCCAGGCCACCGAACATACTATTGATGGATTACTTGATGCTATAGAGAGAAGCGAAAAACGTAAAACGTAAGTTGGAGATAAGGGGTTTTATCATGGCTTTTCCGAAAATTAGAATGCGAAGGCTGCGCTCAACTAGCGCTATGCGAAGATTGGTGCGCCAAACTTCTTTAAGTATCGATGATCTGGTTTATCCATTGTTTGTCCGCGATGGCCAACGTCTCAAGGAGCCGATTAAATCGATGACAGACTGTTTTCACTTTTCGCCGGACACGGTCGCCGCCGAGGCCGCCGAAGTTGCTTCTCTGGGGATACCTGCGGTGCTTCTTTTCGGCCTGCCGGGCAAAAAAGATGAGACCGGCTCAGAAGCCTGGGCCGAAGCCGGCGTCGTCCAGCGCTCAATTAAGGAAATCAAAAAAGCCGCTACCGAATTGCTTGTTATTACCGATGTTTGCCTTTGTGCATACACCGAACATGGCCATTGTGGTATGATTAAAGACGGCAAAATCGATAACGACTCCACCTGCGAGCTGCTGGCCAAGATGGCACTGTCACACGCCCAAGCCGGTGCTGATATAGTTGCTCCGTCGGACATGATGGATGGCCGCGTAAGTTACATCCGCCAGACCCTCGAACAGAACGGCTTCCACGGGACAGCAATTATGTCATACGCAGCAAAATTCGCTTCTGCTTTTTACGGGCCGTTCAGGGACGCCGTCGAATCCGCCCCTTCCTTCGGCGACCGCAAGAGCTATCAGATGGACCCCGCAAACAGCGACCAGGCGATGGCCGAGATTGCACTCGATATAGAAGAAGGTGCCGATATCGTTATGGTCAAGCCGGCACTTCCTTACCTCGACATTATATGTCGAGCGCGGCAGCGTTTCGATTGTCCGATAGCTGCCTATAATGTCAGCGGCGAGTATATGATGCTAAACTCCGCCGCCCAGGCAGGGTTATTAGATAAAGGGCCGGCAATGCTCGAAATGCTCACCGCGATTAAGCGGGCAGGAGCTGATATAATTATTAGCTATTTTGCAAAAGATGTTGCAAAACGGATTTAGCTCTTGATACTCGATGCTTGATTCTCGATGCTCGATGTCATTGCGAGGCCGGCAGGCCGCGGCAATCTCAAACCAAATAATCAATAGTAAATAATAAATCTATTTTTCCCTTTGACTTTTACCTTCTTTTGTGTGCATCGCCAGCACGCTTTTGGTTAGCTGACTTGGTCGCAGCTTAGGGCGAGAGAGTTAGGGTTGAAGAAATATTGGAATTCGAGAGCGATTGGGGTAGAATTAGTGACATCGAACGGATGAAATTATGTTCTTTGAGCGGTTAAATGGGAAATGTGAGATACAGAAACCATATATACATAGTTGGCCGACTATGAAGATGAAAGGAGGCCGGAATGTGTGACTGGTCAGAAGCAATAACGTGGATAGTTCTGATCGTAGCAGTACTGATCTATAATCTGTACAAACTCAAGAATGCAAAGGATCCCAAGGAAGAACTGCTCAAAGCAAAGCAGCTCCTCGACGAAGGACTTATCGAGCAAGCTGATTACGAGAAGATCAAGAGCAAGTTGTTGAAACGAATCGTAGCTGACTGACGGCAACGAACAACATGTGCCCGCACCTGCGCCCATGTCGGTACGGTAATTAGTGAATAACGCGTTGTGCGAGTTTTAACTTGATAATTCCCTGTGGCTTGCCACAGGGTGAAAACAAGTATATTTCCTTATTGAAGTTAGATACCCTGCGGCTTGCCGCAGGAAGATTCATTTTTGAGGAAGAAGGATTGGTCAATGGTATTACATTTCTTGGATAATCCTCTTAAATGGTTCTAAGGAAGGGTGTTCAAAATCCCAAGCCTTTTCACGCGAAGCTAATCCTATAGGCAAACCAGCATAATCTTTTTTACCCGCTAAAAAAGCATGGAGTTTGCTTTTGTGAATACGAGGAAGTTGCTCCCCTTTGGCCTTTGCACATTCCAAATAGTCATCCACACATTCCAATAAAGGATCACTTTCGACTGTCAAAAGACAGAGGTCTTCTAACCGACCACTTGGGTTTTCGGGGCCTGGAAAAATCATAAATGCGGTTTTAAAAGAAGATTCTTGTGTGTACTCAAAAGGTTTTTCAGGTACCGGTATCTCTGCTAACCTCATAGAATTTTGAATGCTCTCTATTGCAGCTTTAGCATCCGTTTCGGCATCACGAGCTACTACTATGGTTTCAACATTGTCGTAAGATTCGTCGTTAGCTAACAATTTGAGAAAATTAGTTAGCTCCTTAATGCCCCCAAAGTCCATTACTTGAAAGTCTATCTCAGGACGGAAGTGTCTACCTGCCCATACAAGAAATAACTCGGCGTCTCGGCCTTCTGCAAGTAGAAGCTTTTTGTGGGTTATCGTTTCTGGCTTGGGCAAATCATCTTACCTCCAGTTCTGTTTTTATTGCAGTGCCGATCATCTCATAGTTTGACAGCTTGGCAGATACATCCTCGCCTTTTCGGTTGAGGCGGATGTATCTGAAGTCCTCTTGCATTTCAGAAAGACCTTCGTATGCTGCCTGAAGGCATTCGTAGCTGTGGGTTGTGGTGATAAGCTGGCAGTCATATTTGCGAAGTGCCTTACCGAGGGCCTCCCAAATCTTGGGCATAATAGAATAGTGAAGACCGTTTTCCATCTCATCGAGAAAAATGATGTGGTTAGTTGAATGTGCGATACCAACCATAAGAGCCAGGAGTTTTTCCATGCCTTCACCCATAAAATTGATTGGAATAGTTCGTGGAATGCCTTTCAATTTGCCATGAACAGTCGAAATTGCGCCTTCTTTGATGATTTTTAGACCTTCAAGGCGGGGTTCGATGATCTTAAGAAAATCAACAGCTTCGTTTTCCCGATCTTGTTGCGCTAATTTACTGAATTGTTCTGCAATTCCTTTTGCCTGAATATGTTTTTTGCTTGCAAAAAAACCGGCCGGAGGCAGTGATATTTTTGCAGGACTTGTTTTAGTTTGTATGGTGGGACGGTTTTTGTTATTGGGGTCAGGGAAATGATGTAAAGTGATTTTTTCACCTGATTTGGTGATATATTCGATGTCCATAGCTAAAGCAGTAAGTTCCTCTTCAGTAGAAATTTGCTGTTCTTCAGCTTGGACCGTCGTTGGAGGCAGAGGTGCAAATTCCCGATTAAACCGAAATGTTACTTGTTCAGGGTTGCCATTTATAGTTAAAGAAATAAGAATTTCCCCATCCATATCATAATTGCGAAATATTGGTCCCCACATTGCTTCTGTTGTTAGAGTAACCCGTTCAATTCCGCGCCGACCGTATTGGTGGATAGTCACGGCAGGATTGCGCATATCCCAGAAAAGAAAAAGAGCTTCGAGCAGAGCAGTTTTGCCTACGTTGTTTCGGCCTGAAATCAGTGTTATGCGGCCAAGTTCGGGAACAGTGAGGCTCTTGAAGCATTTGAAATTTCTAATCAGAACATCTGTTATCATTTTAATGTGTCCTTTGAAATTAAGGTGTTTTCAACACTCTTCTGAGTATAGTATAAAGTCAAAAGTGGATTCTGCGTGATTTAAGAAGATTTGTCAAATCTTTTTCCATCAAGGTTTTCGAATTAGGCATATTAATCTCAAGAGTGTACAGAAAACTCAGAGAGAGTACATGCCTACGTCCGGAGGTGAGGGGGGAGGGCAGAGCATTCCTTACGTTGGCACACCCGGCCAAAGACCGCTGCTAAATATTCTGGTTCCCTGCTTACGACATGCAGGGACCCTCGATCGGAGTCGAGGGCAGGTTCACGGGTATGGTCAAAAAAGGCTTTTTTTGGTCATTTTTTTGTTGACTTTTGTTTGATAATATGTTAAAATGCTTGTATGTTTACCAGCAGGTAAACGCCAGAAGCCAGCAGGCGAAGGTTTAGCGGAGAACCGCACGTATCGTCCCGCACCAATTAGGCGTGAGCCTAAGCGAATTTGGTGCGGGGCACGCCTAAAAAGTTCAAAGCCAAAGGAAACTACGAACTATGAACAATGAACTACTCACAAGCATCGAGAATCCAACTTTAGCTCACTTTAGGCACTTTAGCTCACTCTTCACTAACGATTATCCAGCATCGAGCGGTAGGGTGGGGCTTGCCCCACCATTATTTACTTCTGTCATTTCGAGCGGAGCCCCCGTTCTTGCTTTCGCAAGAAAGTTGCGTAGGATGGGCTTTAGCCCATGCTGTCATTTCTGCACAGCGGAAATCTCCATCCCCAATTCTTACTCCTTGCTGCTTATCTCTGACTTCTACCTTCTCAATTCTAAATTAAATTGACGTTTTTCAAGTTCTCCGCTATTTTATACATGGACAACTGGCGGGATGGATTAACTGCGATATCTTTGCAAGCTAAATACTAAAGACTAACGACTATCGACTAAATATGAGATATGAAATTGTTTGGTTGATTCGTATTTTGATAATGCGGTGTAGTGTAGATTTGATAGATTACGATCCCTAGTTTGCCTAGTTTGCCAGTGTGTTAGTTTGGAATCTATTTATGGACAACACATCGAAATTACTTGAGTTGGCCACGGAAATGTTTCGCACTCTTACGGAAGCTGACACGGCACTCTTTAAAGCTGTCGCAACGGGAGCGTTGGCTGACTATAGCGACCCGGATGAGAAGAAAAACGATCCGTCAGATGCAAAGAATTGGGGTGCGGAACGCGTAATTGAGGCAGACCGAATTGTTTGGCTCTGTGCAGATGCAAAAGCATCACAATTAGTGACATTCAGGGGTATTGTAGTGAAGGGAGCGCGATTTGATTCGGAGTTGTTTATGCCGTACGTCAAAGTTCGATTTCCCCTTGAATTTGAAAGATGTTGTTTTTCAGAAAGAATCGAGTTGCATTGTGGTACCGTAAGAGATCTGTGTTTGAAGGGTAGTCACACGAGGGATATAAATGCGGATGGGATTACAGTTGAGGGTAGCGTATTGCTCCGGAACGGTTTCAGATCCGAAGGGCAAGTTCAGTTGATGCGCGCTCAGATCGAAGGCGACCTGGATTGCTGTGCCGCTCAGTTTGTAAACGCGGAAAGAACAGCTCTGAATGCGAATGACTCCACAATCATGGGAAACTGTTTTATGGACTCAGGTTTTGAAGCACATGGGCGTGTGAGTTTATGCCGCGCTAGCATAAGAGGTGTCTTACATTGCTCTGGTGGGCATTTTGATAATCCGAGTGGTAGAGCTGTCGATTTCAGCTTGTTGAAGTGTGGTGGAGATGTCTTCCTGAAGACCAATTTCCAGGCTATGGGGGAAGTGTGCTTGGCTGGCGCCACAATCGGTGGGAACTTAGAGACTATTGGGGCACAGTTTGCCAACAGGGATGGACTTGCCTTTGACGGGGAAGCGCTAAACGTTGGTGGGAGCATGCACCTGAAGAGTTCCTTTGAGGGTGAAGTGTACCTCTCGGGAGCGAAAATCGAAAAGAGCCTCGAATGTGATAAAGGGCACTTTGTGAATCCTGACGGGTACGCAATTAACGCAGATTCGCTTGACATAAGAGGCAGCGTGTTTCTTCGCGATGGGTTCGAGAGTCAGGGTGGAGTAGTTCTAATTGGGGCCCAAATTGGTGGGGATCTTGATTGCACAAAAGGCCAATTTATCAATCCTGATGGTATTGCCATTGACGCGAATCAGTTGGAGGTGAATGGCAGTGTTTTCTTATGTCATGGCTTCATGGCTCATGGGACTGTTAGCATTGCTGGTGGTCGAATCAGGATTAATTTTAGCGTTGATAGTGGTCATTTTGCTTCTCAAAATGGACCAGCGATATTCGCGGAAGGTGTGCATGTTGGGGGTTCCGTCCTGCTGTGCAGCAGCCGGTTCAAACCCGAAGAGAAAGAGAAGCCAGAGGCCAGGTTGATCGCTGAGGGAGGAGTGAGATTGTCTAGAGCAACGATCGGCGGCGACCTTAATTGTTATAGGGGGAAGTTCATCAATCTGGGTGGCGCTTCGCTGTCGGCGAACCGAGTGAAAGTGGGGGGGAACGTCGTTCTTAAAGAGCTTGAGGCTGAAGGCACTGTCTGGCTGGTGGGGTCTTCGATATATGGGAGCCTTGATTGTGATAAAGGCCATTTTATTAACACCATAGAACCCGAGAATAACGACGAAGACATCAGTGCGCTCATCGCTGATGATTTGAAGGTTGAGGGAAACGTGTTTCTTCGCAACGCTGTGGCCAAGGGAGGAATTAGGCTGCTGGGGGCCGCGATCGGCAAAACTCTTGACTGTTCGAAGGGTCATTTCAGCAATGAAAAAGCCCAAGCCCTGGCCGCCGATGGCGTGAAGGTCGAGGGGGCAGTCTTCCTTAAAGGCCTTGAGGCCGATGGAGAGGTCCGCCTACGGGCTGCTATGATCGGCACGAATCTTGAGTGTGACGAGGGCCACTTCAGAAATGAATCCGGCTACGCTCTAATCGCTGACAACATCGAGGTTCGAGGAAGCGTTTTTCTTCGCAACGGCTTTATAGCGAAGGGTGGGGTCATTCTACAAGGGGCCACAATAAGCGGAAAGCTTGATTGTACAACGGGGCATTTCAGCACTGAAAATAAAGAAGACAACGAAGAGAAAAAGAGGATCGCTCTATTCGCCAACAACTTAACAGTCGAGGGATCTGTATTTCTTCGCAAAGACTTCACGGTCCAGGGGGAGGTGAGCCTGGTTCATGCAATTATCAAAGGCATGTTCTACTGGTCTGATATCACCTCAACGGAGAGAGTAAGACTCGACCTTCGTTACGCCAGAATTGGAACCATTCGAGACGATGAAAAGAGTTGGCCAAACAAGGGGCAATTATATCTTCACGGACTGGTCTATGACCAAATCCACAACGTAAAGGAAGTGCCCAGGGATGCCAAGCGACGGATCGATTGGATACGGCGACAATATAATGACAAGAATGAGGAGGCTAAAACAGAGTTCTGGCCACAGCCTTATGAGCAATTGGCGAAGGTCCTCCTATCCAGTGGAGACGATGCCGGTGCCATAAAATTGCTCATTGCGAAGAACAAAGACAGACTCAGATTCGCCAATTTGACGTGGCTCAATAGATTTGGGCTTCGGCTACTGGGATTCTTTGTTGGCTATGGCTATCGCCCCTTCAGAGCTGCCGTATTCGGCCTTATTTTGCTCTTCCTCGGCTGGCCTGTTTTCTGGGCGGCAGAATGCACAGAAGTCATGACGCCAGTCAGAGAATCCGCCTACGTTAGTGAAGATACTGAGAAAGGCCGCCATATCTCCCCTGACTATCCAGCATTCTCTGCCTTATTGTATTCCCTGGACGTATTTATCCCACTGGTCGACCTGCACCAGCGCAGTTATTGGCAGCCTAATGCTAATAAGAATGGTTGGTTCTCTTTGTCCGAAGAGCGTGGCTTCCCGGTTAAGGGCAGCTTTGTTCGCGCTTGGCTCATCATTGAGACCTTAGCCGGCTGGGTGGTAGTAACACTACTCATTTTCAGTGTGACGCGGATAGTACGCACATAGTCTGCGGGCTACTCACGGGTGGCATAGAACTAAAAAATAGAAAAACTACGAGAATTAAAGGTGTCCGGCCATAATTCTTTCAACTAACGACTAATTGGTCTTCCGCCGCCTGCCCGAGTCCCTGCATGCTTTAGGCAGGGATCCAGCTACTTATGTGCTTATAAAGCACTTTTTTGGTCATTTTTTTCTTCTTTTTGTGCATTTTTTGCTTTTTCGTGGCAATAAATCTGTGTAATCAGCGTTAATCCGCGCCAAAATCAGTTGACATTGCGGCTTTCTCTGCGCTTGCCCGCCACGCCGTTTGGCGGGTTAAAATAGGCAAAAAGGCGCGACCAAAACCGGGCATAGTTAGCACCAAAATCCCAAAAAAATAAAATTTTTTTTACTCTTTTCTGCGTAAGCACTTAGGTCAATCGGCAGGGTGGAAAATCCCCCGAATTTCGTACCAAACGTGCGCTTCCGTCTAATTATAGAGGGAGCATTTATCGGATAGCGATTAGCAATTTGAAATGTGAAATTTGAGATTTGAAATTCTTGTTGCCGTTGGAGGCTCCCATCATGGCCACCAAAGCCCGAATTTATGCCCTAAGTACTTGTGCCTTATGCACTTATGTCCTCTACATCTGTCGAGATATCATTACATCTGTCGAGAGACCTCTACAAATTAGACCTTTTATGCAAAACAAAGCCAATTTCCGAAAAAGTCAAATGAACGTAAATAAAGTATTAACAAATGCTTATGAAAAAAGGACACTTGGTCAACGCGGGAAAAACAAACCCAATACAAACCCAATTCAAACCCAATACAAAGCCAATTCAAAGCCAATACAAACCCAAAACAAAGCCAAACAAAGCCAATTAAACCCAACTTGTCGCGGCGTAGCCTCTGGCGAAGCCGGATCAAACCCAATGCTTGTCCGCCATCAGTGTGGCGGGACAAAGGCAAAAAAATGCTGATGCGTTTGACGATTAGCGGACGGCGTGCTTTTGATTGATTTTTACAGGTTTTTACACCTGTGCCTTTTTGTGTTTTTGCTTGAAATTTTGATTTGTAATTCTTATATTTGGTTCTTAATATTCGTTTTTTTTTCTCTAAATAACCTTCACGAGATACGAAAATGGCTTTGCGTTTAACAAAATTCCAAAAACAATTATGCAACGAACTTCAGGACGGCTTGCCAATTTGTGCAGAGCCGTTTGACGATTTAGCGAAATATTTGAATAGCGATGAAAAGACGGTTCTGCAGGAAATCGAGCAGCTAAAAAAGCTGGGGGTTATCCGGCGGATTTGTGCGCTGATAAATTATCGAGCGCTCGGTATGATAAGCACTCTGGTTGTCGCCCATGTTCCGCAGGATTGTCTGCAGGCCGTTGCCGAGGCGGTTAACGCTCTCGAGAATGTCTCTCATAATTACCTGAGGAAGCATTACTACAATTTATGGTTTACCTTACAAGCGCAGACGGGGAAACAGATTGAGCTTACGCTGTCGAATCTTTCCGGCCGTTTCGACATTGATTTTCACAGTCTGCCTGTTCAGCGTGTTTTTAAGCTTGATGTCCGCTTTGATGCTGAGAGCGAACCCGCCGCTGGCGGGGCCACTGGCGGATTATTGCAGGATGTCGCGCACCTCCCGAAGGACCCCGACTTACACACCAGTAAACTCGTCCCCGCGCAAGCAGGTACTGTCGAGTTGAACGAAAATCAAAAAGGAATTCTCTCAGGATTGCAGGAAGAGCTGCGCTTGACCTCGGAGCCTTTCGCCTTTTTATGCAGTGAAGGCTTTGGACAGGAAGATTTACTAAGAACCATACAGGAGCTGATTGATTCCGGTGTCATCCGCCGGATAGCGGCTGTTGTCGACCATCGCAAGCTCGGATTTACGGCTAACGTCTTGTTTGCAAGCCAGGTTCCACAGGACAGGATTGTCGAGGCCGGCGAAAGATTGGCTCGTTTTAGGATTGTGAGCCATTGTTACGAGCGGAAGACCTTTGAAGATTGGCCGTACAATCTGTTTGCGATGATGCACGCCCGGAGTATGGGCGAAATCCAGCACGTCATAAACAGATTTATCGAAGCTGAAAAAATAGATTCGTTCGAATTATTACCGACCGCGAAGGAGCTCAAAAAACAGCCCGTCAAATACCTCTTCTAATAACCTGCCCTGGTCATCTGGAGCTCAGGTGGTTCAACCGGTCGTGATATTCTGCCATTCTATTCCGACCTTCTTGAGGGCATATCCGACTTCGCGGAGGTAATCGCCGTAGCAAATCATAGTATGGAATCCCTG
The DNA here is from genome assembly GCA_030615025.1 of Phycisphaerae bacterium. Classification (GTDB taxonomy): domain Bacteria; phylum Planctomycetota; class Phycisphaerae; order Sedimentisphaerales; family Anaerobacaceae; genus CS2-K091. Next base: position 14,392 of record JAUXAB010000014.1, on the reverse strand, counting down.
CTTGTCTTCCACCAGCTTCTTCCAATCTCCGTCGATTTCTATATCAAGCTGTGACCGGCAGATATCATAGAAGGGATGGTCAATGATTTTCGCCCTATAGCCTATCCATTTCTTTGAGCTAAAACTCGGAGCAAGGACCGTAATAATCTGACCCTTGCGCATGTTGACTTTGGGAGCTGCCCCGTAATCGGACTCATAGTGCGTGTGGATTTCTACCGGCTCATAATCCTTGCCGTTCATTCGCCTTGGGGCCGTACAATGCGCGTGAGTGGTAATGCCTTTGTGCGGAAAGTTCGGGTTCTGCAGGAAGGACGGCTTGCCGGATATGTAACGCAGCAGGATTCCTGAAGGGATGACCGCAAAGTCGGATTCGCAGAACGCCATCAAGCCTTCATCATTGATAAAGGTCAAGGGCATGCAGGCTGTGGTCTGTGACATCGGAATGATTGTCCCCATGCAGTGATGAACGGTTATGGCAGGAGCATCCTCTCGTTCCATAAGCTGCTTGAAGACCTTATTGAGCAGAAAGGCGTTAACCAGGAACTTCCTGTCGCAGTGCAGTGACACGCCCTTGTCAGCAAGATATTTGTTCGTTTCTCGCTCAGCTTGTGCGACGGCTTTTTTATCTCCCAGGAGCTTTTTAATCATCGGCTCCAGCTCTTTATACTCTACAGGCCTTATATCGAGTTTCCAGATTTCGCGTGCGTTCTTGGGTCCGAACTGGTAGCCGGCTCCCCATCCGCCTGCGCCGCCGATAGCGACGATTTTCGTACCGAACGTGTTCTTCAAACCGTAAAGCGAACGCAGTCGCCAGAGAATCTCTTCGTAGTCATCCACGACAATGTCCCAGACATCTATTCCCGGCTGCTTGTAGTCGTCGGAATTCTTTCGCAGGAAGCGGGGATGAACGATTTCATACCACAGATATACAGGCCCGGACTTGTGTCTCAGAAACATAAGGGTCGGCTGCTTGGAGGAAACGATTGTTTCGAGCCAGCCTTGCGCACCGCCGGCTGCGAAGACCAGAATCACATCGCAATCGGCATCTCTGACAGCAGCAGCCTGTCCACCGTTATTTACCCTCGCCAGGGGCAGGATTTCCATAGGAAAGTCCGCCGAAGACGACAGCTTTTTCAATTCTTTGTCGATTGTCGCTATCTCCTTGTCGATGTCATTTTGATTGTGCAGCCCACCCCAGGGCCGCCAGCTCCACGCCTCTCTTCTTTTATGGAACGCATAGAGCAGAGCCGGCTGCACTCTGACTGCCGAGCCTATCCGAAGACCCATCCCGGCAATGGGCTTTCTCACAGCCGCCTGCACTTGTCGTGAAGACAATGCCATCGCTCCCGCGCCCGCCGCGCCGAGCCCCATGAGAAAATCCCGCCGAGACATGCCGAAGAAGCCCTTTTCATCGATATTCGGCACGCCGTGAGAGCAGCAGCGACAAGAGACGTGCTTTGCATGGTCCGAATGATTTTCTTTTCCACCTATCTGTTGTTCCATGATTAAATCCTCCAAAAAAAAGGTTAAAGAATACGTACGCGTTATAAGTTTTTCTGCGGCAGTGGCTGCAAGCGTATCCAACTGGCAGAAAGTCTACCATGTTATCAAAATAAAGTCGAGAAAATTCTCTGGCGAGTATATGGGCCAACTGACCCAGCCTGGCGGTCTGTGGGCAAACCCCGTTAGAAATAACGAGCCAAAGGCATCTCGTTTGCTTTCGACAGGGATTTCTAACGGGGCAAAGAAAAAGGGCTGTGGGCCTTCTCGCCCACAGCCCTTTGCCATCGTATAAGTCAATCTGCTCTTATGTAGATTACCGCCCGCTTGCCAGCCACCGGTTCGCAAAGAGGGCAACATACTGCCAATCTCTGTTGTTAACAACGGGAGTCCCGCTGTCATATTCAATTTGACAGGTGCTCGAACAACCATCTCCATCATCAGTATTACAATCATCACATTCTTCATCAGCTTCAACAATACAATTACCACAGATTGGAGCCGGTTCTCCGGCACACACGCCGTTAATACACATATCATTTACAGTTGAAGGATTTCCATCATCACAAGCTATTCCGTTAGGTTTCGGTTGGGCTACACACGTACCAGTTGCTTCGTCACAAATCCCATCATTACATTGATCGCCAAATGCAGAACAGTCTATCGGTTGGCCGATGCATGCTCCACCGATGCATTGATCATTTACAGTGCAGGGTAGACCGTCATCACATGCGATTGAGTTAGGGACAAAAATACAACCCATTTCGCTGTCGCAGTAGTCGTCTGTGCAGATAAGGCCATCATCACAAAATAAAGGAGTTCCCGGTTGACAGCCCGCAGCACCACCACAAACCTCTACTCCGTTACAGATATCGCCGTCATCACAAAGAGCATTGGCCCCTTCATCTATGACGCCATCACAATCGTTGTCCAGGCCATCGCAGACCTCAGATGCTCCTGGATGCACACTTGGATTATAATCGTCGCAATCTAATTCTGGGTACGTACAGAGAGGACTTGCCGGATCTCCGTAACCATCTCCGTCCATGTCTGTACAAACACCTGCGGCAGGTTGGAGCCACTCATTCGCAACTACTGCAAAGTCTTTAAAATTCACAATCCCGTCGTAGTTAAAGTCCGCTCTAAGCCTGGCCTGCATTTGACTATAGTTAATTACGCGGCTTATGGTTGAGCCTGTCACGGTGCTCGTAGCGACCAGATTAACCCAGTCGTCGGTTTCGACCGGTCCGGGTATTACCAGCTCTATCGAGTCCCCCGGGGCAATGGTTACCGGGCCGGGCTCAAGCATTGTCAAGGCAGCCATAAGCTCGCGGTTCTCATTGTTGAGGTGCTGAACTAAGATGCCCTCTTTCTTCTCGATAGCGTACATGATATCAGTGAGCTGCATCGGGCGGGGCGGAATACCAGGGTCGGTGGGCTGGGTTGCATTTGTGAGCTTAACACGGTACTGGCCTTCTCTGTAGAAACCTTCGGTGGTTGCATTGTAAATGACGCTGTTGGTCCCGGGGAAACGCTGTCCGGCTGCATCAGTCCACCAGGCATCCACAATCTTGTGGGGCCTGTCCGCTGTCCAGACGACATGAGCAGAATCCGAGGTTGGCAAGGCTGCCGGTGGTGCAGACCGCCCGGACCATTTTAGTTGAGTTTGGCCGGTGCCGGTATCTTCTGCGATAAACTGGGCGAAGCCCTCGTCTGTGTGGTCAATTACCCTTATGGCCGGTTCCACCGCCACAGTAAGCCCGGTAGCATCGGGCCCAAAGTTATAAACATCCGCGGCGACATAGTAGCCGGGCGGAGCCTGTTCCACCACAAATTCCATCCAGTCGACCACCTCTGTGGCGCTAGAGCCTTCAATTTCAGGCGCGAAGTTGTCAAACCGTATAACGACCCATTGACCGGGCTCGGCATGCTCTGGTAGTACTACATCTACTGTGCCATCCGGGGGAATCACCAAGGGGCCAGGCTCGGCCAGAAGCAGGGAGCTATTCAATTCAACATTCTCCTCGTTAAGCGCTTCAAGCGGAACTTCTTCGTCGAAGATTCGATACCGGATGTTGGTGAGCATTATATCACGTAACGGAACCTCAGGGTCGTGAATCTCGTTGATAAAACGGACTATAACTTCCTTCTCGTTCTGGCCAATCTCAATGAACCGCTTCTTCTTGCTGGGCTTCCAGACGACGCTGCCGGGAATTCGATTGCCGTTAAGGTCGGTCCAATACGCTGTCTTAATCCTTTCGGCACAGCAGCCCTTATCGAATATTCCAAAATGGGCAAAGCTACCCGGGCGGATATAACTTGAGGGTGGATTGGCAGCCCAGGTAACCTGTGTGCATCGCTGCCCCTGGTACGTAGTATGGGAAACTTTCGGCTGCCAGTCCGTAGGACTGCAGATCACCGCAACCTTTTTTCGTCCTCGGAGGATGAACGTAAGGTCATAGGCTCCCGACGGGCTCTTGTTGTATATCTTTTCGTTCCACTTGGCCGCCTCGGCTATACCGTCGGCAAGCACCGACACAACAAATAGAGAACATAAACAGGCTAATAATAGTTTCGTGCGCATCACCGCACCTCCTTTCTGCAGCTTGCTGTTCGCTGCCATCCATAAATCATTGAATTAACTTTTCTTGTCATTTTTCATCTCCTCCACAAGACTCGCTAAAATTAGGATTTAATCTTACCTATTTTACCGAGCTGTCAGATTGAAGTCAAGGAAATTACAAGCAAAAAGAAAAAGGGCTGTGGGCTTTCTGGCCCCCAGCCCTTTATCATCGTATGAGTCACCGTTGATAAACTACGGCCCGCTTGTCAGCCACCGGTTGGCAAAGAAGCCCAAGTCCTTGAAATTAACTATGTGGTCGGCGTTATAGTCGACAAGACTTGGGAACGGGGTTGTAGCTGTACCTGGTGGTGACCAGCCGGTTTCATTCTTGTTGACTGACTTGTCGCGGGCCTTAACCTGGTATGCGTACCCCGTGTTCGGGTCAAGACCGCTGTCGGTATAGCCGGAGCTGTCCTGCCAGCCGCTGTCATCACCGCCCGGATTGCCGGTCATCTCCTCAAACAAGTATTCGACGCCGCTTTCGTCTGTAAGTGTGTTGGCGGTCATTGTTATTACGGTTGGAGAGACGCCCAGCGGCGGCACGTCCCAGTCTATCGGGCCCGGACCGGGCGGGTCTGTGTCATCAAGATGCGGATCAGGCATAATGGTTGTCAGCTCAAATGACAGGTCCCACGAGTGGTCCGGGTCAGGCCAGAACACGGGATATCCAGCCTGCCATGTAGCACCAATCTTTAAGGTCGGCGGCCACAGAGTACCATCAGGATTTAAAGCCGCCCACGTACGTACAGCATCGTCCTCGAAAAAGTGCGGTCGAGTCTTCCAGCCCCAGGGATAAGTCGGATCGGGCTTATTCGGGTCATAAATCGCCGCAATGCTCAGCCAGTAGATGGTGTTTGGCTCGTTAGGCTCCTGGTAGAACCATTCGTCCTCGGATAAAAGCTGGTTGAACTGGAAACAGGTCTCTTTGTAGTCGGGATCCACTTGCTCCGGGTGTTCGTCATATCCGAAGAAGTTCCATACCCAATTGTCGCAGAAATTTTCCCAGACCAGAATACCTGGATGGCTGAAATGCGCGTCCACACCTGCCTTGACGTTCGTCCAGATACCGATGTGGAAGGCCCGTGGCAATACCGGCGGCGGATAGGGCTGACCCCAACCGATGAAAGAGCCCCACCAGTGGATGTCCGTGACGGGCCTGTCATCCTTGCACAGCCAGTCATCAGCCATTATCGGCGGGTTTTTGTAGTCGGACCTCTCATCCCAGCCTAATATCTTCTGGGGGACATTGGAGTCGATGACCTCAGGTGGCTGGCTCCATTTAATATGGTATTTGCCCGTGTACTTGGGCGTAGGACCAGGAGTCTGCGTCGGCGGGTTAGGGTTCGGCACAACCATCAGGTAGTTCCAGTAGTTCCATAAGTGGTACGGTGCCAGCTGCCCGGGTGGCGGAACATTGATGCTTCCCGGTACCCAGCGACCATTCTCATCGAAAATCATAATCGTGACCTTTGTGACGTCAAAGGCCGGCGAGCCTGCGAATGAGTCAGCCTTGGGGACTGTTGCGTTTACGCCGGCAATCGCCGGATTGACAGTTATCGGTGTCCAGGTGTTCCATTGGATGGTTTTTCCTGGCCCGACGTTCCAGTACCACGCCTGGCGCTGATAGTTCTGGTCCTGAATACCCAGGGAGATCTGGGTAATCTGACCGGGCAGGCCAAACGGACTAAGTTGCGGCGCGTATATCTGGACCTTTATTAACGCCCGACTTAAATCAGGGTCCTCACCATACTCGTATGCCCAGGCAGCGGCGGCGTTCTCACCTTCCGGCACCGTTGCATCTCCCCAGTACATCACCAGCCCGGCTTCTTCCGGATAGTTAGAGCCCTCCCATGAACCACCGCCTTCGTACACGTACAATTCCGGCGGCCGAAACATGGTCTTCGGATAGGGCTCGCCCTCTATAATATTTGCCGGGTCGTACCACGTGGCGATATACTCCTCCCACTCGTGGGGCATCAGCGGGCGAACATTCGGCCCCAATGCTTCCCGCCATTGCTCGGAGCAGTCAATATTAAAGTGGGTCCTGCCAAAAACCGGCCCCGCTGCTACAAGACAGCCTGCAACAATACAAACAGTCAGCAATTTCAGATTCGGTTTTCTCATAATTGAATCCTCCTACATAAAGATACGTGTTTTGGTTTGCCCCTTCTCCTGCATTTTATAAAGGGTGAAAAGCTAAAGAAACAGCGCTAAAGAAAAAAGCAATCTTGGCAACCTCACTAAAATTAGGATTTAATCTTACCTATTTTACCGAGCTGTCAGATTGAAGTCAAGGAAATTATCGGGACCATTAAGTATTCGCTTCGCAGGTAAGCCGAGTGTAAGACCGGTAAGTTCTTTTGTAGCAGAGAGATATGTTCGTACAGCGTTTTGGTTCGCCCTTACCTTTTGTAAACTTTTTTGGGGTCATAGACCTTCTCGGCGATGAATTCTAAGTTTTTGTCGCTGCCCTTCTTCAACGCACGGTAAAAACAGGATTGGTAGCCGACGTGACATTGGCCGGCTTCGATGGTTACTTTGAGGATAACACAATCCTGGTCGCAATCCACGAGTATTTGCTCCACTTTTTGAAAATGGCCGCTTTCTTCGCCCTTCTTCCATAATTTCTGCCGTGACCTGCTGAAGTATGTAGCAAAGCCGGTTTGAATTGTCGAATCCAGTGCCGCCCGATTCATATAAGCTGTCATCAGGACCTGGCCGGTCTTTGCGTCCTGGGCAATAGCCGGTATCAGCCCGTTCTCATCGAATTTCGGACTAAATTCCGAACCTTCTTCAATAGTTTTGTTTGCTGACATTTGTTTGCTCCTTCTATGCGTATATGCGCTTCTTCCCTCCACACACTCACGTGTGTGGTATCCATTCCCCACACGTAAGTGTGGGGTTTTTCCTTGCCGGGAGCAGTTTTACCCGTTATTATTTGCGAAAACAAGTTTTTTAAGGCAAAATACGTTAATGCCCGAACCGAGAGCCAAGAAAAGTAAACGCATATTCGTATTTCTGCGTATTGCCGTCGTATTGTGTGGCATTATTGGGGGGATATTTTGGGTCTCCAGGGAGCAGAGATGGAACAGGTTGGCGGAGATTTTCCGTCAAATGAATATCGGTGTTTTCGCCGCTGTTCTCGGTATCTTTATCGTCAGCCAGATAATAATAGGCCTGCGCTGGTGGCTGCTGCTCAGGAGTCAACACATCTTCATAAATTTTTGGGCTGTTGTCAGACTGTATCTTTTGGGGTGGTTTTACAACAATTTTATGCCCGGCTCGGTGGGTGGTGATTTGCTTCGTGCCTGGTACGTTACCAAGCACACCGATAAAAAGTTCGAAGCGGTTTTGAGTGTATTTGTCGACAGGGTAATTGGGTTGTTAAGCACGTTGGCAATCGCTATTTTCTTCTACTTGCTTTTTCTACGAGGCCGCGGGCCTGTAATAACTTCCACCGACCGCAGCGGTTTCCTCGAATCCGTCGCGGAGTACAAGGGGATTCTTCTCTGGGTGTTTGCGGCCATAGTGGTGATTTTTTGCATACTCCTGTTACACAAAAAAAGCCGCTCGATTCTGGCAAAGGCCTGCTCATATATCCGCCTGTCCAGCTTGAGGATGTTTGCCAAGCTTAAGGATGCGATCGTTATTTATTGCAGCAAACCCGGAACAATTCTTGTCGTATTTGCCATGACAGTTTTTTTACAGCTTCTGACAATCACCGGTTTCTGGCTTCTTGGTCTGAATCTCGGCATTGAAGCCAGCATCGTGTATTATTATGTCTTCTTCACCCTGACGTGGGTGTTGGGCGCGATTCCTATTAGTATCGGCGGTGCGGTAGTGGTGGAATTTTTTCTTGCCTCCCTGTTTATCAGGTTTGCCGGTGTCGGTGAGGAGCCGGCGTCGGCGCTGGCGCTGTGTCAGCGGGCTGTATGGATGCTCGCTTCTTTACCAGGGGCGGCGATACATTTGGCCGGTGCACATTTGCCGGGGGACCCCAAACGTAGTCTGGAAAGGAAAGACTTTTTTGTTGACTATAAGAAGCCCGTAAATTAAGCTATAGTGTTCTGCATAAGATGCGCTTTTTTAAGGAGCTTCAATAGAACAAAAATTAGCAAGTTGATAACGGCAAAAGACTGTTTTTTAAGGGCATACTGATGGCAGGACGCTTTAAGAGCTATTTTCTGCGTGGATTGGCGGTGCTATTGCCGACCATTCTGACGATCTGGATATTCGTCTGGGGGTACAGTTTTATCCAGGACAATATCAGTATCCATATAAATCAGGGTCTGGTTTGGTTGACAGTGTTAGCTCAGGGCCTTGACTATCAAGACGAAGTTGCCAGAGAGGTGTGGGAAAAATTTTGGCTGAAAGGATGGCATTCCATAGCAGGCTTTCTTATAGCGCTGGTTAGTGTTTGTGTCCTGGGTGCAATATTGGCCAGTGTGGTGGGCAGAGCCCTCTGGCGAATGATCGAAAAGTTCATAATGAACACGCCGTTTTTAAGAAGGGTCTACCCTTATATAAAACAAATTACCGATTTTTTGCTTACCCAGGAAGAGCAGAAAAAAATGTTCTCAAGGGTTGTTGCGGTTGAATATCCGCGAAAGGGTATATGGTCGATTGGTTTTGTTACGGGCTCCGGCATTGAGAAAGTTGTAGAGAACGTCAAAAAGGAATTTCTTACTGTTCTTATACCCACTTCGCCGACACCATTTACCGGCTTTGTAATAATGGTGCCGAAAAAGCAGACAATAGAGCTGGATATGACAATAGAAGAGGCGCTTAGATTTGCAGTCAGCGCCGGCGTTATAGCACCGGACAGGGAGCGGGCAGCCGCTTTGCCGAGGGCTGAGGCGGAAAATAAAGAAGAATAAAAACGGATTTTGTCGGAATTTAGTTAAGGAGAACAATTTTGCTTTTTACTATTACTGGCAAACATGTCGACATAACCGAAGCTATTAGAAAACACGCAGAGCAAAAGTCTGCAAAGCTTCCCAAATACTACAATAGCATCAATCAAGTTGAGGTAATTATCGACGGCAGTAAGAGCGGCAATGTCAGCGTGGAGATAATTGCAAGGGGCGAACACAGCAAGGTCTTCATTGTTACCGAAATAGGTGAAGATGCTTACCGGTGTATTGATTTAGCCGTCCACAAGCTTGAACGGCAGCTCAGAAGAAAAAAGGGCAAAGAACGGGACAACAAACACACAGGCGGTGTAGAGCAGAACATAAGGGCATAAGGGCACGGGGATACAACGTACTTATGACCTGTGCACTTATGATTGTCGTTTTGTATTTTTGATTTGGCCGGGTAGGCCGACCAATGTGATGATTTTGGGTAGATAAAATGGGATTTGCGGATTTTGTCTGTTTTGAGGCGATAATTCCCGAGCTAAAAGCCGCAGACCGTAACGGCGCGATAGCGGAGCTTGTTTCGGCACTTGATAAAGCCGGGCGGCTCGGGAAAGGTAACTGTGAAGAGATTACCAAGGCGATGATTAAAAGGGAAAAAGAAGCGAGTACGGGAATGGGCAAAGGTATTGCTGTCCCTCATGTCAAACACCAGGCGGTTAAAGCTGTAGTTGCTGCGATAGGGCGCAGCAGTGCCGGCATCGATTTTTCCGCCCTCGACAAACAGCCGGTTTATTCGGTGATACTTTTAATCAGCCCGATGGACAATCCCGACAAACATTTACAAACGATGGAGCATGTTTTCAAGCATTTGCAGCAGGAAAAGTTCCGCAAGTTTCTCAGACAGTCCCAGACGGCCGAACATATTGAAGGGCTTCTGCGAGAAGCCGATGAAAATCCGCAGTTTTAGTAATATAAATTTATGGATGCAAGGTGGCGGAACCGGGCCTGATGATGCAGACAGAACAAGATTCACCCCAGAAAGTGGTTTGTGAAGCGTTGGTTCAGATAAAAAACGCAGAGGGACTTCATATGCGCCCCGCAATGCAGTTTGTTGACATTGCAAGCAAATTTGATTGCGATATTACCGTCAGCAATGACCAAAATACTGTGGACGGCAAGAGTATTATGCAGATGAGTATGCTTGCCGCAACCTGCGGCACCAAACTAAAAATTAAAGCTGAAGGCGCAGATGCTCAAGAAGCAGTCGATGCTTTGCGAGGGCTTGTGGAAGAGAAGCATTTCGATGAGCCGACACCGAGCAATCAAAAGAAGCGTTAGAATTTGTAGAAGTGTACAATGGAAATAAAAAAAGGAATAGCTGTCTCGCCGGGCATTTCTATTGCCAAGTTGCTGATTATCGATTCCGAAGATTACCGAATTCCTCGGCGCCAAATTGAGCCTTCGCAGCGAATGATGGAGATTCAGCACGTAAGGGATGCCTTTAAAGCTGCAATTGGGGAGTTGACTGAGTTTGAGGCGGCACAGGATGATACCGAAGGGGGCAAGATAAAGGATATTTTTGCCGTGCATTTGCGCTTCCTGCACGATAGGAGCCTGCGAAAGCGAATAACGGATTTGGTCTACTCGGAATCGGTAACCGCAGAGTACGCAGTTTCGGCGACGATGCGAGAGATCGCATCACATTTTGCTAAGCAAAAAGATGCTTATATCAGCGAGCGAGCGGCAGATATGTACGATATTGAAAGACGTTTGCTCAAACAGCTTCTTGGCGGCAGGCGTGAGGATGTTGAGCATCTGACCGAAGAAGTTGCGGTTGTTGCTCGCGAATTGAGCCCTACGCAAACTGCCGCCTTTAACAGGAAATTTGTCAAAGGCCTTGCTACCGATGCCGGCGGCAGAACCAGTCATACCGCTATTGTTGCCAGGTCTTTAGGTATCCCGGCCGTGGTCGCTCTCGAAGACCTGACAGAATGCGTCAGCGGTGGGGATACCGTCATCATCGACGGAAATCGCGGTATTGTCATTGTAAATCCCGATGAACAGACAATCCAGCAGTATGAAGAATATTCCCAGGAATTTGCACAGCTTGAGCATAAACTTGATGCGATAAGGGAAAAGCCGGCCGTAACACGGGATGGCGTAAAGATAACATTGCTGGGCAATATCGAGTTTCCGGACGAGGCTGAGATGGTTTTGCAAAAAGGAGGAGAGGGCATAGGGTTATATCGCACGGAATTCTTGTATCTTAACCGTGAGAGCGAACCTACGGAACAGGAGCATTACGAGGCCTATGCTGAGACTATCGGCGTTTTCAAGCATCGGCCTGTGATAATAAGGACTGTCGACCTTGGCGCCGATAAATATACTCAAAGCAAGCGTTTTGCACCTGAGCCGAATCCGTTTTTGGGGCTGAGATCCATCAGATTTTGTCTGCAGAACCTTACGATGTTCAAAAGGCAGATGCACGCAATTTTGCGAGCGTCCGTTCTCGGCGATGTCAAGATTATGTTTCCGTTGATCAGCAATCTGCAGGAAATGAAGCAGGCCACGATGATTTTGCGCGATGTTATGGACGACCTTAATGAGGAGTCTGTAAAATACAATAAGGATGTCGAGGTGGGGATTATGGTTGAGACGCCGTCGGCGGCTTTGACGGCATCTACCCTTGCAAGAGACGCCGATTTTCTAAGTATCGGTACAAACGACCTTATTCAATATACTCTCGCTGTTGACAGGGGCAATGAATTGGTTTCTACATTATACTCGGCAGCAGACCCTGCGGTGCTGCGGCTTATCAGGACCGTTATTCAAGATGCGCACAAAGCGCAGATAGACGTTAGCGTTTGCGGGGAGATGGCTTCTGAGCCGGAGTACATTATGCTGCTGCTGGGCATGGGCATTAGAACGATTTCACTTACTCCGCCGATGATACCGGAGATAAAGCAGATTATTCGCTCTGTTACGGTGCAGGATTGCAACAACCTGGCCAGAACAATACTTGGTATGAACTCTGAAAGGCAGATTTCGAACTATCTGCGTGACGCCGCAAGAAAGATTCTGCCCGAAGCTTTTTAATTGGTAATTAGTGATTGGTAATTGGTGAGTGGTGAGTATCACCGCATTTCATAAGCCTCACGATTACGCCGTCATTGCGAGCGCAGCGCGGCAATCTCAAAAAATAATCAATAGTCAATAGAAAATAATAAATCCAAAGCCCTGCTGATTGGATTGAAATTCCACCCAACTACGAACCACGAACTCGCTTGCGGTTTTGACACGCATTCGGTAAAATAGTGGAGTGAAAGGAAGATTGGATTATGAATTGCAAAAAAAGATTTAGGGAAATAGGGAAGGGCTTGGCTATTGTGGCTGCTTTTTGCGGATGGCTTTTTGGTCTTCGTTTGGCGGAGACGTTTTTTTACGACGAAATACTAAAGCAGTGGAGCCCGGGATGGTGGGTTGCTAATTTAGTTCTGAGTATAGTTGGGGCAGCGGTTGGTGGTTTAAGTATTTGGTTTAGTTATAAATTTTTAGAGTGGTTTATACTTGGTTTCGTAGCAAAAAGCCAAAAGCCGAGCAAAAACAATAAGTAATTCGGGCGGCCCGGCGGCGGTCGACAGTTTGTCCAGTTGAGCAGATAGGAGAATAAGTATGAAATTTACTGAGTTTTCTGACTTTACGAAAAAATACCCCAATGAGAGGGTACAGGTTTTCATTGACGGCGCAAACTTGTATGAAGCAATGAAAGAGGAAATTCCCGACCATACTATCGATTATCACAAATTGGGACTTAAATTGGTGGGCGGCCGCAAAATCATTCGGATAAATTACTATATCTCTGAACTTAATCCAGAGTGGGATGATGGGGCCAAGAACCAACAAAGGTTTTTAAGCGCGGTCAAGCATCTGCCCTTTGTTACGGTCAGAACTCGCCCTTTACGGTATTCAGCGGACAAAGAAAAGAAATGGGAGAAAGGTATTGATATCTTGATAGCAACAGATATGTTGACAGGAGCATATCTGAATGGCTACGACACCGTGATGTTAGTTAGTGGCGATGGGGATTTTGCTCCGGTCTTGGATGAGATTAAGAAAATGGGTAAACGTGTAGAAAATGCTTTCTTCCCTAAGGATAGGGCTGATGCTCTTGTTAGCTCCTGTGACGTATTTGTGAGCCTCAACAAGGAAATGCTGAAAGATTGTCTTAGAAAAAAAGCCGCCCCCACTGCTGGAGGCGGCAAAATTTAATTACCCTACGCTGCCTTACGGCAACCTCGGGGTTTTAATTCTCTTTATATTATACGACATATTTCCACCAAGTTTTAACAAAATTGTTAAAAAATTCAATTTTTTTCATTATTTTTGTAATCCCTGTTCTGTCAACCACTTAAGTCTATGAGTAACAGGTCCCCAAGCATCAAAAACCTTAATTCCCGTCAACTAAATTCGTATCTTGTCGCTCGCGGCTCGTGAGCGGTCTTGATGTCTGCAATCCCACTTTACGTATAGTTCGGCTTGCATTTTAGGTGGTCGCGGGTTTCCTCGAAGATGTCCCAATGGCCGGATTGCAGGATGCTGTCCTTAGTAACGCTGCGTCGCTGATGGCCATCATCAATTACTAAACAGCCGGAGTTTTTAGTTATCCTTTTTAGCTCAGCTAAGAATTCTGCGGGCTTTTTGATAATGAAGAACATATCAAGAGCACATACTACGTCTGCTATTGTGTCGGGCAGCGTGCTGTCATATCCGCTTGCCAATACAGCTTCGATGTTTGTTAATCCATATTTGTCAATCTTTTCCTTCACGGCTTCGACAGCCAGTTCGTGAATATCGACCGCAAAGACTTTGCCGTGCCGGCCTACGAGTCGTGCGAACCTCGTGGCATACCTGCCCGGCCCGCAGCCGTAATCCACGACCGTCATACCCGGCTTTAGTCCGAACTTTTTGACGCGTTTGTCTATGTATGGGTATATGAAGTCTATGAGATGAAAGAGCAGGTTCATAAACTTGAAGTGCCAGTCCGACATCCTCTCGCTTTTGCTTTTTTGCACCATGTTCTTAATAAAGGACATAAGTGCCTCCACTTAACCACTCACCATCCACAAATCCGCGTCAGTCCGCGTAATCCGCGATTAATTTTTCTTTGTGCTTTTTGTGCCTTTTTGTGGCTATATTTCTCTGTGCAATCCGCGGTTCAAAATGACATACAATCGGCAAAGACAGCCTGAAAGTCGGGCTCGTGGGCGATTTCAACGTATTCTATTTTGCGGGCCAACTCACAGGCTTTATCTCGGCACCGCTGAGAAAGTAGTAGCATCTGCGCGCCGGCACTGGCGGCGTTGCCGACAAAATGAATCCTTTCGGCCGGGACGTCCGGCAAAAGGCCTAT
>JAUXAB010000118.1 GCA_030615025.1 Phycisphaerae bacterium | reverse complement strand
CCCAATTCCCACCTGCCCCCGTACGCCGTAGACAGGGGTCAACACATAAAATTCTGCCCGTAGGGCTTCCACAATTTTACACTTTCCACTTTAAACTTTAAATTCTCTTCGTCCCTCCGTGCCCTTCGCGTCCTTCGTGGTGAAAACCCCGTGAAATCCGTGAAATCCGCGAAATCTGTGAAATCTGTGGCCAATTTTTTAGTTGACTTTTCTTTGAAATTTGGTATAATACTAATCGCCATAGAAATGGCAGGTATATAGCGGAGAACCGCACGTCTTCGTATCAGCAGATACACGCCAAAAATCATTGTTCGTAAATAGTCTTGGAGCGAAACGGAAAACCCTTAGGGGAATTACCAATCATGAGCATCGAGAATCCAACTTTAGTTCACTTTAGGCACTTTAGCTCACTCTTAACTAACTTGCCCTCTACAACTGTAGAGAGCGCTTTACAAATCAGACTTTTTATGCAAAACAAACCCAATTTCCAAAAAAGTCAAATGAACGTAAATAAAGTATTAACAAAGGATTATGGAAATGAGACATTTGGTGAACACGGGAAAAAACAAAGCCAAACAAACCCAAACAAAGCCAAATTCAAAAAGGCCAAAATGAACGTAACTTCTATTATAACAGAGGATTATGAAAATAAACCGCCCATTAGGGCCCCGAAAAAACAAAGCCAAATTTCGAAACGACAAAAACCAATGCAAACCTCTTTACCAAAAGGGATTATGAAAAATACCGCGTTTTCGGGTTCCGACAAAACAAAGCCAAACAAACCCAATCTCAAAACAGAATATTGATAATTGTTTGATGATTATTCTTTGATATTGTATACAGGCGTTCTTTACAAGAAAAACGTAACTGTGGACAAAAAGTGAATGGATACCGCGAAAATTAGAAAATTCGACATTACAGCGACTTTCGCGTGCCTTGGTACGCTGTCCTTCTGGGCAGTTGGTCCGATTTTTATAAAATACCTGACCGGCTATGTGGATTCGTGGACACAAAACCTGCTGCGGTATTCGGTGGCTTGTCTGTTCTGGCTGCCCTTTCTTCTGTTTGCCATCAAGAGAAAACGGATTGAAACAAAAGTCTGGCGAAAGGCTATTTTGCCGGCTGCGGCAAATATCGTTATGCAGAGTTTGTGGGCTGGAGGTTTTTACTATATAGGCCCGGCCTTTATGGTCTTGCTGACAAAATCGTCTATCATCTGGGTAGCGGGCTTTTCTTTTGTTCTCTTTGCCGACGAAAGAACCTTGGTCAGGAGCAAACGCTTCTGGTTAGGGCTGGCGCTTTCCGCGATTGGGGTGGTTGGAGTAATGTATTACAAGGAAGATTTCGCTGCGACTAAGACCATAACCGGCATAATTATTGCCCTTGCGTGTGCCTTTACGTGGGCGATATACACAGTTTCTGCGAAAATCGCTTTTAAGGATACTGACTCTCGCAGCGGTTTCTCGGTGATAAGCATCTACACGGTCGCCGGGCTTTGCGTGTTTGCCCTGCTATTTGGCAGCGTAGAAGAGTGCGTGACAATGGGCGCCTGGCAGTGGGCGTGTGTTGTGATTTCGGGTGTAACGGCCATCGCATTAGGCCATGTGCTGTACTATGCAGCGATAAAGCGTATCGGAGCGACTATCCCGGCACTTGTGATACTGGTTCAGCCGTTTATCGTGCTTGCTATTTCCAATATCATCTTTGGAGAATCGTTGAACGCGATTCAATTACTCTTCGGCGTGGTCTTGCTAACAGGCTCGGCCCTTGCGCTTTGGGCCCAGCAGCACTTGCGGCAAAATGGACCTAAATAAAGCAGAACGCGACTATTTGGATTGGTGTATTAACTATCCTCAAGCAGCTCAAGCGGCAGCGGTTTCGGCGCTGAAGACGTCGAAGCTGGGGCCATACTGGCGCAAGTACAATAGAGAATACGAGCGTTTGAAGACCGACAACGGCAGCAAGAGAACAGTTATTATATATCCATAAGCAATCGAGAATGGTGGCAGTATCATAAGACAGCAGGCTATTCCGCATGTAATGCAGAGAAAGAGGCAAGAAAAAAGACAAGCTACCGTGGCCCCAATCACACCAATAGCCAGCGCTATGACAATCTGGAACAGAATGTAGAGGATGAACTTACCTTTGTTACCTGTGAGCAGTGTCCAGAACTCGCGCCAGGCGGCCAGGCAGGTTCCCTGCCGCAAGGACATAATCGGCACGACGAAATCCAGTGTGAATTTCTTTATCAGCGCAACGACGATTACGGCCGGTATCATAGCAAGAATCGAAAGCAAGATTATGAGAACGATTCCGAGGGCAGACGGCCGTGAGCGACTCACAAAGCAGAGGACAGCAACAAACGCTATCGTGCCAGCGATTAGTGCAAAAAAAGCCAAAGATATAAGGCCGACCACGACACGAAAGAGGAATAGGCTGTTGCCCTGCTTTTTGAATTTTCGCCAGGGGACTTTGATTTCGGCTTTGTTCAGGGCAACACAGTGCAGGAACATGAAGTGCCCCCGGCTGCTGAGCCAGGTCAAAAGAACTAAGAAACCTATTATCAACAGCACTCCGATTATGGCCACGGGGAGAATCCAGTATAAGTTGTCGAGCGTGACTTCTTTTGCGTGGTGTAGAGCCTCTTGGACTTGAGGATCATGCTGCTGCCCGCCGGGGAAATTGAAGTGTGGCCCTCCCCCGCCTCCGCCTCCGCTTCCCAGGTACGCCAGCCAGGCGCAAAAGCCGATGACGAACCATCTCCGCAGGACAAAGGGCTGGAAAAGTATTGTCTTTACCCTTTCGATGGCGGGGCTGATAGGGTCGATTACACTTATTTGGGTTTCTTGCGGTGTCATAGTATAAGTCCTCCAAGATAAACGAGCCAGTTAACAAAAATCAATATCGAAATTGTTACGGTTAAACTTAAGTTTATTTTTTTTAGCTTTCTGTTCATCCTTTTAGGATGAATAACCAGGGCATAGATTCTATACGGAATCTGGAAGCAAGTAAAGGCAAAAATAAGCGGACCCAGGGTATGGAACCTTAGAGCCTGGCGGAAATTACCGTGTGCCAGTGAGCAGAAGGAGCGCGTTAAGCCACAAAGAGCACATTTTATGCCAAAAAACTCGTATAACGAGCAGCGATGAGGCCATTTGAAGCCGAAGAGGTACAGTTCGCCCTCGCTGATTTGCAAGAGCAATGAACCAGTCAGGATGGCGGCGCAGAGAAAAAGTATTATTATATGGAACACCATTTGGTGATTATTGCTCGCAGTCTGATTCACGATGCACACATCGGGCTTTACTGCTTTCCCTGCTGCTGTCTTAGTTGGCGCAGTTCCTTTTGAACCGGCCAGTCGGCGAAAGCGAGGTAAAAGGCCATAATTATATTCGCTATTGGCACGAGAATTAATAGGCCGAGCGCCCAACTATAGCCTGCCTTGGAGAATATCCTGCAAAAGATCAGTACCTTTATGGCGACCGCTATCAGGCCAAAAAAAATACCGAACATCATTAGCAGGAGGGCAAACCCTGAAGCCACGTGTGTACCCTGCGAAACGTGGACCATACTTTCCATATTTTCCCCTTTCAGTTAGTCAAAAAATGAGTTAAGCAGCATTATTCATACAAATACCAGGTGCGTAGTATAGCCAATATACATTTGTTTGCAAGGGAAATTTAGTTGTAAATTTTGGCGGGCGTCGATGTTACGATACAGCAAATCTCTATGTTACCTGCCTCCTTGTGAAACCAGGTGGCATCAACTGGCCTTTTTGTTTTTTGGGCTGCTCTTAACGTTCTTTTGTGAGCGTTTCTTTTTCCTTTTAATTCTTGGCGCATCCGGGGCATCGGTCTTTGGCAGCCATTTTGCCAGCTGCTTCTTGATTTCGGCATACTGAGCGTCATTGGCGAGATTGTTCCACTCCAGAGCGTCCTTTTGGTGGTCATAGAGTTCTTCGGTGCCATCGCTATAACGGATGTATCGCCAACGCTTTGACCGCAGTGAATGATTATTGCGGCCATGCGTTGTCAGGGCGGGGCGGTCCCAACTTGCTTTGGGGTTCTTCAGCAGCGGCAAGAGAGTTTTGCCTTCAAGGTCTTTCTTCGGAGTCAGGCCGCAGATATCTATCAGCGTCGGATAAATGTCGATGAAGCTCACGGGGCGGGGACATCTTTGGTTCGGCCTGGTTATTCCCGGCGCAATTATCATAAGCGGAGCATGTGTTGCCTCTTCCCATAGCGCGAATTTACGCCAATGCAGCTTTTCGCCAAGGTGCCATCCGTGGTCGCCCCAGAGTATGATGACGGTGCTGTCCGCATAAGGACTTTTATCGAACGCATCGATTACCCGACCCACGCAGGTATCCACAAAGCTGATACTCGCCAGGTAGCCCTGGACAGCTTTGCGCCACTGTTTGTACTCGGTGACCTTTTTATGGTCGCCCTCAGGCCTTGCCATCCGTCTGCCTATCGGGGGGACATCGTCAAGGTCGTTTTCGTTGACATTCGGCAAAGTTATTGTATCCAGCGGATACATATCAAAATACTTCTGCGGTACGTACCAGGGCAGATGGGGGCGGAAGAAGCCGCAGCCGAGGAAGAACGGCTTGTCGTGCTCTTTGCGCAACTCACTTATAGCCCAATTGGCGACTTTCCAGTCGCCCATCTTCTCGTCGCTGACATCTACCGGGCCCCAGTCGAAATGTGCGGTTTTAGGGATGCCATTTAGCGGCCGGTTTGGTGGCGTCGGGTCATCGGGCTTGTTCTTTTTTTGGGATGGAAAATACTCGTGCCAGGACGGCGGATCGGGGAAGCCGCCGTGGTAGATTTTGCCGCCGCCGACTACCCGGTATCCGTGGGCCATAAAGTGCTGCGGCAGGGTGGTGGCATCGGCAAGCACCGGCGACTTTCTCCAGGGCTGGGGATTGTGATAAACGCCGGACGTTGACGGCAAGATTCCGGTCATAAGACTGGCTCGTGAAGGATTGCACGCTGGGGCTGAGCAGTGCGCGTTCGTGAAGAGCACTCCTCTTTGCGCGAGGCGGTCGAGGTTCGGCGTTTTTACATCGGGATGTCCGCCCAGGCAGCCGACCCAGTTGTTCAAATCATCAATAGCGATAAAGAGCACATTGGGTTTGTTTTTTGCCTTAGCTGAAAAAGCAATATGCGGCAGGGTAAGTGTCACTGCACCTGATGCGGTTAGTTTTAGAAAGTCCCGCCGATTCATAAAACCTGATATTTGATTCATTTGTTATCTTCACAAGAGACATTTGGCAGCTTAATGAGTAGAACACAGCTTGTCAAGTTTGAGATTGTTCATTTATCCTGAGATATTTTTTTTAGGTGTTCTTCGATGTTTGCTAACCTGGCGCAAACCTGTAGTATAGTCAAGGTTCTCGACTTAGAGTAGATTAAGTACGTAAGGAGAGCAGCAATTACAATCAGTACCTTCAATCCTGTATCTGAGTGACTTATGAGCCAAAATTCGTCTTCGGTAAGAAAGTTTCCGATGTTGCCATCGAACAAGATATCCTTCAAAATATGCATGGCCACAAAGTATAGTATTGTGACCAGCCAGCTTATTGCTGTAATCCACTTCAGCCGTCTAAGTTGAGCCTTATGTTTTTCGATGATTTTCCTTGCTGAATTCACGCTTACATCGGCCGCTTCGACAGAATCCTTATCCATTTGTTTGAGAAGCTCTTCTTTTAAATCATTTTCTTTAGCCATTTTTATTTCTCCATTTCTTTTTTAAGCGCAAGTTTTGCATAATGGATTCGTGATTTGACAGTGCCTAATCTGCAATTAATTACCTGTGAGATTTGTTCATACGACATTTGCTCCAGGAAACGCAACATTAACACCTCTTTGTGTTCGGGTCGTAGTTCTTTCAGACATCTATGGATTTTCGCTGCATCTTCAGGAGAAAAAACGTCATTCTCGGTATTATTTGGAACTGCGATATTCTCATCAAGTTCGGCTAACTTCTTTTTTCTTCTGAGCTGCTGATACACTTTGTTACGCGCGATACGGTACAGCCAGGTTGAAAATGCATCGATTTTTTTGAGACTATGTATGCGCCTGATAACGGTTAGCCAGGTATCCTGAAAGATGTCTTCTGTCATTTCAGCATTTGCTGACAAACGACTTATAAAGTAACGCAGCGGCGCCTGGTATCGTTCAATAAGCTCGGCAAAAGCATCCTTATCGCCAATCTGACAACGGAGCACCAGCACTTGTTCTATTAGTTGGTCGCTTGAGTCCATGCGTTAGCCTCAATGTATAAAGATGCGCTGTAAGTTAATAAGTTCAAGAGTTTACTAATTTTCCTGTTTTTTG
>JAUXAB010000038.1 GCA_030615025.1 Phycisphaerae bacterium | reverse complement strand
AAGATTTTAGACTTCATTTCGAGGATATTTCAGCCACAATAATCCCCAAAATAAGAATTTGGCAGCTGATTATCATTTCTTTGACGCACCTTTACCATTGTCTCCGCCTGAAAAACAAGTTTTCCAGTTATCCTTAGCATTATCCAGCTCCTGGAGTCACTGCTACAAGTGTCAAGCGACTAATACGCTCAAGGATTTCACAGAACAAAGCCCTCGGAACAGCCACCTCTGCTATCTGAAATATCACATATCTCGAATGCCTCACTACTTTGGCACCAATCTTTATCAGTTTCACTTGAAGTGTCCTGAGCGACCAGTCCCTTATCTTCTTTGGCAAAGCCAAACGTCTCAGGAAATTGCCCAGATTATAGGCTAAAGCAAACAACTGAAGACGAACCTGATTATCAAGAAAATCGTGACAGGAAAGTCGAGTCCAGTTCAATGCATACTTGCCTTCTTTGATCCACTGTTCTGCCGTACCACGTTTGTTGTAAAACTTAACCACATTGCTGGATTTCCATCGAAGGTTGGTAACGATGAATCCTATCTTTGGAAATAGTTCTCCCGCATACCATTCAATCTTAGCAACCACTCTACGAGGTATGTCCCAGCTGGAAGCTTGATACCGAAAACTGTGGTACAGAACAATCGGCTTCTTTGGTGGGCGACCTACAGGGCGAGTCAATAAATGCTCAATCTTGTCGTGTAGTATTGTATTGCCTATCAGGCGTATGGCATAGAAATAGCCCTCAGCTTCAAGATAGCGGTATACGTTAGGATTAGCGAAAGCTGCATCGCCTCGGAAAAACCGAGCGATATTGAAGTTTCGATAACGGCTTACGATTGGTTCCAGAACGCTCTGCCAGTCATCGGTGCTATGAACATTTCCATTGCGAAGAAGGACTCTCTCCATATCACCGAACTGATTAAAGACAAACAACGGATGATAACAAGTGTATCCGAAGTGACCGTTATAAGCTGAGCCTTCCTGTTGCCCATATGTCGGGCTGTCCGAACTATCCATGTCCAGAATAATTTCCTTGATACGCTTGCGCTGATGAACCTTATCAACCCATTGACCAGGAAGATTCATCAAACATTGCAGATTTCTGTCTTGTGTAAGAATCTCGGTTTCAAATCGTCCCATCTGGCTGGTAGAAGCAGCGGTTTTGTCTTTGGCTCGTTCGCCTACAATTTGACGCATGGCAGGGTCCACACATAACCTTTCTGCATCATTGGTATCATCATAACCTGCCAGGCGACTAAAAACAGATTGCCTCAGCAAAGCCAAAAGGCTATGCTGGGTATTCTTGCCCGTCCGTTTATCAATGAGTTCTGATGCAACAACGCTTGTTAAACCAAATGCGTTATCCAATTCCCGATACGCCGGCAAACCGGCATCACTGGTGACTTTCACTCCGTGAAATTCGAGCTTCAATCCCGGCTCGCCGGGATTGACTCGCAGAGCATCCTTTCTGCTTTCACCCATTGGGTTCTCCAATTTGGTATAATGATAACTCAATCAAATGTCTTCCATAAGCTCTATTCTGACAAATTTTATTTCTTTTGCACGACTTCATCGGGGAAATCAGGGCTAAGAGGCCAACTGCCACCCTAAACGAACATAAATGTACCCAAATCCCGCTTTGTTCTATTCGTCCGATCCGGACGTAGCTGGTTTGGTATCGGGTTTCGCAGCAGATTTCTCCGGTTTGCCTATCTGTTGGATGAGCACTTCGCGGACACAAAGTTTCGCAGCTTTGTATGCCGGGTGTGTTTCGATGTGCAGCCCGATTT
The DNA here is from genome assembly GCA_030615025.1 of Phycisphaerae bacterium. Taxonomy (GTDB): domain Bacteria; phylum Planctomycetota; class Phycisphaerae; order Sedimentisphaerales; family Anaerobacaceae; genus CS2-K091. The sequence continues at coordinate 32,921 of JAUXAB010000038.1, read as the reverse complement.
TTCCTTTCGCAGGCCCGTCCACTCGGATTGCCCCGACTTCCTCTCCGTTTAGCCAGACTTGGAACCGTTTGCCTTGAACCTTGACCGAGATGGTATTCCAGCTTTCGCGGTCAACAAGGTCCTCTCGCAAGTTAAGCAGGGCCAATCCTTTGGCGGGAATCCAGATGCTTCCTGTAAATGCGGCGGCCTTGTGGTTCTCGAATATCTCGATCCGTGGGCCCCGCTCGGAGCCTGCGGCACGCAGCCAGATTCCAGCGTGGATGGGCCATGTGGCGCGGAAGGTTACCGCCAGCAGATAGTCCTCATATACCGCGTCGGTCCAAAGAGTGCCGCCTTTACCGTTTGTTCCAGCCATTCCAATGAGTTGGCCGCGCCGGCACGCCCAGGAGGCGGCACCTGAGGGTCGCCAGCCTGTGAGATCCCGTCCATTAAAAGCGGTGAGCCAATTTTTCTCATCAGATTCCACCTCCATAACGATGTTGTGCGTCCCGTGGCAGTCTGTGCAGACCGACTTCATTGTGATGAACCGCCCATTCGGGCGGACGCGGTGGAGCCATTTTTTGTAAAAGGCCTTTACTGCCGTGTGATCCTTGTGATCTTCAAACCCATAAACATAGCGGTCACCGCCTAGCTTATGGCACGTCGGATTTGAACACATCTTCTCTACCTCGGCCCGGCCGAAGAGAAGGTCAGGCTTGGTCATCAACATCTCGTCGTGCATGTGCTCAACCGAAGGCCCATGGCACTCGTCGCAGGTAATACCTATATCCAGGTGGACCGTCGTGATCTCCTCAGTCTTCAGGCTGGGGTGGCAGACGTAACACTTGTTATTGCCGTTCGGTTTTTCACCAGTGGGTTTTTCAGCTTGCGGTTCGTCTGCGAAACACACGGCCAGCACCCAGGTAAAAGCTGCGAGGAGAAGAACCGCCCACGCAAGACACAAATCAGTTCGGCTATTCGAGCGCACTGCTTTTCTCCTTTGTTAAACCAAATTAAAGTGGCGGACGCGCAACAGCATTCCTCACCCGTCCACGCCGTGCGGCCACAGGCAATCCAATCTGCAACCATCCTCTTCACTGTCGCTCGAGTGCTGGATGAAGGCCGAGGGGCTAAACGACTTCCCAATCACGCAGCCACGCGTATTCTTGCGGTAGCGCCGCCCATCGCTCGTTGGTGATGCGCATAAGCCAATCTTTCTCCGCCGCCGTTTGCCCAAGCAGACGTGTGTACGAAGCCCGGGCCGCGTTCTCAACCTCGTAGATGGTCGACAACCCTGGTACGACAGCCGTAATGACTTCGTTGGCAAGGATGCATTGAAGCGTCAGCCGTGCCAGGTCGTTCTCTTGCTTGCTACCTACGCCCATCACCGGGAACTTGTCTTTGCCGCAGCTCTTGAAGAGGCTCCCGCCAAAGTATGGCTTGATAGTTACGACCCCGACATTAAGCTCGATGACCTTGGTGAAGATGCCTTGCGTCTGGTCGGAACCGTGGCCCGGATTGACCTCTTCTACATTGTCCTTCGTCGGCAGCTTGCCCTTCTGTCTGGTCTTTGCGCTGCAGGGGAAGATTAGCATCTCGAATTCAGGATATTTGCTAATGACGTGCTCGAACCAGGGTCGGGAATGAGACGATATACCGAGATGCCGGGCCTTGCCGGCTTTGTGCAGCTTTTGGAAGGTCTCTATCAGGACTTCCACATCGGCGTCTGTGTTAGTTCCGGTCATTTCGGCCTGGGGACGCCAGATGTCGAGGTAATCGGTCTTCAAGAGACGCAGGCATGTATCGATGTTGCGGACCTGGGCCTTGATGTTACAGTAGTCCGGGTTCCGCGGGCCGAGGTTGTGGATATCAGCGCCGACGTACATCTTGTCACGGCGTCCCTTAAGGGCCACCCCATAGCTGAGGCACTCGGCTGCGGTGGTGATGTCCAGGTAGTTAATACCACAGTCGATGCAGACACTGATGACATCGCTGCGGTTCTTGGCGACGTCGCTGGGTACTTCCTCGTTAGCGAAATGGTCCCAGTACCGGCCGGCGTTGCGGTTCTTCCAGTGACCGCCCAGGCTTACCTCGGAAATCATCAGGCCTGTTTTGCCCAGCCGGCGATATATCATCTTCGGGTGGAAATTGAGAATCCTCGATGTATGGACCGGCTTGGTGGCGGCGTGTCCCTTGCCCACCAGCGCACCGGCAATTGTCCCCGCAGCCATCAGGGAAGTATTACGCATGAAATCCCTTCGTGAAAGTTTATCGTTGTTCATAGGTTTTCTCCTTTTCAATTCGGGTTGGTTTTGCCATTTATTTTGGACAGGATTAATCCGCCAGGGGCGGACTCTTGTTTTATCCTGTAAATCTTGTCTGAAAAATTCGTACTAAACCGGAATTTGCCGGATAACCGCCTCTGAGGTCTAATAATCACAATTTAACACTTAATATGATGACACAATCCGGGGCAAATGTCAAGAGCATTTCTGCCGAATTTTTTGGACACGCATTTACACTGATTTTCGTTACTGTTTTTTGTGAAAAAACCCTTGCAAAAGCAGTGGCTTTTGTATTAAAATGTTGTTTGGTTGGGATATGGAGGCGGGTTGAAAAATTGCCTCTATTCCGCGACCGCACATTACACCCGCTTCATACCGGCCCTGCTTTCTAAACTTATTAGCTTAATATATCCCGTACGTATCAGGCCTATTGAAAGGGCAAAAAATGAAAACGACAAAAAATCTCAACATTTGGTTGGCGATGTCGATGTTTTTGTTGCTGATGGCGTGCGGCACTGCTGCGGGAAGAACCATCTACGTTGATGCGGATGGTAAGGCCACTGAAAAGGGAACGTTCGTTGTGATCAATCAAGCAGTACTGAGGGAAAGTTTGGGTGAAGGGTATGATTCGGTGCTTGATGCCTGCAAGGTACTGGTAGAAGCGAAAGACACGCGAATCCTTGACGCGGGCAGAGCATATCAAAAGCAATTCGGAAAACCGCTGCGTGTTGATCACTATCCCGTCTTCTTCCGTCCCCCTGGAGAGGCGACGAAGAAAGCCCGCTGGCTGCAGGATTGGCTTTCGCACCGGGTCAGCCTGGGAAGCACAGTTGTTTTATTGGGTGACGAGAAATCTCTTCCAACCTGGCAGGTTAATTTGGTGAAGCTCAAGTTTACCACAGATTCTCTCTATTGTGACCTTGATGGCGACGGCGTACCAGAGACAGCCGTCTCCCGCATTCTCGGTACGGCCGATATGATGATTCGACAGCTTCAGGGCAAGAAAGACTATGGCCCGAAAGCCGTCATACTTTGCTCCGAGGACACAAGAATTCACCTGGAAACGCGCGCTTTTGCCAAAAGCCTCTCGCAGCTCGGCTATGATGTCGCTATTTGCGGCACACAGGATGATGAGATCCTTGCCAATTCTGACTTCATCATTCATTTCGGACACGGCCGCCCCAGTCATATTTTCAATCGCTTTGGAGAGACCTTCGTCTCCGCCTCAGCCATACCGACTCTCCCACGTTCGCCCATTGTTTTCATGCATGGATGCGAAACACTGTCGGCTGGTTCGCCGCTCCTTCATTCTTTCCTCAAGCAAGGAGCTTTGGCTTATGTCGGCAGCACCGCCGCCGTCCTGGGCATGATCCCTGCCCGTTTCACCAACGAGCTCGTAGAGCACTTTCTCCGGCTTCATGCTGAGCGTCCTCAATCTCCTATCATTCGGCTTCTAATAGATGCTCGTGCCGCGTATGTGCAGGGGCATTCAGGCCTCAGCGATAGACTACGCGAGCTCGCCGCTACAGGCAAAGTCAGCATTTCCGGCAACGAGAATCATCTTCTAACCGTTGCCGAATGGGTTTATTACGGCGACCCCAAAGCGGTCATGCCCAGGGTTGGTTTACCAAAGAAGATAAGTCGTCAGGCCTATTCGCTCGCCAAACCCATCTGTCTGGACAAAACAAACAAATCCTGGCAAACGTCTTTTGAAGCCAGAGCAAGCGATGGACAAGCCATTTTCGCTCTCTACATAGAGGTCCCCATCTCTGATCGAGACAACTTCAACATATCAGTTCGCCAGAACGACAAGGAGCTTTCTTTTCTGGATAGCCGCCGACAGGACACCAGATATCAGAGGATCGGACGCGACTGCCGGGGAGGTTACATCTGCAGAGATACTTATCGTGCGCGATTTCTTCTGCCTTTATTCGAAGGTCAGGGTGAGCAAAAATTGGAAGTTTGGCTAATCAAGGGCACGTCCGTTGTGCTAACGCCAGGAACGGAAGTTGATGTCTGGCCGCTGGATTTCGAGGAGAAGATAGGGCTTCGTCAGGAGCCTGTTGTTCAGAAAAAGACAGCAGCGATTCCTAAGCTTTCTATCCCCAACGAGAATCTGCAAATCCCAGACGAGATGCAAACTTGCAGAGCGAATTTTCAAAAGATTCATACAGCTATCAGAGTATACCGGAAAGACAAAGGCATGCCAGCCTATTGGCTTTCGGACCTTATCCCTGACTACCTGAGCAATGAGACGCTCTTCTGCCCCAATGATTCTGAACATAACTCACCATATTTGCCTGACCCAAATCTTCCGTGCAGCTATAGTTACGAGTTCTCTTCCGCCCTGGTGCGATACCGGAACCGGAGAATTCAACAGGTAATGCGTTTTGGTATGGTTGTGCCTATTGTTCGCTGTCATCATCACGGCGACAACCGTCTCAATCTATCGGTAGGTGGCCAAATCTACTGGAGTCCGCTGATTTGGGAACGGATGTTTATGACGTTCACACAGGTAAGAAAGAAGGAACCAGTTAAGGCCGTAGGTGTGGCAAAGCTACGTCCTACAGACGTTGCCGGTTTCCATTCTCTCGACCTCTCCGGCTTTTTCAATCGTCCTCACAACTCGGTCTTGGTCGGCGGGGGTGACAATGCCAGCTTCAAGACCTGGTTTTCCGAAGACAAAGTGACAGCCAACGATGTTCCTTTCCTCGTGCGGCGAGTCGGCAATGACGTTGTGGTCTCAGAAAACAACACCCAGAATGTTTACGAGATAAAGGGCATCAAAGCTTCGGCTCGCGCTTTGCACTTCCTCATCTGGGGCTATATGAATCCTCGCGCTCCTGCGCGGCTTCAGATCGCCTTCAGCGACGGCAGTTCTCAAGAATGCGAACTGCCCCTAAGCGAATGGACGCAGGCGGTGCCGCCTGTCGCTTTTGATTTTAAGAATACGATCGCCAATTTCAAACACGCTGCCATTACCCACCGAGTCGTAAACATCGCTCATCGTGAAAAGAAAATTGTGAGCATTATCTCCACCTCCGGTACTTACGGCCTTGTTGCCATTACTCTTGAGGAGGATTGACCGCGCGAAGTATCGAATCCTTCGACTACGCTCAGGACAGGTATCGAACAAGGAATATCGAATTATGAAGTTGAGATTGCCACGGCCATATTCTGCGGCCTCGCAATGACAATTTTTAAAACAGATTCCTCGGCTGCGCGATGCTGCGCATCGCTCCGCTCGGAATGACGTGGATGGAGTGTGGAGGACAGATGACGGAGGGCGGATGACGGTTTGGGTTAATTATTAAGGGTGGGATTATTCTGGCAGTTGGGCTTACTTTTATTCTTTATGGTGTCCCAAAGGTGCTTTATCGGGTTTAGCGTCCTTCTTGAACGGCTTGAGCGACTGCGGCTCGGTTACTTTGCGGTAGCCCAGTGCCTTTATTAGCTCAAGGACCTCGGTCCAGGTCGGAAAAGGCCTTGCATTTTTTCTTTTATATTCATCAATGGCCATAAGAAACTCAAATTGCTCGTCAGACATTTGTCCTTCTTCAGCAGATTTTCGCTCATCGCTTCTTCGTCTGCCGGGCCCACGATGGCGGTCCAGCCCCAAACGCCTGTCAACAACGCTTTGCCTGCGGTCTTCACCGCTCCGACGCTCTATGTAGTGTTCTTCATCCATTTATTTTATATTAGAGCTCATCCTCGAAAAGGTCGCTGTCGAAATCATCGTCGTTTTCGTCTTCTACTGCAAAATCATAAAAATCGTCATAGGCATCCTGCGACTCGATTACTACGTGTGCTTCGTCAAGAAAATCTTCAGGAACCATTACGGCAATGGCTTTAGTATCCATTGATGGTTCGTTTTGCTCACTTACCACAGCGGGAATATCATTGGTTTTCAGGAGAGTTTCATACTCTTTTGCCTGCTCCAAATCCTCGACAAAAGTAACGGCTACGAAATCCTGCAGTTTAGTCTGCATTTTTTGGTTTTTTTTGGAACGCTTTGCCATTCTATCTATTTCTCCACAACAAACTCAATCTATCCCGGCGGGTCGACGTTGGCCCTGAAGAACGGTTCATCTAAGCATTTTCGTCAAAATAAACCGCATAAATTATTAAAAATCACGAGTTTATAAGAAAAAGCCTGATTTGCAGGCCGGATTTTCTTAAGCACTTTTTTTCTATCGGCTCTATGACCGCAAAAATTTAGCGTTTGAGCGTTTTTTTTTGTTGCAAGTTCCGGCGCCTTCTTGTAATAACGACAATTGACAATGCGCCGGAATCATGGATTTCGTACCGGGCTATTAGAATTTTAACTTTTTAACATGGAGGATTTTTAGCAATGGCACAGAAAAAAGAGTCTTTGATTGTAGCCAGTAAAGTTAAGGCCTACATCAAGAGCAAAAAGATGATGACCTCATCCGACGCGCTCGGAGCAATCAGTGATAAGGTCTATTGTATGCTTGATGAGGGTATTGCTCGAACCAAGGCCAATCGTCGCACCACAGTCAAGCCGCAGGATCTGTAGAACCCATTAGAAGTCCTCTGGCGTTTTACTTCTAACAGGGTAAACAAGTTGTGTGCTAACATCTTTTGGCTGCGCATCTTACGTTTGCGGCGATGTTATTTAGTCCAGGCTGTTCCGCTTTTTTTAGAGCGGAACAGCTTTTTTTGATTGGCTTGCCTACATATTCAACTACCTGTTTTCAGTTGCCTATCCCTGGCTGTTTTGGGGGAAAACAATTGACCAGCACTAACAATTACCGGACTAACAGCAAATGGTTATATTGAATTTGTTTATGGTGTTTTTTAATTTCAGCTATTGACCCATAAAATCCTCATTATCAGTGTCAAAATTCACATTTTTAGAAAATTTATTGAACTTGCCTCAGCCGAAATTCCGATTTATATAACAGAAACAGCACAAATACAGTGTTTTTGCCGGCTTGAGATTAAGATTGTGTAATTTCCTGCCGATATAAAATGCTTAACGGCAAATGGTACTTTGCTGCGCAACCGGACAACTTTAGAAGAACGCATCTGTTAGGACTGGATTTAAATGGGGCCGATTGTAAGTCTTTCTAAAATAGGTGCTTATGAGAATAAACCGTTGGGGGATTATATGAAAGTTTTCATGTTAGGTTGGGAGTTTCCTCCCTTTATCAGTGGTGGGCTGGGTACGGCTTGTTACGGACTTACCAAGGCGATGGACCAGCTCGGCATAAAGGTAACTTTCGTTCTGCCAAGGATGGTCGACAGCAAATATGCTACCCATGTGAAGCTGCTAACTCCTGAATCCCAGATGTCCATTGAATCCCAGATGTCCATAGGCAGCTTGAATTTTCCGGAGTTGAAAAACGTGGCATTTCGCACTATCAACTCACCACTACAGCCCTATTCAACCCCTGATGTTTACCAGCGGCGAATCGAAGAAAATTTGAGACAAAAACACGGCGGCAACGTCGGTGCAACCAGCCGGTGTTCTGGCACGATAGACTACGGCAGTAATATGTATGTTGAGGTCCACCGTTATGCTGCGGCCGTCGTTGAATTAGCTGGCGATGAGCAGTTTGACATTGTTCACGCTCACGACTGGATGACCTATCCTGCGGGGATTGCGGTGGCGGCAATGAGCGAAAAACCGCTAATTGTGCATGTGCATTCGACAGAATTCGACCGCAGCGGCGAGAATGTCAACCAGATGATTTACGACATCGAGCGAGAAGGTATGGAGCGGGCAGACAAAGTAATCGCTGTTAGCTATTTTACCCGCAATGTTATAATCAGCCGATACGGCATTAGCGGTAAAAAAATTAAAGTTGTATATAATGGCGTGGAGCACAACGGCGGCAACAATTGGCCTTTAGCCGAAACCGGTATCAATAAAGATGAGAAAATTGTCCTGTTTTTAGGCCGAATTACAATGCAAAAGGGCCCGGAGTACTTTCTCCAGGCAGCCAAGAAAGTCCTGGATGTGGTGGATAATGTCAAGTTTGTTATGGCCGGCTCCGGCGATTTAATGCACCGGGCCGTTGAGATGGCGGCAGGACTCGGTATCGGGCACAAGGTCCTGTTCACGGGCTTCTTGCGCGGTGAAGAGGTCCGAAAGATATATAAAATGGCTGATTTATATGTGATGCCTTCGGTATCAGAGCCGTTTGGGATTGCACCTCTGGAGGCGTTGGGCAACGATGTGCCTGTCATAATAAGCAAGCAGAGTGGTGTATCAGAAGTTTTGATGCATGCCCTGAAAGTTGACTTCTGGGATGTCAACGAGATTGCCAACAAGATTGTAGCGGTATTGAAATATCCACCGTTGGAGATGACGCTGCGAAATCACGGTAGTTTTGAGGTGAGAAAACTACGGTGGAAAGACAGCGCGCAGAAGTGTGCGAAAATTTATGAAGAGACACTGTTGCGGTTTGAGAAGTGTACCTTGTGAAGCGTAACACGAGATACGAGATATGGCTTCGATATGTTTCTATTTTCAAGTGCATCAGCCCGTGCGATTGAGGCACTATACGGTATTTGACAAAAACGACCAATATTTTGACGATTATAAAAATGCCTCCATCTGCAGGAAGGTGGCAAATAAATGTTATCTTCCAGCCAATCGATTGCTTCTGGATATAATACGCAGATTTGAAGGTAGATTTAAGATAGCGTACAGTATAACCGGGGTGTTACTGGAGCAGCTCCTTTCGTTTTCACCGGAGGTTATCAGCACTTTTGATGCTCTGGCCGAAACCGGCTGCGTGGAGTTTCTGGCGGAGACGTACTATCACAGTTTGAGTTTCTTGTACTCGCGCGACGAATTTGTAGAGCAGGTGAACAAGCACGTCGAAACCATCGAATATCTTTTCGGTCAAAAACCGCGGGTATTTAGAAATACGGAGCTGATATACAATAATGACCTGGCTGCCCTTGTCGAGTCAATGGGCAACTTCGACGCAATAATGACCGAAGGAGCAAGCCACATCTTAGGCTTACGAAGTCCCGATTTTGTCTACCGCCCCAAAGGATGCCGCAAGCTAAAGCTCCTGCTGAAAAACTATTCCCTCAGCGACGATATCGCCTTTAGATTTTCCAACCGTGACTGGCCGGAATGGCCTTTGACGGCAGATAAATTCGCCCGATGGATAAACAATGTTAACGGTAACGGCAACGTTGTCAACCTGTTTTTGGATTATGAGACGTTCGGCGAACATCAATGGGAAGATACGGGCATATTCGATTTTATGCGGCACCTGCCGGAGCAGATTCTAAAGCATCCGGACAACGACTTCAAAACCCCCAGTGAAATAGTTCAGTCTTACGAGCCCGTCGACACGGTTGATGTGCCGCATCTGATAAGCTGGGCCGATACCGAAAGAGACCTCTCGGCCTGGCTTGGAAATGCAATGCAATCCAACGCCATTCATGAGCTCTATCGACTGGAAAAGAAAATCAAGAAAACCAGCAACGAAAAAATCATTGCAGACTGGCGAAAATTGCAGGTATCAGACCATTTTTATTATATGTGTACAAAATACTTTGCTGACGGCGATGTACATAAATACTTCAATCCGTATAACTCACCTTATGACTCTTATATAAACTTTATGAACGTATTGAACAATCTTCACAGCCGATGCTCCAGGCTGGCTCCGTTAGATGCAAATAGTATTGCAGACAGGGCTCTAATGGGCAAAAACTATCTAACGGAGCAGGCAGCTGAGGGTGTATTTTGCCCGCCTTTAGGCGGGGCGTAAAATAAGAATGCGTATCCCGAGAGTCGTTAAGCATATTTCATCGGAGATACAACATACAACCTGTGAGATACCTGTTGCGAGGATGCAAGATGCCAACATTGCAAAAAACTGATGAGGCGGCAAGTGTATCCATATCAACTGCCAATCAACCTGTTGAGAATCTGTTGACCAAGGAATGGCTGCTGACTAATGAACGCGGTGGCTACGCATCGTCAACAATTGTCGGTTGCAATACCAGAGAATATCATGGCCTGCTCATCGGCTCGCTTGACCCACCGGCTAACAGGATAATGGCGCTGGCTAAATGCCTGGAGATGGTGATATTTAAGAGAGAGGTCCGATTTTGTCCGCCTTTGGGCGCGTCACAAAATATGAGCCCACGAAAGGTATTTAACCTTTCAACCTTTGAATTCAATGACAAATTCGCACCACAAGGTTTCACGTATCTTGTGCAGGTCCGTCGGGATACCGGGCTGCATTTTGATTATGAATTGGAGCAACTTGAACTGACTAAATCCGTGTATCTTCTCCGCGATACGGATACGGTTGCCCTGGTGTATGATTTTACCAGTGTGCAAGAGCCGGCGGAGTTCATTTTGCGTCCATTTATTGGCTTAAGGGATTTCCACACACTGCAAAAATCTGATGCTCCATTATGTTCAAGATGGCTCGGGCATAGTTTGCTGATTCGCCATGATGTCCCGGGTAGCTGTGAACTATTCTTGAGATGCCCTTCTATGAACTTCGAAAAGGACGAGCAATGGTGGTTTAATTTCGTATATCGTAATGAGAGGCAAAGAGGCCAGGATTTTACCGAAGATTTGTGGACGCCCGGCTTTTTCAAGTGCCAGGTCCACCCGGGCAGACCAAACAAGTTTGTTTTCTGGGCAAACTTGAGCCCGCCAGGGGCGGGCCACAACCCTGAGCCCCGATATATCGGGACTGATATTGACGCAGTTCACGAAGATTTGCGCAGGCACCAGGGCGTTGTAATTGCCGCTGCAAAAACCAGCGATGAAAAATTTAGAACACTTTCTTTAGCTGCCGACCAGTTTATTACAAAACGCCAAACAGACGGGGTCCCCGAGCACACACACAGAACCACTGTTATAGCTGGGTTCCCCTGGTTTGCAGACTGGGGTAGAGACACTTTTGTAGCCTTGCCGGGCTTACTGCTCTCAACCGGCAGGTTCGACGAGGCGAAGTCGGTTTTGACCACTTTTGCCCGGGCGGCAGATGAAGGGATGATTCCAAATCGTTTCGATGACCGCACCGGCACCGCCTACTTTAATAGTGTCGATGCTTCTCTTTGGTTTATCAACGCAGCTTTTCAATACTTAAATGCTACCGGCGATTCAGAAACCTTCACGCAGCAGCTTCTACCGACAATCCGCTGGATTATAGACTCTTACCACAATGGCACACGGTTTGGTATTTGTGCTGATGCCGATGGGCTTATAACCGCAGGCGATGCAGAAAGTCAGCTAACCTGGATGGACGCCAAATATGATGGTGTTGCTATAACGGCCCGCTGTGGGAAAACAGTCGAGGTTAACGCCCTGTGGTACAATGCCCTTTGCCTTAGTGCCCAATTTTATGCTGGCCGGGATATAGATAACGCAAAGCATTACAAATCTATGGCAGACAAAGTGAAGGTGAGTTTCTGCAAATTATTCTGGAATGAGAAAACCGGTTACTTAAACGACTGTATTTCGCCCGATGGTTCAGTTGACCCAACCCTTAGGCCGAATCAAATATTTGCCGTTTCACTTCCTTTTTCACCACTGTCACCTCGCGAACAGGCGTCAGTGGTAAATATTGTGCAAAAAGAACTCCTCACACCTTATGGCTTGCGAACATTAAACGTTCAGAACAGTCGTTACAAAGGGACGTATACGGGCGCGCAGCAGCAGCGAGATGAGGCTTATCACCAGGGCACGGTTTGGCCGTATCTGATTGGGCCGTTTGTAGAAGCATACTTGAAGGTCAATGATTTCAGCCGAAAAAGCAAAAAAAAGGCGGCTGAATTTATCCGGCCTCTGATGCAGCATCTAACCGAAGACGGCTGTATCGGCAGTATCTCGGAGATATTCGATGGAGATGCCCCCCATAAGCCGAGAGGCTGCATCGCCCAGGCCTGGAGCGTGGCCGAACTCATAAGAGCATATCAGTTGATAAATAGCTGAAGATGGTTGGATGCTTCCGCCGTCGCTGAAGCTATGGCGGACAAGCGATGCTGGATACTCGATACCAACCCACTTTCGATTTTGTCCTGTTCAAAATTCTTTGGCTGTTCAAAACTCGCCGGCTTCTACCCTTCTTTTTCGATAGCTACAGGTTCGCAGTATATCGGGATTGATGTTTTGTCCGGCAAATCAAAGCTAAAATTGTGATTCCATCAACGCTACATAATCCTTCATCTTCATGACCTTGTTTTGCAGAGCGCTATACATACCCTTAGCTGTTTCCTTGATAGTCATATGTGAGTTGGTATAGGGGTTGTTCCTTGTGCCTTCCTCTACGGCTTCTATCCACTCGGTTGGTATAGTCCCGGTCCCGGAGAAAGCACCTGCTAATCCAGCGGCACTGGCGCCAAGACAGTCGGTATCACGCCCGAAGTTAATCGCAACGACTATTGCATCTTTGACATTTCCCTTAGTGGCGGCAAACACCGCCAGGGCCTTGGTTACCGTCTCATAAATTGAAGATGCATGATAGGTTTTCATCCTAACATTAGCATAGTAGGGACTGTCTTTCCTGGTATATACTTCATTAAGCTCCCTCCTGATATCCAAAGGTTTCTTATGCTTTTTAGCTATGTCAAGACCATTCTGTATTTCCTTTCTGATCTTAGGGGTAGAATACTTTAGAGCTGTTTCTATAACTGAGGCCACGGTGGCATCAGGTCTCATAGCATGCACAACGGCAGCGTTATAAGCAGCACCCCAGGTAAAGGAGTCGCTATACGGCGGTTGATATACCCTTCCGATTTCGTAAACGTCTCTTATTACTCCGTCTATATCGCAGGCGTTAATCAAAGCAATAGCGTGGAACGAACGGGCCGTAGTGTTCAAATGCGGGTGCCTGGACAACCCACCGAGCTCCCACGCAGGCACAGTGCCCGATTTTGCATGGGCCAGCAGGTCTCTGTCGAAGGCCTCGGTCATATACTTCATCTTGTTGGGGTCCAGGACCTTTACCCACGTCTTTACTAAATCTTCGGCTGTTATCCTGTCCTGCTTTTCAATAATGGCCGTACACATAAGCTTCTGGCGTTCTATTCCGTCCTCTGTGCTTCCTGCAGGGTGGTCCCAATCCACATTGTAGTGGTGATATGCCACAAGCTTGTCGAAGACACCGTATTTCTTAGCTATTCTGTCCATGTCCCAGCCCTCTACTGCTGCTCCCATTGCAGAAGCTATACGGGAGCCGGACAGACATCCGTAAATTTTATCAAACAAACCGGGCCTGGAAGATTTCCCTTTTTTCCTGTTTACGATGACAGCGAAAGCCGATTTGCTTGGCGCCAGGGTAAAGGCCCCTGCACCCACGGCCGATACGCCCGCGCGGCACATAAATTGTCGTCGAGTCAAATCCTCTTTTTTCATGAAGCTATTCCTTTATATTTCCAAATATGCGTGTCAATTGCTCTGATGCTCAATTGCACTTTTAACGTTGCTTAAAAAAGTTGAAATCTCGGCAAGCATTTTTTCTTTGTTGCCTAAATTACTCTCAATCAAATCCACTATTTTCGAGCCGATTATCACGCCGTCAGCGCCTGCTGACACTACCGCTGCCGCATGTTCGGGTTTGCTGATTCCAAAACCCACGCAAACCGGCACAGTGGTGAGCTTTTTCAATTTGCCGACCAGCCCTGCAACCGTACCGGATAGCTTTTCTCTGCTGCCTGTAACACCTAACAGGGATACGGTGTAAATAAAGCCGGTGGTTTTGGATGCAATTCGCTTCATTCTCTTTGTGTCAGTATTTGGCGTAACCATAAAAACAGTATCAAGACCTACTGAGGTAGCAGCAGGAATAATTTCATCCGCGTCATCAATACTCAAATCAGCGACCAAAACGCTGTTGACGCCGGCCTGGTGGAAATCGCTGAAAAATTTTTCCGTTCCGTACTGGTAAATCAAGTTGTAATACATCAGCAGTCCGATTGGAATGTCCTTGTAGTCCTTGACCTTTCGGGTAAATTCCAACGCCTTTGCCACACTCATCCCGCTGTTCCTTGCGCGAATATCAGCCTTTTGAATCGTTGGCCCATCTGCTATCGGGTCGGAGAACGGTATGCCAAGCTCCAAGACATCAGCCCCTGCATCGATAGCTGTTTTTACGATTCGCACACTTGTATCAAAATCGGGGTCGCCGATTACGAAAAATGGTATTAATGCTGCTCTTTTTGCCTTTGAAAGTTCGGCAAAAACTTGCTTATATGTTTTCATAAGTTACATCCCTGGAAAAAAGTACAAATATCAAAACTACATCGCAAAATGTAAAATGTCATTGCGAGGGAGCGAAGCGACCGAAGCAATCTCATCGCTTAGGTTTGAGATTGCCACGCTCGGCTGCGCCTCGCTCGCAATGACTAATCAATAATCATTAATCAATAATCAATTCTCAAAAGGTCGGCGTTTTTCCACAATGGAAACATCCTTATCGCCCCGGCCGGAAAGGTTTACCACCGCAATCGTATCCGGACCTAACTTTCCCTTTTGGCTGCACAGATACGCCAGAGCATGTGCGCTTTCCAGGGCCGGCAGTATCCCTTCGGTTTTGCTCAGCAGCTCGAAGGCATCAAGCACCTCATCGTCTTCTGCAGCAACGTATTCAGCCCTGCCGGTATCTTTCAGCAAACAATGTTCCGGGCCAACAGCCGGATAATCCAGCCCGGCACTTACCGATTCGGTATCGTGAACCTGACCTTCCTTGTCCTGCAGCAGATAGGATTTTGCACCGTGCAGGATACCGACCCTTCCTACCACCAGTGTTGCAGCGTGCTTGCCGCTGCTTAAACTCCTGCCACCGGCTTCGACACCAATCAGCTTCACGTTCCTATCGTCCAGAAAGGCAGAAAAGATACCTATTGCATTACTGCCGCCGCCGACGCAAGCGACAATTATATCCGGCAGTCTGCCGATTTGTTCGAGACACTGCTGCCTTGCCTCTTTGCCGATACAGATTTGAAAATGTTTTACTATCGTGGGATACGGATGTGGCCCACAGGCTGAGCCGAAAAGATAGAACGTATCGGTAACGTGGGCCGTCCAGTAGCGAAGGGCATCGTTGATGGCATCTTTGAGCGTCCCCGTCCCGCCTTCCACGGTAACCACTTCTGCACCGCACAGCTTCATTTTATGGACGTTAACACTCTGTCGCTCAATATCGATAACGCCCATAAAGATTTTCGTCTCCATACCAAAAAGGGCCCCAATCATCGCCGTAGCCAAACCGTGCTGGCCTGCGCCGGTTTCCGCAATGAGTTTGGTTTTGCCCATATACTTAGCTAAGAGGCCTTGCCCAAGTGTATTATTGACCTTGTGCGCTCCGCCGTGCAGAAGGTCTTCGCGTTTCAGGTACACCTTAAAACCGACGTGCTCGCTGAATCTTTTTGCATAATAAAGCGGGCTGGGCCTGCCGGCATAATCTTTCGAAAGGTTCGCCAGCTCAGATACAAATCGTTTGTCCTCATAGAAGCGATAAAATGCCTCCTCTAATTCTTCCAGTACCGGTATCAAGACCTCCGGCACATAGAAGCCGCCATAGTCTCCGAATCTGCCTTTATATTTCATACCTCATTCCTCGTATTTCGTATTTCGGATTTATCCTCTCAGATGGCGTATGTTTTCGAACAGTTTTTTCATTTTCTTATGGTCTTTTTTGCCCGGCTCAGCTTCAATGCCGCTGCAGACATCAATCCCGTAAACCCCTAATTCAACTGCCTCTGCCGCATTATCGGGATTTATCCCGCCGGCCAGGAAAACACGCTTGTTGATATGTCCTACGATATTCCAGTCAAAGGTCAGTCCTGTGCCGCCGTATTTCTCAGGATTGAAAGCGTCCAGCAAAATAGCGTCGGTAAAATAATCCTCCGCCTGTTGAATGTCACTCTGCTTTTTTACCCGTATCGCTTTCATCACTTTTACATCATGAGAGAGAAATCGTTTGCAGAACTCCGGGTCTTCATCGCCGTGTAACTGGACCCAATCCAGTTGGCACAGGTTTTTCGTTTCGTGGATTTGTTCTATCGATTCATTCACAAACACACCGGCAGTATCTATGAAAGCAGGCAGTTTGCTTATTATCTCCCTCGCCTTTTCCGGCGGTACGAACCTCGGGCTTTTCGGATAAAAATTAAAGCCCAGCAAGTCCGCACCCATATCCAATGCAGCTGCGGCGTCTTCGTAATTGGTAATACCACAAATTTTAACTTTCACTATTAACATATTCGTCGCTCGTATTACGAACCACTGTCATTCTGAACGGAGCGTAGCGAAGTGAAGAATCTCCTTTTCGTTGGCCAGATTCTTCGGCTTCGCCTCAGAATGACAAAATCGTATCTCATCTCATGCTTTCGAAACCTCGATTAACTTCTCCAGACAGGTAAGCGCTTTGCCACTGCTGACCGAGGCTTCTGCTAACCTTATTGCTGATTTGAAATCCTCAGCTAAATTGCCGGCGATTATCGCAGCTGCGGCATTTAGAACAACAATATCTTTGCGTGGCCCTCTCTCTTTGCCGCTTAGTATGTCCCTTAAGACCTTCGCGCTTGTTTTGGCATCGCTTACTCTTAACTCTTCTATACTGCCCAACGTGATACCCAAATCCTCCGGGTCCAGCTCTTTGCTTGCGATTTGACCCTCTTTCAGTTCAACTATTTTGGTAACTCCCGCTGTGCTTATCTCATCCATGCCGTTGCTATGAATCACCATTGCGTACCGAGTGCCCAACAGCTTAAGTGCCTCGGCAACAATCTGCATCAAATTCTCATCGCCAACGCCTAACACCTGCCCCTGGGCGTTGGCCGGATTTGCCAAAGGCCCGAGGATATTGAAAACCGTTCTAAAGCCCAAGCTCTTGCGTATTGGCTGAACATATTTCATCGCCGGATGGAACATCGGTGCGAACATAAATCCGATATGTGCCTGTTTTATACACTCTGCCACGACCTCAGCGGAAGCATCAATCTTTACACCCAATTCCTCGAGCACGTCAGCCGAACCGCATTTGCTGGTTATCCCGCGATTGCCGTGCTTGGCGACATAAACTCCCGCGCCGGCTGCCACTATCGCAGCTGCAGTCGAAACGTTAAATGTTTTTATCGCTGCCCCGCCTGTGCCGCAGGTGTCAACTAAATTATCGACATCAACCTTTACGGTAACAGCATGATTTCGCAGCGATTTTGCAAGCCCTGCTAATTCCGGTGCGGTTGCTCCTTTGGCCCGCATTGCTGTAAGAAACGCTGCAATCTGGACACCGCTGACCTGCCCTTCGAAAATAATATCCAAAAGCTCCGTTGCCTGTTCAAAGCTCAAACTCTCACCCTGCAGTAACGGCTTAATATATTCGGTTATCGCTGCCATCTTCATCCCCTTACCTTTTATTTTTTGCCGTTGCTATGGATAAAACATTCTCGATTATCTTACCGCCCGCAGGCGTCAAAATACTTTCCGGATGAAATTGCACACCGAATATTGGAAGCTCTTTGTGGCGGGCGCCCATAATAATCCCTTCAAACTCAGCCGTTTGCTCCAGGCAATCCGGCAGCTCTACCACACAAAGACTGTGATACCGTCCTGCGTGCAGCGGATTTTCGACGCCGGCGAATACGCCCTTTTCGTTGTGTGTCACTCTTGATGGTTTGCCGTGCATCGGTTCCGGCGCATGGCCGATTTTCCCGCCGAAATACTGAACAATTACCTGGTGGCCCAGGCATACGCCGAATATTGGCAGTTTGTCTTTGAAATAATCCACCACCGAAAGCGAGACACCGGCTGTGTCTGGCGTGCCCGGTCCCGGAGAAATCACAAGAAGGTCTGGGCTGAATTCTTCGGCCAGAACGCGGAGTTCCTCAAGCTTGGTGTCCGCTCGGTAGACCTTCGCCTGGCAACCACGCTTACAAAAATCATCGACCAGGTTATATGTGAACGAATCGAAGTTATCGATGAACAAAACTTTTCTGCCTTTGTCTTCCATAGGATTGTTCCTATTTTTGTCTTTTTGCCCCTCACTCACGTTCGGGGCTCTGTCTTCTGTCCTCTGTCTTTCTACTCTCCGCGAACCGCACGCAGGCAGGATGTTGCCTTATGTTCGGTTTCCTCAAATTCTGTCTTCGGGACACTGTCATGCACGATGCCGGCACCGACTCGAATATAAGCCGTATGGTCCTTGACCTGCAGACTTCTTATGGTGATGCAGCTGTCGAATTGGCCATCCACGGTCAGATACATAACTGCTCCGCCGTAGTAGCCGCGTTTCGTTTTTTCGTATAGACGTATTAGCTTCATTGCTTCGATCTTTGGAGCTCCCGTTAGTGTCCCCATATTCATGGTAGCCAGATATGCATTTAACGCGTCAAGCTCTTTTGTGAGTTTACCTTTAACATTACTTACCAGATGTTGCACTGAAGCGTATTTTTCTACTATTAGTAACTCTGTAACGACTCTGCTGCCCGGCTCAGCCACGTGGGCAATATCGTTTCTGGCCAAATCAACCAGCATTATATGCTCGGTCAATTCCTTGCGGTCGAGCTTCAGCTCAGCCTCATATCTAAAATCGGTGTCAGCATCGATGCTCTTTCCAGCTCGCCCTCTTGGTTTTGTGCCGGCTATCGGTCTAATCTCCACATTGCGAGTCTCGGTCCCGCTAACACGCAAATTCAATTCCGGGCTGGAGCCTAACAATATCGTGTTGGCGGTGTTCAGGTAAAACATATACGGCGAGGGGTTCAATTCTCTCAGCCGTTTATAAACGTCCAGCGGCTCATCCGGGCAGGGCTCGATTAGGCTCCTGCTCAAAACTACTTGAAGAATATCACCGTCAAGAATATGCTGCTTGGCGCGTTTAACCATCTTCTCGTACTCAGCTTGGTTGGTATCACTTGAAGTAGCTGGCAGCGACCCCGTATAAATTTCGGCCTTCGGCATATCGAGTTTTGCGACATTGAAATAGTAGTCGAAGCACTCTTGTGCCTCGGCGATTATGGCGTCACGGTCGCCGTTGGTTACGACACAATTGACAATTGCATAACCGAGGCCTCGCTCGTGGTCCATCAGAAAGATATTGTCGGCGAAGTAAAGTTCATAATCAGGATTGCCGAGCAAGTCCTCGTGACTTTGAGGGAGTTTTTCAAACTGGTCTATGAAATCGTAGCTTATCGCTCCTAACAATCCGCAGGTTACACGGAACGGCTTGCTCGCAAGGCTAAAGGCAAACGCCACCGCCCGCAATACGTCCATTTGATTTGTGCTTTGCAGCCGCGTTTGCTCATCTACTGTTTTTTGAATTTGTTTAATTCGGCCGGTAATCGTCTCCGAGCCAAATTCGACCGATTCGCAAAAAGCAAACCTTTCCTTCTTGGTGGACAAATATTCTATCATGCGTCTGCCGGTATTGCTCAAGGCCTTGATAGTAAAATCAGCGCCGGTGCCGGTAAGGTAAAGTGCCGGCCTGGCCGTGCCGAAACTCAGCGCATTTTCTGCTAAATAGTCGCTTGCCTCGAACAAAGCGCAATTCTTAGCCCGCCCGTAGTCGCTTAGCCTGGCAAAAAAATCCACCGGCTCGTCCATATCGATTTCTTTGACGATTGGCACGA
Source organism: Phycisphaerae bacterium (assembly GCA_030615025.1). GTDB lineage: Bacteria > Planctomycetota > Phycisphaerae > Sedimentisphaerales > Anaerobacaceae > CS2-K091. Next base: position 13,074 of record JAUXAB010000038.1, on the reverse strand, counting down.
TTTGTCCGGGTTTGGCATTGCGTATTATTTGTCTATAATCATCCATAGTCTGAACCTTTCCATTCTCCGTAGCAAAGCTGCTGTGAAGGACGAATTATCGTAATTTTTATTCGCAAATCACTAAAAACACAAACAAAAAAAGCAGCCTGCTGTTTTCCAACAGGCTGCGTTTTCCACAAATCTAACAAATTTTTATAGCAAACTACCGCTCACCTGCTGGATTTTACTCCGCAGGCCACCACCAGTTACAGGTGTTTTTACGGTTAATTTGCTTCATAATAACACCATTTTACCAGATTCTTTAACTTTTGTCAAGCCCCATCTTAAAAATAAATTAAAAAATAGATGGTCTTATAATACCGCCTCACTCTTCAACCAGCACCGGATAAATGGTTACCTTGTTCTGGAGCACCTTCGGCGGCAGTAGTTCCGGGTGTGGGTTGGCTATCTGTTCTTCGTAGTAAAGCACTCTCTTTTCATAATCTTTCAAATTGTTTTTCAAACTGTTCACATCACGGTCAAGACCGGTCCATGCGTCGAAAAAATCATAAAACTGTTTGCCCCGGTCACGAAGCCTGAGTGCAGCTTCTTTGCGACCCATGGCGCCCCTCAACTCAACCATCTGTTCAACAAACATCTGCTCAAGTTTTTCTAAAGTCGCGTTGGAGAAGTTGTCTGACTCTCTAAACTTTTCGATAACTTCTAACTTCTCACTTGTCCCTGCAATCTCTATGTCGAGAATACTAAGCATTTTGTTCATTTGCGCTATGGTTTCCTTTGCTTTTTCATAAGCTTCCGTATCAGCAAGGATTCTATAGCGGTCAGTATTCTTAAGCGTCTTATACGCTGATTCTGCTGACTTTACTTCAGGCTCCTTTTCGGTCAATTTCTTTTTAATATCAGCTGTCCTTTCCCGATAGTCTTGCAGTCTCGGCTTTAGTTCATTCATAAACTTCTCGAGTAAAGGGGGCAGCTTTTCACGTGCTTTTTTGGTCAGGGTCTCAACGAACGCCTCAGTCACCAATTTAGCATCTTCAAGGGTAAAGGCGTAAAGTCCAAATTCGGTATCTTCTACTTTATATTTAACGATGCCATGCATTTGAGCTTTGCTTATTCTACTAATCGTGGAGATGGCTCTATCTGCTTTGAGTAATTCCTTTTGTATCTCGGACATAGATTGTCCGGCAGAAGTGGCTAAAATCATCTTTGCCATTTCCGTGTAATTATTGGTCCAGACACCAGGATAAAATCGAGACAGGTCACTCATAGAAAATATGGCAACATACTTTGGTTTAACGGGGCCAGTAAATCTTCTAAGCCCTTTACTTCTTACCCTTGTGCTGATTTCAAATTTTAGTTCTGTTTTAGTCTCATTAGGCTCGGCACTTAGTACTGGAACGCAAATGCAGGCTAAAATCAGGGCGATTACTAATTGGTGTTTTCTTGACTTAATCATTTTTCTAATCTCCTTAACTAAATTATTGTATCTTTGATTTGGCTTCGGCTGCCGCAGGCGTTTCCGGATATGTTTTGACTACGTAACGATATTGTCGCTCTACGATGGTTTTGGCGTCAGGGTATTTAGCTAACAAATCAGCTGCCGCTAATAATCGAGCGGCGCTGCCCGATTCGACTATCCTGCGTTCTATCTCAGCAAAATTTATTTCATTCTTTGCGGGCCTTATCAATGCATGCCAGACTATAGAAGTTGTTAGCAGAAGTATGATGCCTGCTGCCGCTGCGGCATACCTGGGCCAGCGAAGTTTTCTGGCTTTTTGTGGGATTGGAATGCGAATGGCTTCTGTCTCCGCCAGGCCATCCGCCCAGATGACGCCTGTTAGTTCAAGCGAACGTTGCAGGGCATTCAGCATTCTCCGGCAGCGCTCACATGCCTCTAAATGCTCAGCCACCTCGCTCGATTCGCTCGGCGATAGCCGGCCATCAGAATAATCGACCAGCATCTGTTCAATCTCTTTGCATGACTTTTCCATTATTGTTCAATACCCCGTTCTATTAATCGCTTTGCAAGAATCATCCTCGCCTCTCGCAGGCGGCTTCGTACAGTGGACGGGTTTAGCCCCAATATTTCGCCCACCTCTTTGGAATTAAAATCACAGAAATATCGCAGCACCATAGGCGTTAGCAAGGAATCATCCAGTTCTTGTAAGCTCTCTCGCACAATCTCAAGTTCCTCGGCGGCAATCACGTTCTCGGCTGTTGAGTCCGTTTTGGTCTCTGGCCGGCGTTTCAGGATTTCGGAAGCTCGCCTGCGAAAACTTCGCCGACGTCGATGTTCCATCAGGCATCTGTTGACTGTAACTTTTATCAACCACCGAACGCTGTCCTCTTTAGTTTGGTACTTTCCGGCTCGCCTTAACGCCTGAATCGACACATCCTGCAGAACATCCTCGCCATCTGCAGCGCTTAACCCCATACCAGCGATAATCCGCTTGAGGCGCCCAAGCTCCGCTAAAAATATATCTACAAAATTTGCCTCTGATGACCGTTCGCTGGCTGCCTGGTCCGCTTCTGCCTCAAAACCCGCGTTTATCTCATTCACAGTTTGCATCCATCCCGAGTCAGCCTTCGTTCATCTATTAGTATAATGCTCGAGGATGCCAAGGTGTTGGCGAAAAAAATGGATTTTTTTTCTCGAAAACGGCAGGATTAGTTGAAAACAGCAAATCTGCTATATGATATACACAAAAAGCATCACGCAACAGGAGATGTGACTTTACGCTTGCACTTCTCTTGTTTTTGTCCGTGCCAGCTGGTCAACCGCAACGGCGAGAATTATAATCATACCGATAACAATCAGTTGGACATGCGTTGATATTCCCAGCAGGGTACAGCCGTTTCGCAAGACACTTATCAGCAATGTTCCGATAATTGTTCCGGTTATGGTTCCTCGACCGCCGGCCAGGCTCGCACCACCGATCACAACCGATGCGATAATGTCGAGCTCGAGGGCAATACCGGCCGTTGGCTGAGCTGAGACGGTCCGGCTGGTCGCAATCATCGACGCTATGCCCACAAGAAGACCCGTGAAGGTATAGATGTAGATAAGGTTACGGTCTACATTTACGCCGGCGTGGAAGGCCGCCACACGATTGGACCCAATAGCGTAAGTATATCGCCCTAATCGACTGTATCTTAAAAGAAAGCCGGCTATGGCGATAATGACGGCAAAAATTACGACGGAAATAGGAATCCCCAGCACAATGCCTTCGCCAAGATACTTGTAGCTCGGCACATTGTACGGCTGTCCGTTGTTCATCACATAGGATATCCCGCGAAATACGCTCATAGTACCCAATGTCACGATAAACGGTTGGAGCTTTAGTTTTGTAACAAGCACGCCATTCAAGAAACCGCAAATGATGCCCACAACACCCCCCAGGACTGTACCAACAACAAGGGCGCTTCCCTGCGGGTCCGACCCACCCATAGTAACCATCGCGTACGCGCCCACCATACCGGAAAGAGCCAGCATTGATCCCACGGAAAGGTCTATTCCTGCGGATATGATAATCGATGTCATACCGATTGCGATGATGCCGTTCACACTTGAGCGGCGCAGCACGTTCATAAAGTTTTCCATCGTAAGGAATGTATCCGGCTTTAGTGCCGATAGAATACAGATTATCAGTGTCAGACTACCGAAGGGCAGTAGCTGTCTCGCAAATTTGCTCATTTAGTTTGTCTCCACCGCCGCCAGATGCATAACTTCTTCCTGTGTGGTTTCGCTGGTCTTTAAATTTCCCACAAGTCGTCCCCGGCGCATCACTAAAATCCGGTCCGTTATCCCGAACAGCTCGCCCAATTCGGATGATATAAACAGTATCGCTTTGCCCTGCTCGGCGAGCCTGTTAAGAAGTGAGTACACTTCCTTCTTGGCTCCGACATCGATACCACGGGTCGGTTCGTCAAAAATCATAAATTTAGACTTCGCCAGCAGCCACCGCGCAATCAGGAGTTTCTGTTGGTTACCGCCGGATAAGGAGTCCACCGGGGCTTGTGGGCTCAACCATTTGATGGATAATTGCGCTCCCACATCCGCAGCGATTTTATTTTCTTTGGCCGGATTGATTATTCTCTTCATCCCTATTAAACCCAGGCTTGCTATAGTCACGTTCCAGCTGCACGCAAGTCCGAGGCACAAGCCGGTTCGTTTGCGGTCTTCAGTTAGTAAAGCGATGCCGTTGGATATAGCATCAGCGGGAGAATTGATTGACAGCTCTTTGTTATCAAGCACTATTGAGCCCGAAGCTTTCTTGTCAACACCGAAGATGGCTCGTGCAACTTCTGTTCGGCCTGCACCGACAAGACCGGCCATCCCCACAATCTCTCCCGACCGAATATTGAAAGAAATATCCCTTATCCGCCTGTCCGATGAAAGATTGTTGACACTTACGCGAACGTCACCAGGTTTAACATCACGGGCTGGAAAAAATTCCGTCAGTTCACGCCCAACCATATAACGAATGATTTGGGCAATATCCAGCTTCGTAACTGATTCGGAGTGAACGACCTTGCCGTCGCGTAAAACAGTAACATCGTCAGCCAGACCGATTATCTCTTCCAGGCGGTGAGAGATATAAATGACTGAAATCCCTTTTATTCGCAGCCGTCTAACTACCTCAAAGAGTCTGGCGACCTCGGTTTCAGACAGCGACGATGTTGGCTCATCCATAACAATAATCGAAGCCTTGCGTGTAAGGGCTTTTATAATCGCAGCGACCTGGCAATCCCCGGTGGGAAGCTCCGATACTACGGCGGTCGGGTCAATATCGAAGTTGAAACTTTTGGCTAATTCCGCCGTTCTCTTCACCATCGCTTTGTAATCAACGGTGAACGGCAGAATGCCCGCAGGCTCATTGCCTAAGAAAACATTTTCGGCTACGGTCAAGTGTTCAGCCAGGTCCAAATCCTGATAAATCATCGATACGCCGACTGTTAGGGCTTGCTCCGGCTTGTCGAATGTGTAAGGCTTTTGGTGGATTTCAATTAAGCCCTCATCCGGCTGATAAACACCCGCTAAAATCTTCACAAGTGTGGATTTACCCGCGCCATTCTCACCCACCAAAGCGTGGACTGTTCCAGCTCGTACCGTAAAGCTAACATCGAAAAGAGCCTGCACAGGCCCGAAGCTCTTGGATATCCCCGTCATTCGCAGCGCAACGCCGGTGTCGCTGCGGTTACTTTGCACTGATGTGGTCATCTCAGTAATGCCTGAATCTCCGGTGTCTCCAGGTTCTCTTTAGTCACTAATTCCACCCCCGTATCTATACGCCTGGGTACCTCTTTGCCGTCAAGTTTGTCAATTACTGCTTTAACGCCTTCATAGCCCATCTTATACGGATTTTGTGCCACAAGCGAATCGATAATTCCTTCCTTCAATCCATCAATCAGCGCCTTCTCGGTGTCAAAACCAATCATCTTGATTTTGCCTGCACGGCCCTGGCTTCGCAGTCCTTGCAGCGCTCCTACTGAAGTAGACGCATTGCACGCAAACAGCCCATCAAGCTCGGCGTTTTTCGTCAGCATGTCTTCGGTAACCTGCAATGCCGTCTCAACGGTATCCTTGCCGTATTGGGCATCCACGATTTCGATTTCGGGGAACTCTTTTTTGATGGTATCGATAAAGCCGTTTTCACGATTCGTTGTCGAGGCCGAACCGGGCACATACTTCACGACTACTATTTTTCCTTTGCCGTTGAGAATTTTGCCCATCCGCCTGGATGCAATTATGCCGCCGACATAGTTGTCCGTTGCCGCAAAGCAAACATATTTGTCTGTGTCGATTCCTGAGTCAATAATCACGCAGGGTATGTTTTTTTCGAATAATTCCTCTACTTTTGGCACCAGTGCCTTGCTGTCGAGCGGCGCAAGAACAATGCCCGAAACTTTCTGCACAATAAAGTCCTCGATGATTTGGATTTGCTCTTCCCGGTCGGTCTCGCGTTTAGGCCCGTTCCAGAAGATTTTAACGCCGATGTCCTCGCCTGCCTTCTCCGCCCCGCTGCGAACCGATTGCCAGAAAATATGCGTAGTGGCTTTAGGGATTACCGCTATCCGGCGTTGGCTTGTTTGTTTGCCTTTATTTCTTACAATTCCGATTCCGATAAAAACGATGGCAATTGCGACGAGTGCAATGATGATTGGTAAGGCCTTTTTCATAATTATTTCTCCCTAAATTTTAGGTTTGACGTCGAGACTCCATGACGATATTGATTATTGACTAATGATTAATCCCACATTTCTTTCAATAATAAATAGCCAATAGTATGTAGTCAACAAAGTATATCTACTCTGCTTCGGATTACAAGCCGCCATTTCAAAAATAATCAAGAAAAGGCCCGGCACTGGCCCGAAGCTTTTAGATATCCCCTCATTTGCAACGCGATATCGGCCCCGCTGAGACCAATCTTCACTGATACATTCCTTTCACAAGTGCTTGAATTTCCGGAGTTTCAAGGTTCTCTTTAGTCACTAATGCAACTCCAGTATCTACACGCCTCTCGACTTTTTTGCCGTCAAGTGTGGCGATCAGGGCCTTGACGCCTTCATAGCCCATCTTGTAGGGATTTTGCACCACAAGAGAATCAACAGCCCCCGTCTTTACCCCTTCAATGAGCAGCCCCCCAGCGTCAAAACCGACCATCTTCATTTTGCCTGCGCGTCCCTGGCTTTGCATCGCTCGTAAGGCTCCCACTGATGTGGACTCATTACACGCAAATAGGCCGTCAAGCTCGACGTTTTTTGTCAGCAGGTCTTCGGCAGCCTGTAACGCTGTCTCAACGGTATCCATCCCGTATTTGGTGTCCACGATTTCGATTTCGGGAAACTCTTTTTTGATGGTATTGATAAAACCGTTCTCACGCTTCATCGTTGAAGCTGAGCCGGGTGCGTATTTAACAACAACTATTTTTCCCTTACCGTTGAGAATCTTGCCCATTCGCCTGGCTGCAATTACACCGCCTTTATAGTTGTCCGTTGCCACGAACGAAACATATTTATCGGTGTCTATACCTGAATCAATAATCACGCAGGGTATGTTCCTGGCATATATTTTTTCCACTGATGGCACCAGCGCTTTGTTGTCAATCGGTGCAAGAACAAAACCTGAAACTTTTTGTGTAATAAAGTCCTCGATGATTTGTATCTGCATTTCTCGGTTACCTTCCCGCTCCGGCCCGTTCCAGAAGATTTTAACGCCGGCTTCGGCACCTGCCTTCTCTGCTCCCCTGCGAATCGATTCCCAGAAGATATGTGTAATGCCCTTAGGAATTACCGCTATCTGGCGTTGGCTTCTTTGTTTACCCTTATTTGCAATTCCGATCCCGATAAAGATGATGGCGATTACAACAAGTACAATGATAATTGGTAAGGCTTTTTTCACAATTTACATACCCTTTGGTTTTGCCATTTATTTTGGACAGGATTAACAGGATTTCCCCTCGTTTTGCTCTTGTTTTATCCTGTTAATCCCGTCTAAACACTGAGCAATGCCGATTGCCGGTAAAGTATATATGCTCTGCCGCGGATTACAAGTCCACAATTCTTAAAATCAACCGAGCAAATTCCGTAACGAATAATATAGTGCAAAAAGGGAAAATTTCTAACGGGGCCTGTTGACAAACCTCAAATTTCTTTCTACCATAAGTGCCCAGTTGGATTTACACTGTTGCATAAATCCTGTCGCAATTGGTTTTTTTCCTTATTTTGGCGAAGATGTACAGCCTACTTAGCAAAAATACTGCTGGTGTGAAGGTTTAGACGAGAGTGAAAATTTTAGCTTGTATCCCTGCTCGTTACGGTTCTACCAGATTCGCCGGTAAAGTTCTCGCCAGAGATACGGGCAAATTCCTTATCCAGCACACCTATGAGCGGGCCTGCCTGGCCAGGTTGCCTGACAAGGTAATAATAGCAGCCGACGATGAGAGGGTTATTGCCGCCGCCAATTCGTTCGGGGCCGAATGTATCCTGACCTCAGTCGAGCACAAAAGCGGCACCGACCGCATCGCTGAAGCTGTTGCCGATATTGACGTCGAGATAGTGGTGAACCTGCAGGCCGATGAGCCGGAGATTGACCCGGAAAATATTGATTATCTGGCTGAGCTTTTAATAAAAAATCCCGACTACCCAATGGCTACACTCGCTGCTGATTTCCAGAATCCTGAGCAGATTGCCGACCCTAATATTGTAAAGGTCATTACCGATTGCTCTGGCCGTGCGATTTATTTCTCGCGTACTCCCATACCTTATGATAGAGAAGAATCCGGCGTAGGAAAAATGCGGCAGTATCTGCGACACATTGGAATTTATGCTTTTCGCAGGCAATTTTTGCTGAAAATTACCGCTTTACCGCAAACGAAACTGGAGAAAATCGAAAAACTTGAGCAATTGCGGGCGATTGAAAACGGCTTTGACATTCTGGTAGGCAAAGTCGCACACACCTGCGATGGCATAGACACACCGCAGCAATATGCAGAGTTTGTAAAAAGATGCAAGAATGGACAAGAACGAACATAAACAATAGGAGCTATTTCCCTTGTCATTCCTGCGCAGGCAGGAATCCAAATTCATGTTTTTGGAGAAATAGAAATGGTGAAGATGTTTAGAATGCTGGGTTTAGCCCTACTTTGTTGTGCTTTGAATTCTTTAGGAAAAGAGCCTGCTAATAGCGCTAAGGAAATAAATACCCAATCTCAAACCTCAAACGCACAGGTGATAATAATAGGCACAATCCACGACAAACACCACAAAAATCCTAACTACAGCCCCGAGGTTTTAAAAGAGATAATCCTTTCACTGAAGCCTGATGTGATCCTAAATGAGCTGCCATTAAGTCAGGTTGATCCTGATGGTAGGCCGATCGAAAGATTAAGGGACAAGCAGATCAGCCCTGAATGCTGGGCGGCGGATACGGCAGCAACACAGCTCGGCATAAAGCAAATACCTTTTGACAGATGTGACAGACAGGAGAACTTCAAGAAGACCAGCTATGTTCAACGACGAAAGCGATGGGGTAGATTTATAAAAAAATGGGCAAAACAATTAGAAAAGGAAGATCCTAATTCTCTGAATATCAAAATCGCTCAATTATTGGACTGGTCCGCCGAAGCCGAAGCCCATTTGCTCAAAAGCAGTTGCCCGGAGGTTATTAACTCCGAGTCTCATGATTCAGTTATACGAATCAGGCACTCGCTGAGGTATGACATTGTGCCGATGATTTTAAAGCAGTACACAGGCTTTAAGACTCTTATAGATGATTGTCACTTCTTCAAGGATCAATGGCATGAGCGAAACAGGATTATGGCTGATAATATAATCAAGGTCGCCAAGGAATATCCCGACAAACGGCTGGTGATAGTCAGTGGAGCAACACACCGATATATTCTCCGAGATTTGCTAAAAGACGAGAAATCAATTGAGCTTAAGGAATACTGGGAAATTAAAGGATTAACCACAAGGAACGCTGAAATCATGGAGAAGAAACAAAAATAATAAAAGTGTAATTATAGATTCCTGCCTCCGCAGGAATGACATAGAGGAAAAACAATGTCGAAGGAAAACGATTTATTAGCTTCTGTTAGTGACACTTCAACTGAGAGCGAATTTTTCTTGCCGGTACCGGCTGGCTATAAAAAGGGAAAAAGCCGCTATTGTTTTGTTATGGGCACCGTGATGAGTGGCCTGGGCAAGGGCATATTTTCATCCTGTCTTGCCAAGCTTATGCAGGATAAGGGGCTGAAAGTTGCTCCGATTAAGCTCGAAGGCTATTTGAACATAGATTCCGGCACGCTGAATCCTTTTCGCCACGGCGAAGTGTTTGTGCTCGATGACGGTATGGAATGCGATATGGATTTGGGCACCTATGAGAGGATGCTCAATCAGGATTTGAGCAGAGCAAATTTTGTCACGAGCGGCCAGATATTCAGCTCGATTTTGCACAAGGAAAGACACGGTGACTATCTCGGCAGAGATGTCCAGATGATTCCGCACGTTACCGGCGAGGTCAAGCTAAAACTTCGCCGGTTGGCAGCCGAAACCGAGGCCGATATAGTATTTGTCGAGATCGGCGGCACAGTCGGCGATCTGGAGAATGCCTATTATATCGAGGCGATGCGCGAGCTGGCGTACGAAGAAGGCCCCAATAGCTGCTGCTTCGTGGCCCTGACCTATATATTGGAACCGAAAACCCTCGGCGAACAGAAATCGAAAGCCGCACAATTAGGCATCAAGCAGCTTATGCAATGCGGCATTCAGCCGGATATCATCGCCTGCAGGGCAGCCAACCCTGTTAGCGAAAAAGTCCGGCAAAAAATAAGCGTGTACAGTAATGTCCCTTTTGAAAGGGTCATAAGTCTGCCAGATTCTGCCAGTATCTATATGATACCGGCGATGCTCAGAGACGCGGGCTTAGACTTCGAGGTCTTAAGACTGCTCAAGATCGAGGACAGAATCAATCTGCGGCACGAACGCAAGGCCTGGGCCAGCTGGTGCGATTTCACAGACAAAATCGGCTCGCGCTCGCGCCAAATAACCATCGGCATCACTGGCAAATACACATCCGTCCGCGACAGCTATGCCTCGATAATCAATGCGCTTGAACATGCTGGTATCGCACTGGCTTCTGAGACAGAAATAAAATGGATTGAAACAACCGCTATTACTGATGAGAACGCAGCCGAGCATCTGGCTGATGTTGACGGTATTATTGTCCCCGGCGGGTTCGGTACCCGCGGTGCACAAGGAAAAATAGCCTGCATAAAATATGCCAGAGAGAATAATTTGCCTTACCTGGGGCTATGCTTCGGCTTCCAAATGGCTGTTATAGAATTTGCCCGCAATGTTTGCGGCCTGCCAGAAGCCAATAGCACCGAGGTTGAGCCGGACTGTCCCGAGCCGGTAATCGATATATTGCCGGAACAGAAGAAAATAGAAGGACTGGGCGGAAATATGCGCCTCGGCGGAAGGGATATAGAACTAAAGTCCCAGACGTTGGCGTGGAAGCTTTTTGCCAGGACAGATTCGGTTAGAATGCGGTTTAGACATCGTTACGAGGTTGACCCTCGCTATATTGAAGTGTTGGAAAAGGCCGGCCTGGTATTTTCCGGCAAAGCCCCGAATCAGCCGATTATGCATATCCTGGAGATTCCGTCCCATCCGTACTTTTGCGGCACCCAGGCGCATCCGTGCCTTACTTCCCGTCCTTTGAAGCCTCAACCTATGTTTGTAGGGCTCGTCGCAGCGGCAATGCAAAAACGTTACCCCGGCGAAAAATTACCCGACCCTGTAAAGGCTGCTCGAAAGGTGTGCAATCGCAATGATTAACGGCTGGTTATAAAGGTTCAGTGCCTGCCTATTTCTTAGCTTCTTAGAGTTCTGTTTTAAGTTTCTCTATTTGCGCCTTGAGAGTTTTTATTTCCTCGTGCAGTTTTGCGTTTTCCTCAGCAAGGGGCCCTAAGATGTCCTGCATATAGCTTTCAACGCCTTTATCTGACAGCTCTTCCAAAGCCTTTTTTTCTTGCAGACATTTGTCAAGCTGTTCCTCTTGCCTCTTGATTTCCTTCGCGTGTACTTTTTTCAGCTTTTCAATTTGTTTTTTAAGCTGCACGTTCTCAACGGCTATGAGTCTACTCCGTCTGGTATTCGGTTTGGTATCCGGTTTCGTATCCGATGAGTTTTCCTCTTCTTCACAGCCTGCGAACAACATAATACCAACGACGATACCAACTGCTAAAACAAGCGTTTTTGGGACTGGTCCTTTCATTTTGTTATCCTTTCGAATCTAACTACATTTCCCAAGTTGGCCCCTACTATACCAATACTTCTCGTACTGTCAATATCCTGGGCTATTCAAAAAGCACTTTCAGCTTTTCTTTATCAGCCGCCTCGATTTGGCTCTGGTCCGTCCACACGGCTAAATCGAGACTTTTTCTGCACTGACAATCCTCGCGAACAAGTTTGCTGTCGCTGTGCAAAACGGCCTTTATAAGTTCCAGACAATTGTTTGTTGCCGTTTGCAAATTTGAAATAATCTCTTTTAGAAGTGTTTGCCTGTCTTCTTCCGGCTCGTCCCGCCCCTCCGAGGGGCGGGGCTCGTGGGGGCGCCAGCAGTCATAATCACTGGCTAATGCAATCATTGCGTAGCAGATTTGTGCCTCTCTGGCCAATTTGGCTTCCGGCATAGCGGTCATACCAATCAAGTCGCCGCCCCACGCCCGGTGCATAAGCGATTCAGCCCGTGTGGAAAATTGAGGCCCTTCCATACATACGTAGGTGCCCTTTGGATGTGTCTTTATATCGATATCTTTAGCTGCATCCAGAAGTGTTTTTCGAAGTCGTCCGCAAACCGGCTCAGCCATTTCGCAGTGCACCGCCCCCAAACCACCGAAGAAGCTGTTTGTCCGTCTGAATGTTTTATCGATAAAGTCATCAACGATGACCAGCTCGCCGGGAGCGATTTCCTCGCGGAGCGAGCCTACCGCACCGCTGCCTATCAACGTATGAACGCCCAGCTTTTTCAGGGCAAAAATGTTGGCTGCAAACGGGACCTCGCTCGGAGAAAGTTTATGCCCTTCGCCGTGGCGATTCAGGAATGCGATTTGCTTTTGCCCGACTCTGCCGACGCAAATGGCCGTGCTCGGCTTGCCGAAAGGCGTTTCGATATCGTGAAATTCTGCATCAGCTAAATGCTCGACCAGCGCATCCCCCAGCCCTGTGCCGCCTATTACACCGATTAATTCTTCTGCCATTTTTTTTGTCATTCCTGCGAAGGCAGGAATCCATTTATAAAGTTTCCCATCCCCGCGAAGGCGGGGAAAACTGGCCGTTATGGTACAGGGTTACAGCTATATTTACAAGATAGAAAACCATATTTTGGCGCGACTTCGAGCTTATAGAAGGCCCTGCCTACAATGGTCATTTTGGTTGCACATGTTTCCTGCCCTGATTTTGTCGATATCCACGAAATCAGTTGACTTTGCCATTAAGGCGGTTTACTTTATGAAAGTAGAAGTTGGTATTGTAAACGACCTAAGAGGCAAAAAAACCGGTGTAGAATGC
>JAUXAB010000116.1 GCA_030615025.1 Phycisphaerae bacterium | reverse complement strand
AAAGCCCTCTTTCAAAAACCACGATTCTTAAAGCAGTCCATAAGTATATATGCATATACTTATATCTCTGTACAAAAACCCCGCTGTCTAATCCCCATCCAGCTCAAATAGCTCGCTGGTGGCCTTGTGAATGCGAGCTATATTTTGTACATCGAGATGATAATAAACATGGAACCCTCTCTTCTGAAATTTTACAACGCGTGCGTCTTTCAGAACTCGAAGATGCTGAGAAGTTGCCGACTGTGATATACCCAGTTGCGATGTCAGCTCAGTAACACACAGCGCTCGCCGCTTAAGAACCTGCACAATACGTATCCTTGCCTCAACCGAAAGCAATTTAAATGTCCCTGCCAGCTTTTCCGCATTAACCATAACTGCTCACCTCCATATTTAACACAACCTGATATCGCTACCAAACAGCAGCACATAAGCATATATACATATAATTATATAGTATTGTTGCAATTGTCAAACTGAAAACAAAAAACTTGTCCTGAGCTTGCCTGTACTGCCTGTCCTGAGCCTGCCGAAGGGAGCTTGTCGAAGTAGTCGAATGCATCTGCGGTTAAAAATCTGTGAAATCTGTGGTTAATAAAGCACTTTTTTGGTCTATTTTTGTTTGTTTTTGTTCATTTTGTGCCTTTTCGCGGCTAATAAAACACCGTTTTCGACCTCCCGGCTTCGCCCGAGGCCAATCATCATTTTCTACACAGGTGTTAATCGGTGCCGCCCGCGGCTTGAGCAGCTTGAGCGGCTTTGCGTGCACGTTCTTTTTTCTTGCGTGGGGCATTGGCGCTACGCGTTTTTTTTTGTTTTGCCCGTCTGCTATCGAGTCTGTCTCTGCGTGTTACCATAAAAAATATCCTTTTACTACTTCTTGCCCAAATGTTCCGCCATGTCAGGTTTCAGGGCATTTAAGGCATTTTCTTTATTATTAACCGGGATTTCCAATATAAATTTGTACATTCCTGCTCAGCTACGCCGCTGAGCCTAACTTTCAATAGAATATCAAATCTGTCTCGAAAAACAAGTTTTTCAACTTTATCTCGAAGATATTTCAGCCACAATAATCCCAAAATTACGAATTGGGCCACTGATTATTGTTTCTTTGACGTACCTCAACTAGTATCACCGTCTGAAATCCAATTTTTTAGTAATTCTTATCATTAGCCATATGCCCTACTCCATAGGGTAACCATATATATATTACACAAGCAATTTGATCAGTTTGCTATCGTGGAAAACACGGCTTTTTTGAACTTTTTCCATTTTAATCTTTGATTTCCCTTTCCAATCCTAACCCCTCGCCCCTAATCCCTCTCGACCACCTGTTCAACCATCCCCCGTCCAACTATCCAGAATCCAGCATCGAGAATTTCAATCAAAACCGGGCATAGTTAACGACAAAATCCCAAAAAAATAAAAAAATTTTATCTCCATATCTGACATCGAGTTACGAGAATCCAGCATCAAAAATCGGGGTGTTTTTTCGCATCAAACGCGCACATCCGTCCAATTATAGAGGGCTGTCTTTTTTTTAAGCCGGCAAATACGCAAGGAGTTTACCCGCCGTTCGTGTGGCGGGTTTACCCGCCTTTCTTCTGGCGGGAACTAAGAACTAATATAAGGGATTTTTCCAATGTCGAAGTCGCAGATCCGGCCTTCCTTGGACGGGGCAACCAAAGCCCAAAGCTACGCAAACCGCCTAAACGACCCAAAATCGACTTTGTGCCTTAGTGCCTTTGTGGCTATGAGACATGAGATTCCCTCTATAACTCTGTTCCTTTGTGCCTTAGTGCCTTTGTGGCTATTACTTCTTTCCTCTACAACTGTAGAGAGATCTCTACAAATCAGACTTTTTATGCAAAACAAAGCCAAATATCTGAATGAACAAATGAATGTAACTGCTTTCATAACAAGGGGATATGAAAATAAATCGCGCTTTCTGCCTCCGGAAAAACAAAGCCAAACAAACCCAAACAAACCCAAACAAAGCCAATCAAAGCCAATTTGCTAAAAGACAAAATGAACGTAAATAAAGTATTAACAAAGGATTATGAAAATATGTCAAATTGGGCTATTTGTGAAAACGAACCCAATACAAACCCAATCAAAGCCAAAAAAATGCTCCCGCTTATGACGATTAACGGCGGCGCAGATGTGGTCGAGTTTTGCAACAACCTCGACTACAATTGGCAAAACGGGCATAATCTCTCAGGGGACAAATTCAATCTCATCGGCGACTGCTACCCGACTACAACCCGAAAGCTCATTATCTGCCAATTCTGTAAAAACGGTCATGCCATAAGCCCATTATTATCAGTGAGTTATAAAAAAGTGAAAATTTTGTGACGGTTTCAATGTCCATTGCTTATGCTTATTAGATTTCGGTTGCTTTTGTTGTTCTGGTTGCCTGATTCTTGGCCAGTCTTCATAAGTAATTGTCAATACTGATTTAAGCTCAATTCTCACAGAATCGTTATGGGACGACACGTTAACTTTTGTTACGAGGTCATCCCGCCGATTTTGTGTTTGCGAACGGACGCGAAAGAGGCGGTCGAAGAAACCGTCGGTGCAAATGCTAAATCTTTCGCACAGAGCACACAGTCTATCGCCATTTCTGGGCCATCAGCTGGCAGCCAAGAATTCCTCTCACCACTGTTCAGCGACGCGGCTCTTGTCGCTAACCGAGTCTTCATAGTAATAATGCGCACACTGTATGAAGCTCTTCTTGGGAACGTCTTCGCCGTTCATGTATTTTATGAATGCCTCGACGGTTCCCTTTGCCATTTTGCGTGGGAATTGCTGGGGCGAATCGTAGAGTTTTTTCTCGAACACGGCCTGCTTGCCAGCCGGGGAGGCATCGAACGCGATCATTGTAACCTGTTCACCCTTGCCCGACCTTAGGACCGCCGAATAGGCGCCGAGGCCCGATGGGTCGTTGATGGCGAATATCCCCACGATATCCGGATGCGCCGTAAGAATCTCGGTTGCCACGGAGTAGCCGTCGCTCCTGTTGCCCTTACCGGAAAGCTCGGTTACGATCTCCAGCTTGCTGTTGTGCTCCTTGAGGTAGTCCTTAAAACCATCGACTCTCAGAATACAGGATGTGACCTCTGGATAGGTGATAATAGCGATTGGGCCTTTGTCACCAGTCACCTTCATCATGCTCTCCCCCGCCAGCCTGCCCCCCTGGTAGTTGTCGCTGCCGATATGCGAGACTATCAAGTCCTTGGCCTCTTCGTCGGTCACCTGGACATCGTAGGTGAACACAGGTATACCGGCCTCGTGTGCTTTCTTGACGCCTTCGCCAGCGGCCTTGGAATCGACAGGATTGAGGAAAATCGCGTCGTATCCCTGGGCGACAAAGTCCGAGAGCTGGTTATTTTGCTTGGCCGGGTCCAACTCGCCGCTCAGAGCCACTATCTCGTATCCGTGCTTGGCCGCCTCCTCCTGCATGACATTAGCAATCAGCTTGAAAAAGGGGTTGGTGAGGTCCATGCAGGTGACGCCTATCTTGCCCTTGCTGTCGGGCTTCTTCGAGCACGACGAGGCGAATACCGCTAATACAATTCCAAGAACGCACGCACCGAATAGGTTCCTACGGTTCATGATGTCTATCTCCTTATTAGTCCAACACTTTATTCTTCCTGCTCAGAAACGCCGGCACTGCTCCGGCGCTTCGCACCTTGTCCAGCAGGACCGCCCCGAGGATCACCGCCCCGAGCACTATCTGCTGTGTATAGCTTTCGATTCCAAGTAAATTCATACCGTTCTGGATCACCGAGATGATAAAAGCCCCTATAAGTGTCCCCAATATCCTGCCGCAGCCGCCCGAGAGGCTGGTACCGCCGACTACCACCGCGGCGATAACGTACAGCTCATACATCACGCCGATGCTGGGAGTTCCCGTATTGAGTTGAGAGGCCTGGATGCAGCCGCCCAGTCCCGCTGCAAGCGAATTGATAACATAAACAAAAACGATTACCCGCTTGACCGGCACGCCCGAAAGTCGTGCCGCCTCTTCGTTGCCGCCGACCGCATAGATATAGCGCCCCATGCGCGTGTGTGCCATGAATATATGCGCAGCCACGTAAAGGACAACAAGGAGAATCACGGTATTGGGTGTACCAAGTGAGCGGCCCTGACCCAGCCAGGGAAGGGCCTTGGGTACCTGATAGATTGAAAAGCCCCCGGTAATCATGAAAGCCAAACCCCGAGCCATCATCATTATGCCCAGCGTTGTTATGAATGGTGCTACCTTGAAGCGGGCGACGACAAAGCCTCCAAGTCCTCCAACGATGCCACAGGATAGAATTCCGACAAGAAATCCGATGAGGACTACCCATCCTGGGGCCTGCAGTCCACCCATTTTTTTCATAAGCAGGGTGCCTATTACGGCAGAGAGTGCAATCAGGCTGCCAACGGACAGGTCAATCCCCGCTGTTATGATCACCATGGTCATGCCGATAGCGATGACCGCGATAACCACGATTCTGTCCACGATGGCGAGGAGGTTCGAGCGTTTTAGAAAGACCGGCCACATATAGGATTTCGGCGCCAACATCTTACAGCCGGAGAACTCCGGGTATTTCTCGGGCATAAGTTCGATCACCAGCCATTTTGGTACGTCGCCTGTGGTCGCAATTGCGGCGAGGACGCCTCCTTTGGCCCTGATGTCATCCAGTGCCAGCCTTAAATCACGTGGAATGCCCACCACCACTCGCACATTGCTAAAGCCCTCTCCTTCCAACTCTTCGCCCAGCACTTCAGCAAACGGTTCCGAGCCCGTGTTGACCGCGCCGACTACCAGGATGATATCCGATTTATTGAACTCAGTCGTAACCCGCTCGATTAGCCCGGCTATGGCATCGCTGTCCTGGGGCGTCTGCTCGTTCAACGTCAAGAAACTGAAGAATATGCATAGCACTATCAGGACAAGGACCATTCCATAATCGCTGAACATCTTTGTTGTCATGTTCAACTCCTGTCAATATCAGGCCATTGCCATGGACAAGACGTCTTCCTGCGTGGCGTTCGCCATGTCGGTGATTTCTCCCTTGATTCGGCCTTCGTGCATCACGATGACGCGGTCGCTCATACCGAGCACCTCGGGCAGTTCGCTGCTGATCATAATGATAGCCTTGCCCTCGGCGAGAAGCCGGTTCATCAGGAGGTAGATTTCGTATTTCGTCCCTACATCAATTCCCCGCGTGGGCTCGTCGAAGATCATGATATCGGCGTTGCGCTCAAGCCATTTGGCCAACACGACCTTTTGCTGATTGCCCCCCGATAGGTTCATAACGAGCTGCTCATGGCCCGAGACCCTGATTCGTAGGCTCTCGACGAAACCTGAGAATTCTCTCCGTTCCTTCCGCCGGTCGAGGAACACGCCGCGGCCGAACCGGTCCAGATTGGGCAAACCGAAATTCTCCCGGCACGAATGAATCAAGACCAGGCCGTGCCCTTTGCGGTCTTCGGTGAGCAGGCATATACGGTTGCGTATCGCATCTTTGGGGCTGTGGATATCTGTTTCTACGCCGTCGATGAAGATGCGTCCACTGTCCGGTTTGTCTGCGCCGAAGATCAGCCGCATCGTTTCAGTGCGTCCGGCCCCGACCAGACCGGCGAATCCGAGGACCTCGCCCGCCCGGACGCTGAAACTCACGTTGCGGACGGCATTGCCCCGGCAGAGGTCCTCGACCCGCAGCCGAACATGACCCGGATTGGTCGAGCGTCTGGGAAACTCCGATTCGATGGGACGGCCCACCGTCATCTCTATCAGCTTCTCGCGAGTGATATCGTTGATATCTTCCGTGCCCACGTGCTCGGCATCCCGAAGCACCATCACCCGATCGGCCACCTCAAATACCTCGTCGAATCGGTGGCTGATGTAGATTATGCCGAGTCCGTGGGATTTGAGGTCCCGGATAACGGCGAAAAGGCGACCTACTTCCTGGGCTGTGAGCGTAGCAGTCGGTTCGTCCATGACGATGATCTTTGCATTGACCGAAAGCGCCTTGGCAATCTCCACGGTCTGCTGTTGAGCCACAGTTAGCTCGCTGCAGCGGGTGTTGGCATCAATATTGATTCCGATCTTACTGAACAGTTGCAGGGTTTTGCGGTGCTCTTCGGCGGCCCTGACAAAACCCATTCTGGTTTTCTCCCGTCCAAGGAAGATGTTCTCTCGCACGGTAAGCTCGGGAATCAGGTTGAACTCCTGGTAGATGATCGATACGCCGGCCTGCTGTGCGGCGGTTGGAGAGAGGATGTGAACTGATTGGCCTTCTATAAGGATTTTTCCGGAGTCTGGAAGATGCGCGCCGCCCAGTACTTTGATAAGGGTACTCTTGCCAGCTCCATTCTCGCCAACGAGCCCCAAGACTTCGCTGCTGCGCAGTTTCATGGAAACGTTCTTCAGTGCATGCACGCCGGGAAACGATTTATCGATCTGGCGCATCTCCAAGAGGAGCGGATTGCAGCGTTTCGGATCTTTTGCCATCATAATCATTAGGTAAAGCACAGGTTCTGCCGGAGAACTCGCACAGGTCAACATCGCCAACGAGTATGTGAGAACATCCCTCATGCGAACTGAACGAAGCTCGCATGAAAGGACACTCTCAACGTATTGTCCAGAAAATACTAACTCATTCAACATAGGAATGCAAGTACACGTCCTGTCCTCCATGATGCTGGGCCGGTCAAGCTAAAATCCCCTTTGATTGATTCAATCCTTTATTGGTGGTCAGTGGACCGACGACTTTGCTCCTATCAAGAATACACCAGTTCTTCAGCCGAAATGGGGGATCCTGAGGATAAAAAAGTCAAGATATGTTGTTGATCGTTGGTGGATGGATTATAATCACTACCGGCCGCACGGGAGCCTGGACTGTATGGCCCCGTAGCGCTTGCGGCGATCTTGTCTTGAGCAAGGTTCCTGTATCGTCTGCCTTACTCAAGACAAGTAGAACAACTTTGAGATACTCCCATAAGCCTTGGTATAGCATATGGGGGCATCTGAGACTGTCTATTCTTTGAAAGGGGAGGTCATGAAACAGACCGCTGAGTCGATAACCGGTTGTTCGATTTTCTTGTTGGCCGCAGTGATAGCATCCGTCTTATTGATCCCCGCTGTCGCCTCAACTGAAAAAACAAGCCTCAC
>JAUXAB010000039.1 GCA_030615025.1 Phycisphaerae bacterium | reverse complement strand
TCTCTATAAGAACGACGCTGGGCTTAACTTTTTTTATTAAATCTACAAGTTTTTCGTCAGCATTTGCGATAGTAGAACCAGCCACCATCATACAGACCAATATGAAAGTTAGTTTCCTCATTTATTCTGCCTTTCAAAAATTATTGTTTTCCGCCCATTAAAAAAGGGCACCGGTACATTGTGCTCATCCAATAATAACACATCAACACCCTTAAAACAAGCAAACTCTGCCTGTTTTTTGAATCGTTATGAGACTTTTGTTAGTTTAGAGGATCTACCAAAACCTGACTTCAAAATGAGGAGCCGCTTCGCGGGATTATTTGAATAGATTCCTCGGCCGCACTCGGAATGACAAATTTGGTTTTGTTAGAGTGCCTTACTTTGCGACAGGTAAAGCTTCATCAGCGACATATTAAGCCTAATTTATTACACACGGGCAGGATGCCCGTGCCACAAGATTAGACTTCATATATGGCATATTCTAACAAATTTTATTTGGTTTGGACAACTTAGAGCAATTTAATTTTTCGTTTTCGCTTTATGCCTGTTGCGGCTTCGGCCGGCGGCATCAGATTTACTCGCGATATTTCAATATCGCTGTGCAATCTTCTTTGCCAGCCTTACCACTAATAAAAGCACGTCATATCAACTTCAGGATTATTTTTTCAGGTGCTCAGTATTTCTTTTATTTCTCCGATTAAAATCGGCAGATGGTTTGTAGCAGCTTGCCAAACAATAGCCTCATCAACAATATCATAGCCATGAATTAAGATGTTTCTGAATCCGATGATTCGGTGATGCTCGGAAATTTTTTTCAGTAACTCGCTATCCGTATTTTTAATCCTGTTAAGAGCTTCTCCAATGATTTCGAAGTCTCTTTCGACAGCTCTTTTGGTAACGGGCTTGTTTTGATATGCCTTGAGGTCCATTCCGCAAACGAAATTTTGTATTTCTTCGGCTGCCTGAAGGATATCAATAAGGTTTTTTCTTGTTTCATCGTTCATAAATGACAGTCCTTGTTCTGTCAATAGATTCTCTCAAGACAGGATTTCTGAATTTTCTATCAACAACCAGGTCTACCTCTCGTTTAAATATTTCTTCCAGTTGCTCTTTTAATTCGAAATACTTATCGAAAAGGTCGATATTTTCGCCCGAATCAAAAATCACCAAAACGTCGATGTCACTGCTTTGAGAGAAATTTTGGCTCAAAGCAGAACCAAACAAACCTAAGCGTTTGACCGGCAAACGTCGACATACCCGTTCGATCTCCGGTTTGACTTTTTCTATATCAATCATAGCAATAGTATTGTGTAAAACTTTCTTTTCGCAAATTCAGGTATTGTCTCTACCTCTTTTGGCCACCTGTTAAGGATTCGTAATCAAATCCGGCATTTGCTATTATAAGATAAACCGCCTTAATGGAAAAGCTCTATTCTAACAAAAATCAACTTACTTGCACGATTTCATCCGGGAAATCCGGGTTTAAAGTCCTCCGTTAGGCAAGCAATTTACTTCTGCTGGAGATATTGGTGCGTATTGTGCAAAAACCGACACAGTATGAGCTACGGCTCTGTTTTGGCCTGGCGGGGCATTGCGATTGTTCCGGTCCTGGCGACGTTCTTAATACCATAAGGCTTGCAGGCATTTATGAACGCCTCGATCTTGGCCTCAGGCCCGCTGACTTCGACCATAATAAACTTTGGGCCGATATCCACAACTTTTCCCTTGAACATTTCGATTAAGGACAAAATTTCGGGCCGTTTTTCCGGCGGCGCCGAGATGCTGATAAGCATCAAATCGCGGGCCACCACCGGCTCACCGGCAAAATCCTGAACCTTAACAACAGGAACAACCTTGGCTAACTGTTTTCGAACCTGCTCAACAACCCTGTCATCGCCGACGACCACAATCGTCATTCGGCTCAACTTCGGGTCCTCGGTTCGGCCGACAACAAGCGAATCGATATTAAACGCCCGGGCGGCAAACATGCCGGCAACCTGGGCCAAAACGCCGGGCTTGTTTTCAACTAATGCACTTATTATATGCTTCATTTTTCAAACCGCTTTCTAATCTCAAAATAGAATGATTAACCGCGGAGACCGCTGAGAGCGCTGAGCAAGGCCAGAATAAAAGGAAAGAAAAACCACAAGTTGTATATAATGAAATATCGAAAATCTCTGCGTCCTCTGCGAACTCGGCGGTAAAATTCAGATTAACCTTTCCAATATATCAAGCCCGTCCATTTCATTTAGACTTTTGCCGGCCGCTACCATCGGCCAGACATTTTCTTCCCGTTCGATTCTAAAGTCAACCACACAAGGCCTCTTTTCGGCCAGCATCGCCTTGATTACCTTCGGAACGTCGGCTGGTCTTTCGCAGGTTTCACCGACAGCACCCAGCGCACGTGCCACAGTTGCATAATCAGGATTGGAAAGGTAGCTTTTGGAATATCGCTTATTATAGAAAAGCTCCTGCCATTGTCGAACCATTCCCATATATCCGTTGTTCAGGATACAGACCTTTATCGGCAGCTTGTGTTCCACTGCGGTGCGAAGCTCGGTCATCGTCATATTGAAGCTGTGGTCGCCGTCGATATCAATGACGGTCGCATCAGGCCTGGCTACCTGAGCGCCTACGGCAGCGGGCAGACCGTAGCCCATCGTGCCCAGTCCGCCGGAGCTTATAAGCTGTCTGGGTATGCTAAAACGATAAAACTGAGCGGCCCACATTTGATTCTGGCCAACGCCCGTAGTTATAATCGCGCGGCCCTTCGTTTGACGACAAAGTTCCTCGATAACATACTGCGGCTTGACCGTCGATGAGTCCTTGTCATAGCGAAGTGGAAACTTTTCCTTCCACTCGGCGATTTTGCTAAACCACCTTTTCCGTGGGTGGGGCTTTACTTCCTTGACCAGTTCAGCCAGTATGAGTTTGGCATCACCTACAACAGGGATATCTACGTGTACATTCTTAGATATGCTGGCTGGGTCGATATCGATATGGATTATCTTTGCATTCGGAGCGAAAGTCTCGAGCTTTCCGGTAACCCTGTCGTCAAAGCGGGCACCTACGGCAATCAACAAATCGCATTCCTGCACAGCATAATTAGCATAAGCGGTTCCGTGCATCCCGAGCATATCCAGTGATTCAGGCCTGCTCTGGTCGTAGCTTCCCAGTCCTAAAAGTGTCGTTGTTACCGGCAGATTCGCTTTTTGGGCCAATGCTCTTAATTCTTCGCTTGCATTTGCGCTGATAACGCCGCCGCCAACATAAAGTACCGGCTGTTTAGACTTGTTTATCGCTTCTGCAGCTATTGATATCTGCTTAGCGTGGCCTTTGGTCCGAACCCGATATCCCGGCAGCTCAAGTTTGGCTGAGACGTCTGTACTGGTCTTGTTGACCTGAATGTCAACAGGTAGATCGATGAGCACAGGTCCCGGTCGGCCGGTCGAAGCAATATAAAATGCTTCTTTTATAAGCCGGGCGAGTTCTTTAACGTCCTTGACGATACAGTTGTATTTCGTAACCGGGCGGGTAACGCCGGTAGTATCAGCCTCCTGGAATGCGTCGTTTCCGATAAGCTCTGTGCGAACCTGGCCTGTGAGGGCAACTACCGGCACCGAATCCATATTCGCCGTAGCAAGGCCGGTAACCAAATTGCAAGCACCAGGACCGCTGGTTGCGACCACAACGCCGACCTTTCCGCTTGCACGTGCATAAGCATCAGCCATGTGGCAGGCTCCCTGCTCGTGTCGCGGAATGATAAAATTGATCGGTGCATCATATAGTCTGTCAAAGAGCGGCAGAACCACACCGCCAGGATAGCCGAATATAGTATCGACACCTTGCTCGATAAGCGTATCGACGATTATTTGAGCGCCTGTTTTGATGGAGGATTGGTCTGTAGAAGCGGCCGAATCTGCCGAAGAGTGAGGTTTGGACATCATTTTGTTATCCCTTTCCTGATAAACATCACAGGAGCCGCATTTTGCCGGGAAGCCGCAAAATGGAGGTCCTATCGTTATTCCGGCCAATTATGGCTCCGCTGGGCCGCTCCGAAAGGCCAACCGTTTTTACCCGAAAAGCGATCGAACCGCTCGAAGGTTCGAAGCCCTGCCATAATTCCGTAACCACCCGCATTCAGCGGGTGTCTCAGGCCTGTATTTGTATGTTTTCATACAAATACAGGAATATTATACAAAGTCAATCACCGTCTATCAACTATTTTTCGGCAATTTATCCGTGATTACTCATTTTTTTTAGAGTTTCTGCCATATATGAGGTCGTTTAGCCCTGCCGCTCGCGGCAGGGGTCATTGCGAGGATATACTTACGTGCCTATAAGGCACCGCGGCAATCTTAATAATCAATCATCAATAATCATTAATCATTCGTGAGGGGAACCAGAAAATAATCCCCTCACTTTTTCGGTTAGCCCCGCCACCTGTTGGCGGGGTTGTCTTTATTTTTAGGGAATTATCCCCCTGACTCAGGTTAAAGTTATAGGCTTTGCCTTTTGCCATTCACGTTCAAGGGCCTCAGTATCATTAGAATCAAATGCATCTCGTAGCTTTTGGTATGTTTCCTCATCGTACTGATACACATATTTGACCTTTAGCCTCATTTGTGTTTTCCGGCTTTTTCCGAGTACGGTCACAAAGTTTTTTTCATATTTTATTGCGTCCAATTTCGCCGGTTCGCCTCTAAAGCCTTTGGCTATAATGGGATACGACTTATTTGTCTCGACGGAAAAAACTTCATTATCCCGTAAAATAGTTGTTGACATAATTTGTCCTCTCGATTATAATGCCTTATAGAATGGTATTTCGATTAAAGGATAGTAAATATGGAAGATGAAAATAAACAACTTGCTTTGCCGTATGTATCGTATCCAACTTTCAAGACGTTTATACGTCATTTGCACGATACAGTAGTAACCGAACAGATTGATAATACTATGATGCCAACGAAATTTTCTGGTAGCGCGCGTGGAGCAGTTACGTCCGCTTTGAGGTCTCTCGGCTTGATTGATGCTCAGAACAACACATCTCAACAACTCAGAGACCTTGCAGGTGCGTATGAAGGCAAAGATTGGCAGGCAATGGTGAAACAATGTATTCTTTCGGCTTATACCAACATCCCTGAGAATTTCGACTTGAAATCTGCAACCAGAAAACAACTTGAAAGTATGTTTGGTGACATAACTACTCAAATGCGTGAAAAATGTATCAGATTCTTTCTTACGGCTAATAGAGAGGCCGGCATTGTGTATTCGCCTCACCTGAAAATACGCAAAAGGTCGTCGGGAAAACGTGCTGGCAAAACTACTCCAAAACGCAAAGAGGTTGCTAAAAGACAAGATGAGCCGCAAGAACAAACCTCCAACTATGAACAAACCCCTTCTAATATGTTCGACCAACCTATTCCAATTGTATCGGATAATAGTTGTTATATTCGCATCCCAAGAAATATTACCTTGAACCAAGTTGGATTGGTTAAAGCCGCTGTTGCATTTATCGAAGCAATGGCAAAGCAGAATGAAGAGAGTGAATAATGAACCATGTAGCACAAGTAATGGGCCACGAAATCTGCTGTTCGCAGTATAAGTCTGGTTGTACCCAGTTGGTGTGCACGCACCACTGGGTAAGAGGATCCAAACCCAACTGGAACGGAGTCCATATCCGTGTGGTCCAGCTTGTGTCTTAACTTTTAAATTGGAGCACCTGAGTAACAGCTCAGGCTATCCTAAAACGAGTCTTGGCCCTAAAAGCTGAAAGACTTAGCTTATCAAGGTCATTATACCTTGTTTTCGGCCTTTTGGTCAAGACATAATTAAAAAAGGCTCGAGAATGTCTTCTCCAATCCCTAAGCCTAAGCCAATTAGCCTTATTGCACTGGTTCAACAAGGGTGCGCAACAAGCTTGCTTGTGCCTCAGGTACTTGTTTGCACACGCGGAATCATTCAATGAAAGAGATTGAGAAGAAAAGAAGAATAAATAATTGCCCAGTGGTGTCCGGTGTCCTTTCAGCAAGATAATTCAGAGGCTTGGGGGGCTAACAACAGCCCGGGGCGAATCCCCTCTAATAGCTGCCAAAATTACCTCTGAATTTGGTACATTTTTCTGATTTTCTATGCGAATAACATGGTTGCAGGTATTATAGTAACAGAGAAGCACTTTTGCACGGCCATCCCACTCCATTCCATATCTACCACATTTCGGACATTGATATGTCATTTTTATCCTCCTTTTTTGAATCATCCATTATTCAATTTGTTTGAAAACTTGATTAAATACCCTTGGGTTAAATCCTTCAAATGCCTCAATGATAATACCATTCTTTTTCAAAAAGTCAACAGCTTCTTTAATTGGATAAGCTTCAACATAAACAACTTTCTTTATATCGGCATCTTTGATATATCGGGAACACTGAAAACACGGAAACGTATTTACGTAAAGTGTGCATCCTTCAGCACTTCTTCCCCCTAAGCTACGTATCGCCCGTTCTTCAGCATGAATAGCCGTGCATAATTCCATATTACGGCTGGGGAAAAAATTCGACTTAAAGTTGTATCGGCATGGTTTTTTGGTTTCTTCTGTCTTTATAGTCCCATCACATATCCATGGTTTGGTAAGAGATTCGTGTTTCTTTGCACATTTCGGGCAATATAGTGGGCCCATTTTTTCTAACTTAGATTCCATTACCATATCTTTGTAGCACTGTCCATTATAAAGAGTGAGGCAAGATTCCATCCTTACCGGATTGTCATTATATCCAACGCTAAGTGGTATATTGTTCTCGTCAACAATTAGTGCGCCAACTTTCCTTTTAAGGCAACGGGATGCGTGTGATTGCGAAACAGCTGTAGCCATGGAGACTTCACGAATTGTAGGATTCCTGAAATCTTCACCTTTCATTACCGAAACTTGTATTATAAGCTTTTCAGCAAGTGTTTCAATTATTTTACCATCAGGTTGTATCGGTTTTTCATTTTTAAAAACAAAATCGGCTTCGTAAACACATTTTTGTACGCTTTGACCAAATTTTTCATCCTCATCAGAGTCTCTGAGATCATCTCTTTTAAAAACTTTTTCATTCGGATATCGTTCTTTTACGCGTTCCCACCGTGTTTCATAATCAGCATAAACAGCCACAAGCCAAAAATGCAAGTGGCGGTATTTTTTCCGTAATGATTCCACTTCACTATTGTTTCGGATTCCATCGATAACAATATCACAGTCAGAACCATTGACACTTTTCAAAGCCAAATCTACCCAATAATCATAATAGTTACTTCCATTGCTCTCCACAGAGCTTTCAATATACTCGCCTTGCCTTCCTTTGTTTCCAATATCTTGTAATTCCGCTCGCCAATCTTCTCCAAAAGAATCCTTGGTAGGCTCTTTGCTTGGGTTTAACTCTCTGAATTTATCTTTGATAGGATCTGAAAGAGAAATACGTTTAAAACCTTTACTTTCCAAAGCTCTCGATAAAGTGCTACATCCACTTCCTAAGGAACCCGTGAGTCCTATTACAAAATTTTTTGGTGTGTCAGTCATATTTCACTCTTTTTTATTCCCGGCAAAATAATACCAAAACCCGCACTTGCCGTCAAAAACAATTTCTGTCTTCCGCCGCCTGTAAGACGGCGCTATTTATGTGCTTATAAAGCACTTTTTTGGTCATTTTTTTTGTCCCTTTTGTGCATTTTGGGCTTTTTCGTGGCAATAAATCCGCGTAAATCAGCGTAATCCGCGTCAAAATCAGTTGACATTGCGGCTTTCTCTGCGCTTGCCCGCCACGCCGTTTGGCGGGTTCTCCGCGGTAAATTTTTTTTAAAAAAGTTAGATTTTCATTGAACATTAGGGGCAGGTTTGGTATAATACAAACAGCCATAGAAATGGCAGAAGATGGAGGGCCAGCGGCCCACGAAAAGCCCCGAAGGGCACGACAAATTAGTCTATATCTGTTTGTTCGTATTTTTTAGGCATAAGACTTCTCTGTGAACTCTGTGGTCTCTGTGGCTGGATTTAAAGCGGAGAACCGCACGTCTTAGTATCAGCAGCGAGTCCCTGCATGCCTTAGGCAGGGAACCAGTAGCTTGCACGAATCCCTGCATGTCGTAGGCAGGGAACCATTTTGAAAATTTACTCCTTAGTGAATGGTCAATAACCAATTACCAATGAACCACTTACGAGCATCCAATTATCTACGTGCCTATAAGGCACCAAGAAAGGCAAAGTTTTGAATTTCGGTCATTTTGATTTTAATATTGTTTCGGATTTCGATATTAGGATTTCGGATTTATGTTTCAGAGAGTAGCAACTGTCATCTGTCTTCTATCGTCTGTCATCTGTCTTCTATCGTCTGTCATCTGTCTTCTGCCCTCTGTCCTCTGTCTTCGTTCCTCTACAACTGTAGAGAGATCTCTACAAATCAGACCTTTTTATGCAAAACGAACCCAATTTTCCGGAAAGTCAAATGAACGTAAACAAAGCATTAACAAGGAATTATGAAAATAAGACACTTGGTGGAAGTGGGAAAAACGAACCCAAAACGAACCCAAACGAACCCAATCAAACCCAATTTCAAAAAGGCCAAAATGAACGTAACTTCTATTATAACAAAGGGATATGAAAATAAACCGCACTTCCGGGCTAAGGTAAAACAAACCCAATACGAACCCAAACAAAGCCGATTTCAAATCGTAGAAGAACTACTTGCTTTACAATCAATTGTCGCTACAATCACTGGTTTGGAATAAACATAGGAGAATTTTATGTGTGATAAATGCGGCTGCGGCGAAACTAAGACGGAAAACAGCTTCGAAGAAAGGGTCAAGCAAGTAATCGAGGCGGTTCGACCAGCCCTGCAAGACCACGGCGGCGACATCGAGCTGGTGGGAACCGATGACGATAATACCGTCAAGGTTCGCTTGCAGGGGGCCTGCCATGGCTGCCCGGGCGCTGCGATGACGATGAGAATGGGCATCGAAAGAATCCTGAAGGAAAAGGTGCCTGAGGTCAAAGAGGTCGTGGCGGTGGATTAGCGCCTGTATTGTACCGGCTGTCAGCTTGCGGGCGCGGGCATAATACGGTAGATGGCAATTTTGGGTGAGCCTTCCCTAATTATGTGTACCAGCTGGCAGGGGCCTATACGGTCTACTTTGCGACCAAAAAAGGGAGCCCCCAGCATCTTTATACGATCCAGCCCCCAAAGTTTGTAATAACGGTCATTGGGCGCGCGGGCCAACCTTGAATCCCAGGCGATGAGCGTGATATTTCGTTTCCTGCATTCCTGTATAAAGGCCTCGAAATCTTTTGCATCCTCAGGTGAAATATTTACCATATGTTTGAACCGCTCAATCGGCAAACTCGTGTAAATGGGCATAAAACTCGGCATTGTTGTAATCATTCGGTCATCGTCCCTGGCATTTTCAAAAAACCACTGCCCAAGCCGCTTAAAGTTTGCTCCCCTTTGACCGTCTCCCATTAAAAATCCCGTCGTAGCGGCGTTACTTACCACTGCCAGAACAAGGAACGCCGGGATAATCAGCCACCTCATAGAAGGCTTGTGTCGCCGTACCAGCTGCAAACCAAAAAAGCCGGCAACAACAACCAAAGATGATATAACGGTAAGTCGCTCAATAACCGGGCAGCGCTTTTCAGCGTAGGTCAGTGTGTCAATAATCTTGATGGCCCACAAAACAAAGATAATGGTTCCAATCAGCTGAAGAATAGGTGTCAGAAGTTTTGGTTTTGGCTTGCTGACAAACCATTGCCAGAATGTAATTGTCCCGTATGCGCTGATAATCAGCCAGGCCCATGCGGCAGGTACACAAAACCGTGACAGCCGGTACGGATATATCGCATGTACCATTACGTACGGAATACCTGCCAGAAGCATTACAATCATTTCCCAGCGTTTTTTAATAGCTGCCACTATGCTGCCTGCTAAAAAAGCTATCGCCAAAAGTGGGGCTGTCACCGCAAACACCACCGAATTCAGTGCCTCGAAGCTCCTGACCTGTCCGGAAGGCAAAGTTTGCAGCGTTTGAGCATTCAAAAAAGAACAGATATTGCGCCAATAAAAGTTCAAATCCGCAAGCAGCTCAAATGTCCGGTCCTTTGCCAGGACCTGGATGTAATGGGCGCCTTCGGCCTGGCCTCGTAACTGAGACCATGTGATAATCATACAGAGTCCAAAAGGTATCGAGGCAAGCGCCGTCGAAATTATTGTCTTGAACCATTTTCGATTCCGAATCAGGTCAACGAGGGCGACGGCAGGGATTAGGCCGGCCATGTCCCATCGAGCAATCGAACCGAGCATCGCAAATAAATAAGCCCAATTTATGTGAGAGGGTCTCCCAAACGCATTATTTCGCGTTTGGGAACGGGACCCCATTTGTATTTTTTGGCGAATGGGACCCGAACCCTGTGCTCTGGCACAAAGACAGGTGGCGGCAAATAGTGCCACCAGTGTAAGCTCGGCAAGCGGCTGACTGCTCATGCGTACCATCCAGGGGCTGATACAAGCCAGCAGTGCCACCCAGACAGCCGCTTTACCCAGAAACTTCCTGCCGATAAGGTAAATCAGCACCATCACTGTTGGAAACATAATGGCGTTGTACAATTCTGTGCCGAAAAGATTGCGGTCAGGACCGGAGAAAAAGTTGCCCACCAGGGCGGTAATGACTGAGAAAAGAGGCGCACGCTTCATTGTGTACGGAATTTGAAAATGTAACCATTTTCGTCCTATGCCAAGAAATGCGGCAAAATCTGAATTCGGAAAAACGAAGTGTCTCAAAAAGTGCAGTGAATAAGTAAGTCCCAGGACGACTAAAAGTCCAACAGCGACATATTCGGTCAGCCTCTTATTGCGGTCCGGCTCGATGACAGGTGCCTTCATCGGTTTGGGTGCTCTTGTACGTTTACTTCTTGTTTTCCTTGTTCTTTTTCTCTGCATCGCAACACTTTATGGAGAACAAAGCACCGGCAATTTTACTTTTTACTCGGCATCTGTCTTCTCCAGCTCTATCGTTTGAAACATTCCCAGCAGATTATTTATTGCCGACAGTATATATTCTATAGCTTTAATAAGTGGGTAAGTGAACGAAGGCACCAGTTGGCGCAGCGTCAGGCCGCCACTAAGCAAATATCGTAAGGGGGTATGATTGCACATTCTAACAATTCGAAACTGTGGAAATTCCTTTTCAAAAATCCGGCGGTCACGCGAAAAAATTATCCACGGCATCGCGCCATTTCCGTGCGAGACAGGCCCAATCTCTTCCAGACCCCACTGTGCCTGCGGGTCAAAAAGCTCATGATGAAAGTTCTTGTAGATGAACCTTGCCCACAATGTATTTGCAGGTTCAATCATAACGATTTTGCCGGAGAGCTTAAGACACCGTATGGCCTCCTTGAAAAAGGCCCTTGGGTCGCTAATGTGATGAAGGACATCGAACATAAAGAAAGCGTCAACACTTGTATCTTCGAAGGGCATGTTAAGGGCTGAGAAGACCTTGTCGACATTCGGTAACTCGAGGATGTCGGATGTAATCACGTTGTCAATTACCTCTTTAATAAAACCTCCTCCACTGCCAAGCTCAACGAGTACCTTCTTTTCAGGCTCAGGCGTCGCCTTTCTAAATTGCTTATAAAAATCAATATATAGTTTTTTGAGAAACGGCTTTTTCCGAACGATCTCAGCATGCAGCAGGGTAGTGGCAGGGTCGTCAAGGTCTTTGATACACCTTGCATCCGGCAGCTTGAACCATTCAATAAGCCTCATGATTATTTCAATGTGCCTTTCCCAGCCACTTGATTTTCTTAAATGCGACCCAGCTCATCTTAAGTAGCAGCCAGCCATGTTTGAAGCGACTGATATTTGTCGTGCCGTACGTTCTTGCTCGGTAGGTCACCGGCACCTCGATGACCTTAAGGTTTTGCTTTACGGCTCCAAAAATAAGGTCAAAATCCCCAAAGGGGTCAAAATCGCCAAAATACGAACGGTTGGCCGCTATTAACTCGTAGTCTTTCCTGCGAATCATTTTCGTGCCGCAAAGCGTATCTCTGAATCTTTGGCCTAACAGCCAGCTAAACAACGTGCCGAAAAACTTGTTTCCAAGGTAATTTAGAAAGCGCATCGCCTGCTTTTCCATTGGATAGACAAGCCGCGAGCCGTTGATGAACTCACCTTTACCGTCACGCAGTGCTCTAAAGAATTTCGGCAAATCTTCGGGCGGAGCCGTTAAATCCGCATCCTGGATAACCAGAACATCTCCTTTTGCAGCAGCAAAACCTTTTCTTACAGCGTCACCTTTACCCACTCCGTCCCCCTGAGGGAGCAGACGAATTGTGCGTTCCGGATGTTGCTTTATCTGGCGTTCTATCTCTTCGACCGTGCCGTCCGTGCTGTTGCCGTCGACAAAGATTATCTCTGTTTCCCGACCCATTTGGGGCACACGTATTATTGCATCTTCAATATTACCACGCTCATTCCTGCACGGCACTATTACAGAGACAGACAGATCCTCATCACTCTGAGCAGTGGGGGTTGGACGCGCTATTACAAGATTCACCAGGTTGAAAAAACGAAATCCCGGCAGCAAAGAAAGAAAATAATTGCAGAGGGTTGTCAATGGCGGTACGCGTTTCGGCATCAGCAGATATGAATCTGAGCGAATAACATCAAAGTTAGTTAAGTTGAGTAGATTCATAATGTTTTCCGGCGGTAGCCAGTTCTGGTGGGCCAGAGGCCGACGAATCTTCAAACGCGACCCCAGCCGCAAAATCCCCTCCCAGAGATAATTGTAATAGGTTATTACAATCCGTGTGCTTTCGGAAGTTGCCGGATGAATACATTCCAAAACCTGTTGGATATCGTGCCACCGACCCAGCGAATTGCAGATGAGAACGTAATCAAATTTTTCATTGAGATTCAATTCATGCGGGTCTGTTGCGTAGAATTTCAGGTGCGGAAATCGTTTTCTTGCTAACTCGATAGCTGCAGGGTCCGCGTCAACCCCAACACCATAGGACGGCTCAAGCGCAGCTAAAAGGTCGCCGGATTCACAACCGACGTGCAAAACTCTGCTCTTTGGCCTAACAGCAGATTTATAAATCCTGTCCAGCCACTTGTAATAATATGCATTGCGTTTTCGCCAGCGCAGCAACTGCTTTTCGTCTGCCTGCTTGGTGACATCGGTTTGCAGAGGATGAGAAGTTTGACTCGTTGCCTCATCCATAATCTCAGGACCTCAAATATTTAGAGATGCTATCAGCATTGGGGTTTTTAATTACACCCCTTTCAGTGATAATAGCGGTTATATTCGACGCATCTGTAACATCAAAAGCAGGATTATACACCTTTACGCTGTCAGGAGCAATTTGCGTTTTTCCAAATGTTGTTACCTCTTCAGCGGCTCTTTGCTCGATTGGTATCTCATCGCCGCTTTTAATGCTGGGGTCAAAGGTGCTTGACGGTGCCGCAATATAAAAAGGCACGCCGTGTTCTCTGGCCAGAACGCTCAAACTATATGTTCCTATCTTGTTTGCCGCATCGCCGTTTGCTGCGATTCGGTCGGCACCGGTTATCACCGCGCTGATATGTCCCTGCTTCATCAGCCACCCGGCCGTATTGTCGCAAATAACCACTACATCAATACCCGCCTGTTTCAACTCCCAGGCCGTCAAACGAGCACCCTGCAGCAATGGCCGGGTCTCGTCTACATAAACCTTGAATTTCCTGCCCTTTTTATGCGCCTCAAACATCAGCGACAAAGCTGTCCCCTGTCCCGCAGTCGCAAGTGCCCCGGCGTTGCAGTGCGTCAAAATGCCGGCCCCTTGCTTGATAAACTTCTGGCCGTTTTCTCCAATCCGTCGGCACATCTTCACATCTTCCTGATAGATGGCATTCGCCTCGGCTAAAATAACCTCGCGTAGTGCCTGTAACTTTGCGTTCGGTTTATCGGCAACAAATCTCTCGGCACTTTGCCGGATTCTGTCCAGTGCCCAAAACAGGTTTACAGCAGTCGGGCGCGATGACGCCAGATACTCGCACGACTTAGCCAAGACTTCAAGTCCCCGCTCCGAATCATCCGTATCGGTCAACTTCTGCATACCCAAAACCAGCCCGTAAGCTGCCGAAACCCCTATAGCCGGAGCGCCTCGCACGGCAAGCGTTTTTATCGCTTCGTAGAGCCGCTCAGTATCCCGGCACTGCAATCTAACAAGTTCACCGGGCAGACGCCGCTGGTCGATAAGCTCTAAGAAGCCGTCAATACCGCCAACCCATTTAAGTGTCTGAGCAATCATAACTATTAAATCCGAATATCGAAATCCGAATATCGAAATCCGAAATTCGAAACAAATTCAAAATTCTAAACTCAAGGGCTGTAGATTTTTCCTTCTCTGTAATCCTGCCAGGCCAGCTCAAAGACTTTCCTGTCGGTTGGCGTCGGCCTTAATTTTATATTTCTGCACCGGAACAAATCGGGCTCGCCCGGGTCGTATTCAATCTGCAATATCGAATTTCGTAACTGCTCTTGTTCAGGTTTGAACTTCAAAGTTTGGCCGGTTGTTTTATTGGTAATGTCGGGATGAATTTCGGCCCCGTCCTCCGCAAGGACAAGGTGCGAACCGCGGGCCCCGCTGCCTTGTTGGAGTAATTCAACAATCGCCTTAAGGAAAGCTGCGCTGGTTAAAGCAAGATGCTCTGCCTGGATTGCTGATACGATACTTTTAGTGTTTTCTAAATTGAAGCCCTGCTGTTGTATATTTTTGTAAAGCTTGACCGCTTCTTTCAGGGCTTTGCGAGCATCATTCAATTCTCTTATATGGCTGGCTGATGTCGTCATACGGCCCTGAATCTTGTCGATTACTTCTTTCGGCACTAAACCGGATGAGTTTCTGCAGGCCTCAAGCTTGGCGACAAGCTGAGTTAACTGCCGGTCAATCTCGGCCTGCTTATCCAAATAGTCCGGTAGGTCGCAGCCATACACATTCACGATGTATTCTGCCGCTCGCAGTCCCCCGACCTGGCCTGCGTTGAGCGCTGAGCCGCCTGGCCTCCGGCAACCGTGAGTGCCTGCCATCTCGCCGATTATAAAAGTTCGCGGTATATTGGACTGCCACCATTTGTTCACGGCAAAGCCGCCGTTGTTGTGCTGGGCGCAAACCGCAATCTCAAGCGGCTCCGAATATAAATCAATGCCGTTTTCCTTGTAAATCTCGATAGCCAATGGATTCATGTGAGCTAAGCGCTCAATCGGTGTGCCTTGAAGCGCGTCTGTTCTCTTCAAATACTCATAAGCTTCCGGTTCGAGGTCATCGACATCGAACTGCTTCATTGAATTGTTGCCTATTGGATTGTGCAAAAAGTCCATAAAGACCCACCTGCCTTTTTGCCTTTCTCTAAATACCAGAATATCAATCAACGAGGACTGGTGGCCTGCAATACGCTGCGGGTCAAACGGCCATTGATACCCTTTAAGGAAGATATTTGTGGCCATTTTGCTCATGACACCGAAGAAATCTACTAAAAACTCGCGCTCATCATTTCCATCGGCATCGGTGCTGAATATTCGAGGAATAACCTGGCAATAACTCCCTGAGACGTTCCAGCGGAACTTTATGCTGGCAAGCCCAAACTGTGATTCGGTAAGGTTTTCACCAATCAGGCCGGCTTCGAACGCAAGCCCGTGAATGCCAACTTGGCCTTTTGGGTAAACGCTGGTTTTATAGAGTTCACCGGGTCCGCCCGCAGCCAAAACAAGGTTAGCACAATAGAAAATGTTTATTGGAAAATTGTCTTCGGCAACTGCTGTTTTGTCTATCGTGACCACTCCTACAATTTGTTTCGATTCACCGGCGCCGATTGTAAGCAGATGCGCAACTTCCTGCTGGTCATAGATTTCGATTCCATATCGTCGGACATGTTTCTGGAGACATTCGCTCATAAACTTGCTGGTCTTTGGGCCGGCAGATGTCGCACGCTCGTATGGGTCATTGTCGGTCTTGTAGCCACAGTAGCTTCCAATTGGGTCGTGGGGAAAGGGGACACCTGCCTGAACCAGATGATAAAACTCGCGCAGCGAGCCAATTGCTTCGGCAAGTGCTAAATCGCCGTGGCAGCACCCGGCAGCAGTCAGACTTTTCGCAAACTCTTCAGCACTATCAGGTACATCCGGACTGGTGCCCATTTTGTAATAGGTCTGCTTATCAGAACCACTCATCCGCGATGCGCCCAGCCCGATTCCCGCAGTTACCACGGCAATCCTTCTCTCTGGGTTCTCAACACCTTTTTGGCTCATGAATTCATAAAGGTGCACCGCACAGTTCATCCCTGCCGCACCCGAGCCGACAATTACTGTGTTGTAACTATGAATAGTAACGCTCTGATTTGCTATTTGCCTTGTTTCCACAATGTTTAATTTACCTGTTTCACTTATTGTTTTAATACTTCCGGTTTTACAAAATCGTCAGCCATCTTGCACGGCAGCACCCGCACGGCTCCTTCTTTATCGCAAAAGTATAGATAAGATTTAGATGGCTTCCTGCCGTGACCATCAGCCCAGAGAGCATAGAAATCAGGATGAGCGTTCACCGGGCGTCTGGCGTATGTGTGGTTCCGGGGACTGTCTTTCGTAAGTTGTCTGGTTTCTTCCCACGTTATTCCCAGGTCTTTGCTTATCCACATAGCCATTTCACCACCGGTGTTATATGGCTGCGGCCCGGTCTCCGTAGGAGTGATTATTCGCCACCGCCGTAAGGCGTCCCCAAGCGGAGTTCCGTCATCTTCAATGTAGAGCGAACCCATGTCATAATTGTTATCTGAGACAAAAGCTGGCCTTATCTGCCACTTCTTTCCCGTCCAGCGAGCGGTGGTCCAGGTGCGTGGATCATTTTTCGGGCCGGATTCGTATCCTTTGCTTGTAACAAAGAGGATGACCGGTCCGCCCACGGGCGGATCGAAGCGGATATCCTTCAGGTAAACATTCAGTCCTTCAGCTTGATAATCGTGAACAAGGGCGGGATTTTTGACCGCAACCAGCGGCAGCCTCAATTTCTGCCCGTCGACCGTATGCCAGGTTTTGCCGAAGTCGGCGGTTTCGATGTAGTACAAATTGGTGCGCCAATTCAGGCCTTTTTTCTTGGGGTGGAAATTGAACGCTGTCCCTGCCTTATTTTTGCTCACGACGCTGATCTGGTAATGTCCCTTCTGGATTGCCGCAAGGCGAAGCCACTTGGACCATTTGACGCCATCCAGACTTCTCATAAAGCAAATAGTACGGTCGGCAGGGTACTTGTAGCGAGTGAAAAAACAGACAAAGCCATTTCCCGAGACGTGCCAGGCCTGCATGTACGAAAAATTGGTCATTGGAACTTCTTCACCATTCTTAATTGTCGTTGCATTGACCAATTCAAACTTACTTATGTCGTATGGCTTCTTACTTCTGTGGATATACGAAGGCCTGGCTGTTCCATGAGAAGTTGAGAAAATCCAGATGTATCCTTTGTCATCGACGGATATCACGGGATTGTCGTGGGCATCACTCGTCTTTTTATCGAGAAGGATTGTCGGCCGTGGCACCATATCCGTTTCGTGATCATAGTAGGAGACCATGTGTAGAAGTCTGCCGTTACCATCCTTGGTTGTTCCTCCGTAACAAAAAAAAGTTTTCTTTACCTTGTCGCAATAGACGGCGAATGGCTTATGCTTTGCGCAATATGTGCCAAGGCCTCCACTATACTTGTAAGCGTATTTATCGCCGGACGGCTGATTCATATACCAGATGCCGCGATAACCGATGTCCTTAGCGTTAATTGGTCTCGGCGAGGCAAATTTACCCACACTTTTCGACAGCTTCCCGTAAACTGTAAATGGGAGGACAACTGTCGCCACAAATAAAATCAGCAAGCTTGCGGTTGACCTGAATTTTGTGTCGAAAGAGCTTGTCTTTTGCATCACATATCTCGCATTGCAGTTCCTGCTTTTAAGGAATATTAAAATTTCTGCCGGTAATCTGGCTTATTTGTTCGACAGAGGCCCTGGCAAAATCGAGAGCGGGATATTTTTCTGCCCGCAGCTTATCTATCAATTGCTTAATCTTTGTTAGCTCATCCGCTAAAAGAGCATAGTTCTGCTCGTCGATAATTTTCTTCATCGTAGTTTTTTCAATCATACTGAACGAGGCACCCAGTACCAGAACTCCCACATCAATATAGTCGGGAATGTTGCCGGTGTTCGTACCGCCTGTGGGCACCAGACTGATGGTCTTGTGAATAGCCGGGTCAATTGCCTTAACAAAGGCCGGGCCGCCGAGTTGCTTAGCCGGAAATATCTTGCAGAGATTCGCCCCCTTGGAGAACTGGCTGACAACTTCAGTGACGCTGCCGCATCCGGGTATTATGGGTATCCCGCCGGCAAACTTTTTGAAGGTCTCATCACTGAAATTACCAGCCGAAACAAGATAGCACGCGCCGGCATCCACAACCTCTTGAACCGAAGGCAGCGGATCCTGTGGATTGGCTTTATTGTAAACATCAAGCATTGTGGATGAGTCAATTAAACTTGCCACACCTGCTACAAAATCCGGAAGCTCTTTACGCAAAGCCGTGAGTTTTTCCAAAGGCTTACTTATCCGACAGGTTACTTCCATATTATTTACCCCTGTCTTCATAAGTGCTTCAGCCGTCTTAACAACGTCGAGCTTGTCCTGATTGAAAACGAGGATAAATCCGTCTCTCAATAGTGTCGTAATTGTGCTTTTGATGTCCATTTGTACCTCTTAAAGTCTTTTCAAGTGAAAGCCGCCATCGACATTGATGATGGTCCCGGTGCAGAAATCCAGCCTGCCTTCGGCGATGGCCCCCACGGCTTTTGCGACGTCTTCAGGCTGGCCCCATCGTTTGGTCGGCGTTAGTCCCTCTGCTATCAGTTTGTCATACTTGCCTTTGACGGCGCGGGTCATATCGGTTGCTATAATGCCGGGACTGATTTCGAATACTCCAATATTATATTCAGCAAGTCTGTCGGCATAAAGCTTGGTCATCATGGTAATACCAGCTTTGCTTATGCAGTATTCTCCGCGTGATGGTGAGCTGGCGTACGCTGAGACTGAGCCGATGTTTACAATCCGAAAGGGACGGTTGGGGTATTGCTTTCTCTGTTCGACCATCCAGTTGGCTACCTGCTGAGTTAAAAAGTACGGCCCTTTAAGATTTATTCCCACTACCCTATCGAAGCTCTCTTCCGTTGCCTCAAGGATGTCCATCCGCTTTGAAGGAGCAACACCGGCGTTATTTACCAGCAAATCACATCTGCCAAATTTGTTTTTGGCCAAATCTACCAGATGGCTGCGGTCGTCAGCGCTGCTGACGTCACCCCGTAAAATTTCACACTCCGCGCCGAGGTCCTTAATTTGCTTTTGCGTTTGGACTGCGTTGGATTTATTGGGCTTGCCTTCAGCAGTAAAATCAAAATGATTAACCACAAGGTTGTAACCGAGTGTTGCCAGCTCTATTGCAATCGCTCTTCCAATACCACGACTCGCTCCGGTAACAATCGCCACGGGTCTATCGGTCATTGTTCACTTCCTTACTTTTTGCAAAAATTGCTCTATTTCTTTTGCGGCCGTCATACCATCGGCAACAGCCGCGACTACTGTCGATGGTCCTCTTACAAGGTCGCCGCCGGCAAAGACTCCCGGCCTGGAGGTCGCCAGCGAAGTTTCTTTTGTTTGAATAAGGCCGTTTGTTAATTCTACGCCCGGCAGAATTTCGCCGATTTTTTCCGCCGACTTCTGGCCTATCGCTTCTACCGCAATATCCATATCAAGGTCATAAGCGTTTGATTCTACCGGCTGCGGTCTGCGCCTGCCAGTCTCATCCGGCTCACCTAATTTCGTTGGGCAAACCTTAATACCCGTTAGTTTTCCATCCTTACAATTTATATCCAGCAGTTGAGTCAATATAAGAAAATGTATCCCCTCGTTCATTGCCTGTCTGCGCTCCGCATCCCACGTGGGCATTTCTTCAAAGGAGCGACGATATATGACATAAACGTCTTTGGCGCCCAGCCGCCTGGCTGTTACAGCCACATCCATAGCAGTATTGCCACCGCCTATTACCGCCACCTGTTTACCCACTAAATTGGGTTTCCTATCAGTCTTGGCGGCATGGAGGAAATCCATCGCATTCCACAGGCTATCAACTTCTCGATTCTCGATTCTCGATTCTTGATTCTCGTCGAGTATCGAGTATCGAGCATCCAGTATCGAGCTCGGCAGGCCCATACCAATAAAGACTGCGTCAAATCCTTCTGCCATAATAGTATCAAGATTGAAATCGGCGTTTAATTCTTTGCCAAGACGCTTTGATAACCTGTCTTCAGGTACATCGGCAAAAACCGCAGCAATTTCATTTTTCAACGAATCACTTTGTCTGTCCGCCGGAATTGCTGATTCTATCAGCCCGCCAAGTTCGGTGCTTCTATCAAAAACCGTTGCAGTATGTCCTGCTTCGAGCAGTCCGGCGGCACAAGCCAAACCAGCCGGTCCCGCGCCAATTATAGCTATATTCTTAGCCGTTGCCTTTTCCGGTATACGCAGTTTCGACCAGCCGTTCTTGTTGGCGGTCTTGGCCAGATACCTTTGTATATCAGCAATCGGCAAAGGCCCATCACCAATGAATTTTTGCAAACAGCTGCCTTCACATTGCTGTTCGACCGGACACAGCCAGCCACAGACCTCAGCAAATACATTCGCTTCTCTTATTACCTCGTAAGCAGCGCGGTCCTCGCCATCAAGGAACAAACCGATGAATTTCGGTATGTTAACACCAGCGGGACACACCAATCTGCACGTCGGCTCCTGACACTGCCGACACGCCGATGCAAGCCGCACAAGATTGTCTCTGTCGCTCATTCTCCCGTGTTCGAATATAGGCCCATATACTTCGTTGTCGCGCACCACGCACCCTGTCATTCCGCCGTCGCGCATTATCTGCGTGCACGCACTGCAGCCTACACATACCTTCGCTGGGTCAAGCCGACCCCTTGTGATAATATCTTTGGCAAAATTCGGATATGCAAACCCCATCCGCCCAACCCCGATTATGGCAGCTAACCCGTTTGTTTTGCTTGCCGCTGCTACATTGGGCAAAAGTGTCCTCAGCCAGCTATAGCCCGTGCCGACAATTGCAATATCGGGGAATTTTTTTTGAATTTCTCCAGCCAGATTAATAAGCCTGGCTACCCCCACGAGCGGATGTTCCGGCTCTTCATAGCCGCCGACTACCGGCTCATTGAAAGGCCTGCCCACATGCGGGTTGTAATATGGGTTTGCCGCTGTGATGTTAATCAGCTTGACGCCGCGCTGTTGCAAAAGAGCAATCAGCTTCTTGGGCTCTGTCAAATCCGGCTTTGGCACAGACCCAGGACTTGGGTCTTGTGTCTTGAGTCTTGAGTCTTGCTTATCAACACCCCAGCCGTAAGGATAGGGAATTGCATCATAAACACCGAGTCTCGTCGTAACTGGCTTATCTTCACCGAGTTCTTTACGGATTTTGTCGATAACTTCGAGCAGAAATCTGGTACGGTTTTCAAATGAGCCGCCATACTTACCTTTTCTTGTGTGGCTGCCTAATAACTCATTAATCAAATAGCCGTGGCACGATTTAATATCGACCGCATCAAATCCAACTTCAAATGCAATTCTGGCTGCCTCAACGTAAGAATCCTGAAGCTCATCGAGGTACTCATCTGTCACAATGGGCCAGTCGTCGGGTATTTTGCTTTTTGCGTTGGGATTGGGCTTTTGCTGTGGGGCAAGGGCATCGCGATAAGGGTCCCGCTGGAGAATCAACGGATGAGCAACGCCTTTCGGCTTACTATATCTGCCCGAATGCGTTAGCTGGGCTACAATCACAGGTCTATGGCTTGGACCCATACTCTCAGCCGCAACCTGCCTTATCATCGAAGTCAGTGCACGGAGGCTGTCTTTACTTTTTTCGTTAA
Organism: Phycisphaerae bacterium; assembly: GCA_030615025.1. Taxonomy (GTDB): domain Bacteria; phylum Planctomycetota; class Phycisphaerae; order Sedimentisphaerales; family Anaerobacaceae; genus CS2-K091. Next base: position 12,034 of record JAUXAB010000039.1, on the reverse strand, counting down.
GCCATAATTGCCTCGGATTAGCTCTGGCTTCGCCAACAACCGCAGTCGCCTCGCCCCAAATCAAGCCTGCTGCTCCGGCGGCAAATCTTTCATATCGCCGCAGCGTTAGTTTGCCCGGCCGGCCAGCCGAATCTCCATCGCAGCCTTCCATAGGATGCACAGCTAATGAATTCGGTATAACCAGTCCGCCTGCCTGCACTGCCTCACCGAGAATTGAAACATCTTCTATAGTATCGAGCCGAACTCCGAGCCGGGATGCTAACTGCTTCAAATCTTCAATTCCACTTAGCTGGAATTTCCACATCTTCTTATCTCTTTTTCTGGTACGGTCCTAATTTGAAAAAATTTGTATAAGTGATAATTATAATAATGAAAAGGGCAGAAATAAAGTGGCTAATCAATAATCATTTTTGTAGACATGTAGGGTGTGCACCACACACCATTTTTCTGTCATTCTGAACGGAGCAAAGCGAAGTGAAGAATCTCGTTTTGTACCTTTATATTTCGGTCATTCGTATTTGTTTAGGATTTAGAGCTTAGTATTTAGAGTTTATGCGAGATACGAGTCACGAGCGACGAGCCCCGAGTATCGAGCCTCGAGTATCGAGCATCCAGAATCGAGTATCGAGAATTGAGCATCAAGTATCGAGTATCAGTTTTTTTTTCAAAAACTTTGCTGTATAACTTTTTTTGTTCTTGATAATTTCCTCGGGCCCGCCTGCGGCAACGACCTGGCCGCCGGCATCACCGCCCTCGGGGCCGAGGTCGATTATATAGTCAGCCATCTTGATAACATCAAGATTATGCTCGATTACCACAACGGTATTACCCATATCACACAATCTGGCCAATACATTTAAGAGGTTATGAATGTCGGCAAAGTGCAGCCCTGTGGTCGGCTCATCGAGCAGATACAAAGTGTGCCCCGTAGCTGCCTTGCCTAACTCCGAGGAAAGCTTTACCCGCTGGGCCTCCCCGCCGGAAAGCGTCGTTGAGGCCTGGCCTAATTGTATGTAGCCAAGCCCAACGTCATTGAGCGTCCGAAGAATTCTTGAAATAGTAGGAAAATTAGCAAAGAAATCGAGTGCCTCTTTAATCCTCATATCGAGCACATCAGCGATATTTTTGCCTTTGTAGGTGACTTGCAGTGTCTCCGGATTGTATCTTTTGCCGCGGCACGCCTGGCAGGTTACATAAACATCAGGCAGAAAGTGCATCTCAATTTTTTTTGTTCCCTGTCCGCGGCAGGCTTCACATCGTCCGCCTTTAACGTTGAAGCTGAATCGGCCCGGCTTATAGCCGCGTATCTTCGACTCTCGTGTCAGACTAAACAGCTTTCTTATCTCGTCGAACACGCCGGTATATGTCGCCGGATTGCTCCGCGGCGTCTTTCCGATGGGCGACTGGTTTATCTCTATGACCTTATCAATCTGTGAAGTTCCAAGCAGGTTCTTGTGCTTGCCTGGTTTTTCTCGCGAGTTGTATAGCCGGCGCTTGCAGGCCGGCAGCAGAATCTGGCTCACCAACGTGCTCTTGCCGGAGCCCGAAACACCCGTCACGCAGCTAAATACGCCAAGCGGAAATTTCACATCGATATTTTTGAGGTTGTTCTCCGCTGCACTCTTTACTTCGATACATTTTCTCAGATTGTATCTGCGCCGTTTTGCCGGCAGAGCTATCCTCTTTTTGCCGCTCAGATACTCACCTGTCACCGAGTTGGCGCAGCCGGTTATCGTCTCGAAACTACCCTGCACAACAACTTCGCCGCCGGCAGCCCCTGCCGCCGGACCAATATCAATAATATGGTCTGCACTTTTGATAATATCCTCATCGTGCTCAACCACTATAACGGTATTGCCGATTCGGCTCAGCCGCTGCAGTATTCCGAGCAATCGGCCGTTGTCGCGTTTGTGCAGACCTATTGTCGGCTCGTCAAGCACGTAACAGACGCCGACCAGACCGCTGCCGACCTGTGTGGCCAGGCGGATTCGCTGGGCTTCACCAGCGGAAAGAGTGCTGCTCCTGCGGTCCAGCGTTAAATATTCAAGCCCAACATCAACCATAAACTTCAGCCTCGCCTTTATTTCCTTTAACACCTGTGTGGCAATCAGGGTCTTTTCTTTGTCAAGTTTCAATTTATTGAAAAACTCCTGCGCCTTTTCGATGGAAAGCTTGGTCAACTGATTTATATTTTTGCGTCCAACCGTTACTGCGGCAGCTTCCGGCCGGAGCCGTGCACCCTTGCAACCTCGGCAAGGCTGCTCCGAAAGATAGCTGTGCAGTCTGGTCTTGACGTACTCGCTGGTGGTGTTTTCCCATCGCCGGGCAAGATTAGGGATGACCCCTTCGAACCAGAAACCGTATTTTTGCTTATCAGCCGGTGTCGTGCCGTACATTAAAATCCTTCTTATTTCTACTGGTATTCGCTCGAATGGTATCGATTTGCTGATGCCCACGTTCCTGCAGAACCTTTTAATCAGCCTGTTATAGAAAATGTTCATCCTCTTTCCCCCCTTGCGCCAGGAATCGATGGCACCGTTCTCTAACGAGACACTCTTGTCCGAAACAATCAGGTCAGGGTCAAATTCCAGAATTGTCCCCAGGCCGTCGCAGCTTTTGCAGGCACCGTATGGGCTGTTAAAGCTAAACAGGCGCGGCGATAGCTCTTCAAGAGATGCCTGCGGGTGTTTGGGACAGGCGAATTTTTCGCTATATATGACCTCTTTCCACAAGTTTGCTTTTTTTGGTTTGCGTTTTTCGCCTGCACTTTCCGGCTGCTGCATCAGCACCAAAAGTACCCCTTCAGCCAATTTCAGTGCTGTCTCCACCGAATCAGCTAATCGAACGCGAACCGAATCCTTAATTATCAACCTGTCGACGACCGCTGCGATATCGTGCTTTTTGTTCTTGTTCAAAGCAGGGACGTTGCGTGCATCGTAAATGGCCCCATCGACCCGCACACGAACAAAGCCTTCACGTTGTATCCCGGCAAAAACGTCTTTGTGCTCGCCTTTTTTGCCGCGAGCCAGTGGAGCGCAGATCTGGATTTTCGTATGCTTAGGCCAGGCAAGTATTGACTCTACTATTTGTGAAGAGTGCTGGCTTGTAATCTCTTTGCCGCATACCCAGCAGTGCGGCTGACCCACACGTGCGAAGAGCAGTCTAAAATAATCATAGATTTCAGTAGTGGTGGCCACCGTCGAGCGGGGATTGCCGCCGGCCGAGCGCTGCTCAATTGCAATGGTGGGCGGCAGACCAGAAATATCCCCAACCGCCGGCTTTTGCATTTGTTCGAGGAACTGACGCGCATAGGTACTGAGCGATTCGACGTATTTTCTTCTGCCCTCAGCATAAATCGTATCGAAGGCAAGTGAGCTTTTGCCTGAGCCGCTTATGCCGGTGATTACCACCAGTTTATCACGCGGAATGCTCACGTTGATATTCTTAAGATTGTGTTCCGCCGCACCTGTAATCCTAATCGCTTTTTCCGCTGGCTTCGCCATATTACTCTCTTACTGATATAAGTAGTGCTGCTGCGAAAAATCCGATAATAACCCAAACTAACCATTGTAACAAAACTCTACAAAAAGGTAAAATGTTTTTCGCGACCGGAAATACTCGTGCAGAAATTGTGTGCTTGTTAGGAGCAATAAGCATGGCCAAACGACTTTGGTGGAAAAAGATTTGCTATGTTGTGGGCGGTATTGTTGTCATTTACCTTCTGGCGATCTTGTTTGTAACCGCTAAATTCGGCTGGAGCCCACATAGGCCATCTGTGGAAGTGCCTTCGGTCGGCTCGTTCAGGTATATTGGGTCAGCGAGCTCGAGTGCTTCCATCCGTGTCAAGAAAGTGGATGGGGTAACAGTTAATATTAGCTATAAGAATGGAAAGGCCATAGACAAAATGGTCATTCATCCTGAGGGGCACCCACTAAAAGGAAGGGTTGTCCCGCTTGCTGACCAGAAGGCACTGCACGAGGCTACCGAATTGCTCCCAGTCCTGATAGCGATCGCAAAGGGCGAGCAGAAAGAAGTCAATGAAAAAGTGCTGAGGCTTCTGGAAGACTGTCCGGCTGACAGATATGACGTTTTGTTCAAAAAAGAGCTTGGCAAATATCACTTACAAATCCACGAAAATTTGTATCTTAAAGGCTACGATTTCCGTCCACATGCACAGATTCCATACGTGGCTTATTGGGGACCTGAGTGGACTGACGGTCTGGGTGATGACATTATCTACTGCGGCAATTGGGCCCTTGATAAGTTCTGCCAGAACCTACCCTTGAAGGTTGGCCCTGAGAACCTGAACAGGGTAAAAGCCGGCGATGTGATAGATTTTGAAGGATGCAAACTCATTGTCGAATATATCGACTGGGATGATGACCAGGACCCAAGGAACAATTCCTTGATTCTCTGCGTCGAAGGAACGGATTTGGCCAAAATTGAAAAAAGCGGAAGTGGAGGCCAACCCGTCAAACCAAACGATTTTGTCAGGGCAGCCTGTTGGCCAAAAGAACCCGATTTTCAAAGGATCGGGCAAATTACCGGGCCTCTGTCTAAGGACGAATTTGAGCGGCAAATACAAGCTTTCGCCAATTCGAAAACAGAGCGCCAAAGGGGAGCCGTTGTAAAGAACATCCTATTGGATGCTGGATATGCAAAAGAGGATGTGGATTCGGCTGATAATGGTTATGAAGGCTCCGAAGACATCTGGGTTACCAAGAAAGGAGAGTCAGAAGAGACAGTCATAATAGCCGCACATTATGATAAAGCCGGTGAAGAAAGCCAGGGAGTCCATGACAATGCGTGTGGCGTTGTCGTGACGGCCGCCGCTGCAAGAGCACTACGCACAATGAAGACACATTTGACTTACATTTTCCTTTTTTACGGTGCTCATGAGGTCGATGGCCATACTTGGGGCCTTTGGTTAGTCAATGAGCGAGTACGATTCCGGTCTCCAATCAAATACGCCGCTGAGGTTGGAGGAGGCGGTTTGATCGGTGCCGAACAAACATTTCGCTTAAATCAGAGGAAACACCGTGGTTGGCTGCATTGGCGCTTCCCTCAACTTCGAATCAACGAAACAGGTGGACCACCAGACTATCTGAAACATACAGCAAAGGACAACATCAGTGTCTGCGATTTTTCTCGCTTGGTAAAGTCACAAAATGTACTTTTGCAAATTGTCTTAGCAATAGAAGAGAATATCTGAGCGATGAAGGTACTACGAGGCTATTATGCAAACCAAGGATTTACATAGCTGGAATTTGTCTTACTCACAGGCGCGAGACTGCCAGAAGAATCTCGCCTCAAAAGTGCAATTTATCCCACTAAAAAAACAGCCAAAACTAATCGCTGGTATCGACTGCGCCTTCAGCAAAGACGGTAAAAAAATCATTGCTGCCGTTGTAGTGCTAAAGCTGCCGAATTTTACTCCCGTAGAAACAACAACTGCTTCACGAAAAGTTACCTTTCCTTACATACCCGGCCTGCTCTCTTTTCGCGAAGCTCCGGTCTGTATCGCCGCAGTTGAAAAACTCAAAACTAAGCCGGATTTATTCATCATTGATGGTCAGGGCATAGCCCATCCTCGCCGACTCGGTCTTGCAGCCCATCTTGGCTTATTTTTCGATAAGCCAACCATCGGCTGTGCAAAAAGCAGACTAATCGGCCAGTTTGAGGAACCTCCGCTTGAAAAGGGCGAATATAGCCTATTAACAGATAAGAAGAGCACAAAACGCCAAACGAGTCACGAGTCACGAGCCACGAGCGACGAGATAATCGGCGCGGTAGTCAGAACGCGCACAAATGTCAAGTCGGTTTTCGTTTCTGTGGGTAACAAATGTCTGCTAAAAGATGCGATAAAAATCACCCTCGCCTGCGCAGTTAAATATCGTCTGCCCGAACCTACCCGCCTTGCCCATCAACTGGTCAGCAAACTAAGATTAAAAGCTTAATCAACGCACAACCCTACTTACCCGAGACAACCTTGGCCGATTTTATCACGACCGGCTCAACGGGAACATCGCCCATACCCATCTGAGTTGCTGTCTTCACAGCCGCGATTTTATCTACCGTCTCCATACCTTCGATAACTTTGCCGAATACCGTGTACCCAGGGTTGCGATTCTCAGCATAATTTAGAGAGTTATTGTTTTTATGATTGATAAAAAACTGAGCTGTAGCGCTATCAGGATTATTAGTCCGGGCCATCGCGATAGTGCCTCGATCGTTTTTCAATCCATTGCGGGCTTCGTTGGCAATCGGCGCATGCGTTTCTTTCCGCACCATCTCCGCTGTGAACCCGCCACCCTGTATCATAAAGTTCGGTATCACCCGGTGAAATATAGTCCCGTCGTAAAAACCTTCCTCCACATACCGAAGAAAGTTCTTTACCGTAATAGGTGCAGCTTCTTCGTTAAGCTCAATAGCTATGTCCCCCATACTCGTTTCCAATTTTACCTTCTTCGGCTCAATATCCATATCCTTCGACTCCTTACTTGCCTTTCTATTGCAGCCGGTCGTTAAAGCCACAGCCATCAATAATGCGCAAAACCAAAACTTACGAATCATACGATACTCCTCGCAAAACCAAAATTCTTATAAATACGGCGTTTAGTTCTTCTTTATACGCTATGTGCTATACGCTATTTTCTCATTCCACTTGTGTTTTTTGATTGAGGCCAGGATCTTCTGAGCACATTGCAGTGCGGCCAGACCCTCTTGGGCACTGACCTCTGGCATAAACTTCCTGTCCATAACGGCCCGCAGAAAAGCCTCCTGCTCCAGACGAACCGGCTCTTTATCATCTATAGCAAGATGCTCTATGTGCAATAAATCCGGCCAGTTCACTGTCGTCAGGTCAAAATCCCCCGCATCTTTGCGCTCTTGTATCCACTTGACAACGTTGATGTTTGGGGCAGCCTTAATGATAATCCCGCTTTTTTTAAGATAATCCACACTTAAATATGCCTGCCGACTGAACACCCTCACCCTTCTTTCGGTCTTCAAAGCCAGTCTCGAAGCGGTAATATTCGCAATACAGCCGTTCTCAAAAACAATCCTCGCATTACAGATATCTTCCTCCTCTTCAATGACACTAACGCCAACGGCATCCACTTTCTTAACCTTGCTTGCTGCCAGGGACAGAATAATATCTATATCGTGGATCATCACATCCAGCACAACCCCGATGTCGGTCGAGCGGAATGGATACGGACTGATGCGGTTGGCCTCGATAAACTTCGGCTCGATATCGAGCCGCTTTATCGCCTGAACTACCGGATTGCAGCGCTCGGAATGACCCACAGCTACAACGCTGTTATTTTTTCTCGCAAGAGACACAATCTTTTTGCCTTCTCTGACATTGGCCGCCAGCGGCTTTTCAATCAGCACCGCAACCTTGTTTTTGATAAAGATTTTCGCCAGCTTCAGATGTGTCACCGTCGGAGTCGCTATCGTTACCGCGTCAACCCCGTTAAAAGTCTCTACCAAAGACCTACCAGTCCCCCTTATCCACGAACTTTTAACGGGGTCAACCTTGCCCAGGATATTCGCACAATCGGTAAAGGCACAACATCCATATTGATCGGCCACGCGCTTTGCCTTGTCAGCGTCTATATCAACGACGGCAACAAAATCGCTCTGCGGCAGCTGGTCGTAGACCTTCGCGTGTATCACCCCCATTTTGCCTACACCTACAACGGCGGTACGTATCTTATCCATCTTGATTCTCGTTTCTCGATACTCGACGAGCTACGAGCATCGAGCCTTATCTGCCTCTGAACTTCTCGAGGTATCTGCCAAACTGCTGCTCGCTGCTTTTGATAATCATATCAACCATAGCCTTTACATTCTCATCGAGCCCGTCCTCTTCTGCCAAAGCCTTTGCATTCTCCAGCAGTGCATTGCCTTGGCGGAAAAGCTTCTTGTGCGCCTCGAATATTTTCTCCTGTTGCTGCTCGCTGAGGCCGGCTCGGTCCATACCACGCTTATTAACGCCGCGAATTCTCGGCGGATAGTGACCGCTGACAATTAGAAATGGTGGAATATCGCGATTAATCCCGGCAAGTCCCGCTGCGTAGCTCCACTTGCCGAAAGTTACAAACTGGTGCATAGCTGCCAGACCGCTAAACCAGGCGCCGGTCTCTATCTTGCAATGTCCGCTTAACTGTACATAATTACTCATAACAGTCTTATCTTCGACTGTACAGTCGTGTCCGATGTGCACCCCGACCATAAACAGATTATCGTGTCCTATTTTTGTAAACTCTCCCTGATAAATACTCGAATGGATTGTAACCTGCTCACGAAGGATGTTTCTGTCACCTATCAGCAGTCCGCCTCTCTCGGCGTCCGGACTCAAACCCAGTACTTGCGGCATGCCGCCAATCACACAATTGGCAAAAAAGTGATTGTTTTCACCAATCTTGATATTTTTGCCAATCACTACATTAGCGTCAATGACTGTACCGGCACCAATTGAGACCCCGCCGTCAATAACACAATTGGGCCCAATTGTAACACCCTCAGCTAACTGAGCCTCCTTTCCAACCACTGCACTGGGATGTACTTTAATCATCTTTAGTTTTTAATTAAAACTCAACACTCAAAATTCAAAATTACTGCTATACCTTCTCTTCGTCGACGAGCATAAATTTGATTTGAGCTTCAGCGGCTACCTTGTCACCTACCATCGCCCTGCACCGACACTGTGCGGTTCTTTTGCGAAGACGCACCGTCTCAGCAGTAAGGATAAGCTGGTCGCCGGGGATAACAGGTCTGCGCAATTTTACAGCATCCATGCTCAGCAGTACCGCCAGCTTGCCGGTGTGTTCCAGTCTCTGCGCAAATAACAAGCCGGATACCTGTGCCATCGCTTCTACGATAAGAACGCCGGGCATAATAGGCGTACCGGGAAAATGGCCCTGGAAAAATTGCTCATTGAAGCTTACATTCTTTATCCCTTTTATTCGCGTATCGCCTTCGATTTCGACTATTTTGTCTACCAGCAAAAACGGATATCTATGTGGCAGAATCTTAGCAATCTGCCTAATATCCAAAAGTGCGTCAGTCCCGAGCTTTTGCATTCGCTCCAGCCGCTCGGCCGCTTCATACAATTTTCTTACAAGCCGCTGGTTCAACGAATGCCCGCTCTTATAGGCCACAATCCTGCCCAAAATCCCTCGGCCGACCAACGCAAGATCGCCAATTAAATCAGCAATCTTATGCCTGACACACTCGTTAGGAAATCTGAAACTGTTCTTAATAGGTCCGTCTGAGTTGACAACCAGAATATCACGAGGACCAAGATGCATTCCCATTCCGCGGGCTTGAAATTGCTTCGCCTCAGCTTCAAGCAAAAAGGTTCGGGCAGGTGCCAGATTCTTCTCAAAATTCTCCGGCGTAAGCCGACAGCTAAAAATCTGTCTGCCGATACCGGTGTGACCGGCGTAATCCAGGTCGTAGGTGATATTTAATCCGTCATCGGCGTACGGCAGGGCGTATATCGACGCGTCACCTGCCGTAATGCTAATAGGCTCGCTGATAACAAACTCTTTACGCTCCTTCGCCTGCTCAACCAGCCCGGTGCGTTTTAGAACCTTGAAATACTCAGCACAACTGCAATCTGGAGCCGGCAGCTCTGAGCCGTCAACCTCTACGACCAGATTATCAATTGCTAACGCATTGATGGCAGCCAAACAATGCTCGATCGTTTCTATACTGACACGGCCTTTCTTTATCGTCGTGCGACGACTTCGCTCAGCAAGATTACTGGCAACAGCACTAATCCGTACTGCCTCTGGGACATCGGTCCGCACGAAAACCACTCCGGAATCTGCAGGAGCAGGGCGAAAAACAACCTTTGTTTCCTTGCCCGCAAACATACCGCGACCGGCAAGCCTGCCTTCGCTTTTTATCGTCTTTTGCAGCTTCATTTTCGATTGGTTAAATAGTTAAACAGTTACCAATCACCAGTTACCAATCACCATTCTAACAGACTTGCCAGATGATTTGAAGTGCCGAAATGGCCTCATTAAGGGTATGCCTTTGTCCCATGCGGAACTTAGCGAGGATTCAAAAGACTGTCGTTGGTTTTATTTTGTTGAAAACTACAAGTTCGCTTTACAGTAGCACAGGCTCTTGCGTTCCAAAACTGCTCTGCAACAAAACCCCCATCGAGACAGCCTCAGCCCAGTTTATATTGTTGTTTAGGATATAATAGTTCTGCGGCGGACGCAACTTTTTTTTCGTTAGGTTGGAGACCTCGCTAAGAGATATACTTTTTCGATACGGCATCACGTTTTCTAACACAATGGCGTAAATTGTGCTCAAAGATCGGGTGTACCTGTCAAACTCCTTTCGGGTACATCCGATTTCCTGATGAAATCTCTCCCAGATACTTTCGGGTTTATCAACAACTACTCTGCTTATCAATGCTTCTCCCACAAGACAGCGTTCACGTCCCGAAGCGTATATACTGACCTTACACCCTGTCCACTTCTTTGAAAACCTTCTTCTGATCTCGACCTTTTTCTTCCCGGCCACGACTTTCCTTGCGTTTTCCCCCCTAATACTCATTAAAAGTTTGCTGTCGAGCGAATGTCCATTCATAAAAAAGGCCCGCGCAACTTTCGGTAGTTTTTCTAAAATTGCCTTCCAGACCCTATCAAATGGTGAAGAGCATCTTAACTCATCCTCGAAAAGTCTATATTGATGTCCTGCCTTAATCGCCTTAACAAACCCAAACGACTTAAAGAACTCCTTTTCTTTCTCCCACACGCTCTCCGGAAGTGTAAAATGTACATCTTTCGCAAAGCGCTTTACTTCCAAACCCATCAAGGTGAAAAAGGCCTCTCCGAGGTGGATATCCTGAAGTTCTTTTTTTATTCGAAGGTGGCAAAACTTAGCATCTTCTCCTCGCTTTACTACCGCAGAAACGGCTGGCTTCTCATCAAGGTATCCTATATAGCCAACTCTCTCAGATGACTTCATTCCCGAGACAACTTTCTGGTCAAACCACTCCTCAATATTAGGATACATCGGCTCGTTTTCTAAGACCAGCTCGCGCAACTTCTTTAGGTGGTCACTGCCGGCGCGCGCATCCGCTTCAGATAACCTGACAACTCGGAAATTACCCTTTTGCGAAAACAAGTGTTCCATTCTTATTACCTATAATGCCATATGATTGTCACGTCCTCAACTAATCACGGTCTCCCCAATCTCTAAAGAATTTCGATAACTTCAGCTCTTGTTCGTTATAATCATCATCTTCATCATTCTCCTCTTCACGGCGACCATTGGACTTTGGTGGCTCATAATCCTCCGACATGCGATAAAACTCAAGTCTCGCCAACTTTTCCTCATCTCTTAAGCTAACGGGAAAACTGTGTTCACGAACTTCAAACATAAGCGGTGTCCCTTTTTTCTCGTCTCTCCGGTCCTTACCAAAGAAAGGATGTGCAAACCCGGCATAGTGTACGCGCATTTCGCCAATCGTTTCATCGATGGCTCTGGCATAAACTGCTATCCCTTTTGGTAGGCAAAGTCTCTCTTTAGATCTGATAATATAAAAACGAGTTTCTTCTATAAATAATCTTTTTCTCTCATCGACTGGTAAACACTCCCAGTAGTCCACAGGATCGGGTCTATCCGCTTCTTTCTCATGCTTCCATAAATCTATAGGATTTTCTTGTTTCTTGGCACCGAATGCGGAAGCGGAAACACCTGTGCTGCAAATCTGTGTTTCCGACAAATCAACCGATATCATGGGGTCTTCTACTGGTCCTTCTTCATGAAACAATAGAGATTTGCATAGCTCCTTACCTCGCTTCTGCGAATCCCCAGGATGACCATAAAACAAACGAAGTTGTGAGAGAGATATTCCCTCTTTCACCCTTACGTTAAAAGTGATAGGATTTATCTCTAAAAACATCTCAACATGCCTTTCAGGCAACTTCTCCGGATTAAAATACTCATAATGATACATCCCGTCCACAATCAGACGCGCAAGCACGTCCACTCTACCGATGGA
>JAUXAB010000085.1 GCA_030615025.1 Phycisphaerae bacterium | reverse complement strand
TGATGCAAGCAATGATTCACTTTGTACTCCTGGCGGGATGATCGGATCGGGAGTCGGAAAAAAATCCTCTACCAATATAAAGTGTATGTTTCTCACCTCCTCCTCATTCAGCCAACGTAGTTCCCGTTCATGTCCGGGGGTTCTCCACTTAAAAGCAGGTGGTTCCCTTTTTTTAGCAAGAATGACCATTTTACTCATGGTTCCAGTAATTGGGTCAATTCCAAGTTTGCGCGCCTCGGCCTTGAGCCTTGACATAGCCTTAGGTTGTAACTTTCGTGCTTTATCCCCGATTGGCACTGATAGCTTGCGAAGTAAAGATCGCAATTCTGGCTCATATAAGTCGAGTACGCTCATCCAATATGCAACACTTTTTAGTTCTCGGCGCGTTGCCATCCCAAGAGCTCTCCTAGCGCGGTTTACCTCTCTTGGCCCAAGCCTATCATTTGGGCTGATGATTTTATCGAAACCGGCGTCCCATAGCACTAGGAGGGCTTCATCGGCGTCGATTTTGGCCTCTCGCGCAAGTTCTTTTACTCTTTTCCGCTTACTAGCCATGTCCAATTAACCCGTTGTTACCAACAATGATTATACAGTCTTTATAAAACGGGAAACGCAGACTGTTTCTTTCTGTATAAGAAGTTCCCGTTGCTTCTTCAATACTCGGTCAATCTCTTGCGTTTGGGCGAATTACGTCCTTTCGTCGACCTCCAATATCCCTTCTCTTTCAAGAACTTGACGTATTTCCTCGAAAGCTGCTTTAATATTAGATTTAGGAAATTGAATTTGGCCTAACCCTTGTATGTTGCTAAACTCCTCGCACCCATCTTCAATAAGTACAATTGCCCTTTTGAAACCAAGCCTTCCTTGAAAAAGGCCTGCTTCGTGGACTACGTTCATTCGTGCTTGAAGTTTGCCATCAGCTTGTTCATCTTCACCTGTCATCACAAGGAATGCTATTGCTGCCGCATCTAACATTTCGGAAAGCCGCGCAATATTAGTTGTCCCTGCTACCGGAACGCGATTAAATTCATCCCAAGGTAGTTTTAAACGATCTTGGATGAAATCTTTAAGATCTTTCCAAACAGAAGTTCCACCATGACCTATAAATACTTTTTTGCTTGTAGGCCTTGAGGCTTGCTCTGTAACAGGCTTACCATCTTCTGTAAGTGACAGTTGCGTATTGGCCAGACGCTTATGTTCGCTCAATATCTCTGTGAGCATCCGCTTTTTGTTTTCAAGCTCTTCTTCGTAGAGTTCGAAAAAGCCCTCCTCTGTATTTGCTGTACGTGAAGGACGTATTGACGTAAATAACTTGACGGTTTCCGTGTCAAACATGGCCTCCAGTATCCGTCGGGTGGTTTGGTTCCACATTTTGTATTCTGGATTGAAAGCAGGCGGTTTGATAAGGCTGTCAATTTTTTCAATTTGTTCTTCAAGTATCTTTATCGACGAGTCATTCTTCATCGTCTTCTTCCTATACAAAGCTTTCTATATTCTTCTTACCCCGCACTAACTGGAGTAAGTGCGGGACTTCGCTCAAATGAAACTATCGATTTTCGCCTTCCCAGTTGCTTTTTCCTGCACGTGAGCAGTTAGTTATTCCTTATCCTTCCAGTTCTCCCATTTTAACAGCTCGGGGCCATTCATATTATTAATCTATTGCTTACAAATATATTAAGTTCTAACTCTCTCCCTTCCCTTCCCTTCGATTTCACTCAGTGTAAACTCTTTCACTCAGGGTAAACTCACTTGGGAGAGGGTTTTCTTCAACGCGTTCCCACAGGGCGTGCTGGCGATGCACCCCCAATGTTAGCTGGTCTGTAATTATACCCTTTTGGTCAAAAAGTGCAAGATTTGTTTGGAAACCAGCTTAGCCGCAAAGTCAAATTTATAACACCTGAGTAGAACAAAATTTGGTGTTATTGTCAACGATTACAGCCGCCGCACTCAATCTTCAGTGGCTCAGACATAAGCACCCGGACAACACTCGTGCGGACTGTCTGCGTAAATTGGCTCACTCAAGTCACCACGCGCAACTTGTTCGCGTTCGAACACGGACTCGCAGGTTTTCGCCGTCTCCTGCAGTTTCTTCACTTCGGTTTTAGTGATAGGTTTGTACGATTTCCCCGCCTCGATTGCCATACTGAGAAGGTCGAGAAATGACGGCGGTATCCCTGCCACAACGCACTTCTGCGACAGTGTAAAGCGCATCGCAAGATTGGTCTGCTCCTGAGTTTCCGTGGTCCGGTACCACCATTTCCTTGTCCTTTTGGCACCTTTCGGCCAGGCACCCATTGACAATGTCTTGATGGCCATGACGGCCGCCCCATACTTCTGTGCTGATTCAAGCACCTGCCTGCCAATTCCCACCTTGTATATCTCAATGAAATTGATGGGGAACATTATCGTATCGAACCGAAAGCCCTTGATAGCGGCCAGTGCCCCCTTAGTGGTATGTGCTGAAAATCCGAGGTACTTGACCTTCCCCTGCTCTCTGGCTTTCAAAAAAGTCTCAATTGCCCCATTCGGCCCCAATGCCTGCTTAACCTCTTCAGGCCTGCGTATACAGTGCATCTGGTATAAGTCGAAGTAATCCGTTTTCAGCCGCTTCAGCGACCGCTCCAATTCCATCCGAGCGCCTTCTTTGTCGCGCTTCCTTGTCTTACAGGCTAAAAAAATCCGGCTGCGTTCAATACCCTTCAGTCCTATCCCCATCTTTATTTCACACTCACCATCCCTCCCGTACGCCGGAGCCACATCGAAATAATTAACGCCCCGCTCGAAGGCATCGTGTAGTCCCTCGGTACAGCGTCCCTGGTCATAGTGACTTAGTGCCAGGCCCGGAAATCCTACAACCGAGACCTTTTCACCCGTTCGCCCCACGACTCGTCGCGGCAATCCCGCAACCTTCTCCTGCTCAACATCCAAACGCTCTTGCTTCTTCGCACCTAATAGCGTCTGCACTCCAAGAGCATAGCTCCCCACAACACCCCCTACGACTTTCAAAAGTTCTCGTCTCTTCATAGCACTTTCCTCATTTCTTATGTGCACAAAACGTTGTTTGGATTATATAGTTGATTTGCCGCCAACATCAACCCGACATTTCCCAGATAAACTCTTAAACAGCATAATTTTCTCCGTACGACATCAATAATCCTACCCCAATCCCTCTCGAATTTCAATATTTATTAAACGCCAACTCTCTGGCCTGTTTTTATAATGATTCACTTATTGAACTCGGACATTGGGGGTATTTGGAATTTCTCACCATAATTTAGCTCTAAGTAGTAAATCCCGGAAGTAATAATGGAAAAAGAAACAAAAACAAAAGACACGAACAAAAAACTTCAACGGCAACTCTCTCCCTTCCCTTCGATTTCACTCAGTGTAAACTCTTTTACTCAGGGTGAACTCCGAAGCTCAGTGTAAACTCACCTGAAGAGTGTTACCTATGTCGTCGGCATAGAGTGTTACCTATGTACCAGTTGACACACAGAATTGAGATTCTTCGCTTCACTTCGTTGCGCTCAGAATGACAAAAACCTTAGCGCAGCTTGATGCTTATTTTGAAAAGGCTCTTTATAAAGCAATGGAGGATTACCATGTTAGTGTAAGCGATTTTTGAGATCTGTGGTTATTGGCGTGTAAAACTTTTCCCTCTGCTTAATAATGTAAAGATGCCACATCAGGCGAAGCTTTCGATTTTCTCTTTGCAGATTATTTTGGTTAACATTTGCAATAGTTTCACACGTTTGGTTGCCAATTTAGCCGCTGCTTCGGTTCAATTTTCATATCCTTCGACTGCGCTCAGGACAGGTCTCATATTTAGTCGATAGTCGTTATTATATAGCCGTTCCCGGCCTGTCAAATGTTGATTATAAATTAGTTGGCCGTGGCCGGTTACCAGTCGTCAGCCCCCGTTGTTAGCCCAAAATACCACAAATCCTCCAATCCGTCAATAAAATACTATAAACGCATTTTTCTTAACGACAACTCTCTCGTCCCGATTTATCGGGACTGGCGATGCACCACAAAAGAAGCCAAAAGGCGACCCAAAAATCCGCATAATCAGTGAAATCCGCGGTTAAATATTATTGAATTCTCTCCGGCTACGGCTCGCGTCTACGCCGAGACGAGTGCGTTCTCTGCGTCCTCCGCGGTTGAACAATATCCGCCTAATCCTGTTATCCCGTCCAAAAGAATTTCGTGCTTCGTATTTCGTATTTGGCATATATACAGTCGGCAAAGCCTTTTCCCACACCCCTGGTTATATTCTCGTAAATTTCACTTGACAAAACCCTGCCGGTCGACTATTTAGGCTGTTTTTAGTATTTTTGAAGACTTTATGAAGTAGTAAGAAATGTTACCCAAAAAGAAAACCAGTAAGAGCAGAACACGCACTCGTCGCAGCCATCATCGGCTAAAGGCCGTAAACTATGCGCTATGCCCACAGTGCGGACAAGCCAGGCTCCCGCACGCTGCATGTACGAATTGTGGTTATCTCAACCCCAAGATAACTTTGAAGCTCGGAAAAGAGGAAAGTAGCTAAGGATGCGGATTGCTATTGACGCAATGGGAGGTGACAATGCGCCCGATGAAATTATCGCTGGTGTGTTGGAATCAATTGAGCTGCTCGGCGAAAATGATGAGCTGATACTTGTCGGCCCCCAGGACGTGATAGAGCCGCAATTGCCCCCTTTGAAGTCTCGTGAAGGTGCCATCAGCGTTGTTGATGCTCCGGAAGTCATTGGCATGGACGAACCGCCCGTAGAGAGTTTCCGAAGAAAACGCAAGAGCTCAATCGCCGTTATGGCAAAGATGGCAAAACTGAACCAGGCTGATGCGGTCATTTCAGCCGGCAATACGGGCGCTTGTGTTGCCGCTTTCCAGATGAGGATGAGAAATCTATCCGGTGTTAATCGGCCTGGCATAGCCGTAGTCTTTCCCACCTTCGAAGGGCCGGTGGCAATATGTGACGTCGGCGCCAACATCGCCTGCAAGCCCATAAATCTTTATCAATATGGCGTTATGGCTAAGATGTATTTAAAGCATCTGCTTGGCATTGAAAACCCAAGGGTCGGACTTATGAGCATCGGACAGGAAGACGCAAAGGGAAATGAGGTCGTTAAAAAGGCACGCGAGCTGATAAAATCCGATCCTAATATGAATTTCGTCGGAAATATCGAAGGCAGAGACATCTTCAAAGGCGTCTGTGACGTCGCAGTTTGCGATGGTTTCGTTGGCAATGTAATCTTGAAACTGACCGAAGGCCTTGTTAACGGCTTGTTTAAGGCCATAAAACACGAGCTTTTGACAGAAAAACTGAGACTGGCTATGAAGTTTAAGCCTGTCATAACAAGGATTTATAGGAAATACGACTATAATGAATATGGCGGCGCCCCCTTGTTAGGAATTAACGGCACGGCACTAATCTGTCACGGGTCAAGCCGAAGTAGAACCATAAAAAATGCCATCTTGGCCTCCAAAAGATTCTACACCGAAAAAATAAACGAAAAGATCGTTGAATATCTGTCACAAACCTCCATAAGGACGAATGATGAATAGGCTAATTAACGACCGGCCGCCACCTTATCGCGCAGTTATCGCTGGTTGTGGTTCATTTGTGCCGGCGAAAATATTAACCAATGATGACCTCGCAAAGATGGTGGACACCTCGGACGAATGGATTACCACGCGTACCGGAATCAAAGTTCGACACATTACTACTGACAGCGAAACTACCGCATTTTTAGCCACCGAAGCTGCGAAAAAGGCTTTGGCCGACGCAAAGATTGACCCCAGCGAACTTGAACTTATCATCGTAGCTACCATCACGCCGGAGATGGTTTTCCCTTCGACTGCCTCCTTTGTGCAGCGCTCCCTGCAGGCAAAGAAAGCATGGGTGTTTGATTTATGTGCCGCTTGTAGCGGTTTTATTTACAGTTTGTCCATCGTGCAGCAGTTCTTGGAAAGTGGGCGGTTTAAAAACGCGCTCGTAATAGGGGCCGAAACTTTAACTAAGATTACTGACTGGACGGACCGCACAAGCTGCATCCTTTTCGGCGACGGTGCCGGAGCAGTCGTGCTCGAGCGAAGCAATGACACACGCAAGGGTATTTTATACAGCACTATGGCTTCAGACGGGGATTACTGGGAGGCATTGAACTGCCAGGCATATGGCTCTCGCTATCCGGCAGGCAAGGAATTGGACAGCCCCAGGAAAATCTATATGGAAATCAAGGGAAGGGAAGTCTATCAGCAGGCTGTTCGGAGGATTGTTGAAACTGTTACCGAGTGTCTCCAAGCCTGCAGCTTGACCCTTGACGACATTGGGATGCTAATTTCGCATCAGATGAACGGAAGGATTATCGAGTCTGCAGCGAAGCGGCTAAAATTACCTGATGAAAAGGTCTTTATAAATATCGCCGAGTATGGCAATACCTCAGCCGCCTCGGTGCCCATAGCCTTCGATGGGTGCGTCAAGCAGGGTAAAATCAAGCAGGGTGACATCGTTATTTTTGTGGCCTTTGGCGCAGGCCTGACCTGGGGGGCAAATGTAATTCAATTTTAAGTGAACTAAAGTGACTTGTTTAGCCGTCGCCGCCCACGAGCCACGAGACACGAGCGACGAGACACGAGTTATGAAGACCGCTTTCTTATTTCCAGGACAGGGCGCTCAAGTCGCAGGAATGGGCGCCGAAATCGCCCGCTCTTTTCCTGCAGCGGCCCAGATCTTTCAGAAGGCAAATGATATTGTCGGATTTGATCTGAGCCAAATCTGTTTCCAAGGCCCTGCCGATAAGTTGAACACCACAACGATCTCGCAGCCTGCGATTTTTGTAACTTCTGCTGCCATATTGCAGATCCTCAGGACAAATCCTGAAACCAAAACAATAACTGCCGACGTAACAGCAGGCCTTAGCTTGGGCGAATATACTGCCCTCTACGCCGCTGGTGTTATCAGTTTTGAGGATGTGCTCATTCTCGTGCAGAAACGCGGCCAGGCAATGCAGGCCGCTGCCGATGCTACCGAAGGTGCGATGGTCAGTATTATTGGCCTTGATGAAGAAAAAGTACGTCAGCTTTGTGCCGAAGCAAGCGAAGGCGAGCTTCTGCAAGCTGTTAATTTCAACTGCCCGGGCCAAATCGTCGTAAGTGGCAGTAAAGCAGCTTGCCGGCGAGCAGCGGAATTGGCAGAAAAATATGGCGCTATAAAAGCAGTGCCGCTGGAAGTAGCGGGTGCCTTCCATACCGAAATGATGTCCAGCGCAGCAGATACTCTCAAAGAGGCACTACAAAAAACCGACATCTCAGACCCTTCGAATATCAAGATTATTGCCAATATTAATGCCCAGTATTACGAAAGTGCCAAAAAAATCGCAGAAGGTTTAACAAAGCAATTGACTTGTCCTATTCTTTGGCAAAAATGTATGGAACGACTTTTGGCTGATGGAGTCGAAAAGTTTTACGAGATCGGACCGGGGAGGGTCCTGACTTCCCTCATGAAAAGAATCAATAGAAAAACTAAGGTAATCAATATTAGCAGCTTGGATTTATTAAAAGGTATAAGTGAAATTACCAATTAACCAATAACCAGTTACCAATAACCAGTTACCAATAACCAATAATCAGGAGATTAAGTAGATGTCGGAAAAAAGACTCGCTGTTGTAACAGGTGCCGCCAGAGGAATAGGCCGTGCAATCGTTCTTGAGCTGCTCAAGCAAGGCCGTGTCGTCGCCGGCCTCGACATAAACGCTGAGCAGCTTACCGAGCTTGAAAGTGTTGTAAAAGAAGCCGGCTTGAATGTTATAACAAAATGTGTTGATATTACAGATACGCCCAAATTCACCGAGACTCTCGAATCTTTGTCTTCTGAACACGGCGGGATAGGTATTCTGGTCAACAACGCCGGCATTACGCGCGACAACTTGCTTATTCGCATGAGCGATGAGGATTTCGATAAGGTTATCGATGTAAATCTTCGAGCGGCCTTTGCGGCAGCGCGGACAGCCGCGAAGTCTATGGTGAGAAACAAGTTTGGACGCATTATCTGTATCAGCTCTGTTTCCGGCATTATGGGCAACGCCGGCCAGACAAACTACTCCGCCAGCAAAGCAGGCCTTATAGGCATGACCAAAACGATAGCTCGTGAGCTGGCAAAAAAGAACATAACAGCCAATTGCGTAGCCCCCGGCTTTATCGAAACGGAAATGACGAAAAAGCTGCCGGACTTGGTCATAGAAGCCGCCAAACAGCTTATACCCTTGCGGAGGGTCGGCAGCGTTGATGACGTAGCCAAGGCCGTTGCATTTCTTGCAAGCGACGATGCCGCCTACATCACCGGCCAGGTCCTCTGCGTCGACGGCGGAATGGCTATGTAAAAGCCCATCCCCTCATCCACGTTTCACTACTCACCAATTAACCAATTCTCTAATTCACTAATTCTCTAATTCACGCTTCACCAGAAAAGCGTCATTCATTCAATCGAAGGATCTCCACCTTGCGGAATTCAACGGGATGGCTTTCAGCCTGAAGGGATATATAGCCTTCGCTCAGCATCTTGTCCCCGTTCTTGATCAGTTTCCGGGCGTCACGGTCCTTCTCGTCAAGCTGCGGCTTCTCGTATTCCAGCACCACCTGGCCGTTAACGATATGCTTGATGATGGAGTTGCCGTGCACCTCAACTTCCATCGTCACCCATTGGTCACCGTGATAGGTTTTTGAAGCCGATGGGATACAGTGGCGGGTGACGAGTTTGCCGTCCATCACGATATGCGTGCCCGGAGTGCAAACATTGCCTGTAGAACGCTCATCCCTGCCGTTGCCCCCGAGAAGCTGCACCTCAACCGAAACTGGAAAACTCTGTTCCTTTCTCATACTCTCGGGCGGCTGACAGTGCATCATTATCCCGCTGTTTCGAAAAGCCCATCCCGGACCTCCGGGACTTTGCTCTCCAACGAACCGGTACTCCACGCGGAGTTTGTAGTGTGAGAACTTGTCCTTGTAGAAAAGGTGTCCGAATTTGCCGTCGAACTTCTCGTACTCATCATAACACACCTTCAGGATTCCATTCTCCACCCGGAACGTGTTTCCATAATTGTCATTCAGTTTGTGACCGGCTATCTTGACCTTCCAGCCCACCAGGTTCTTACCGTTGAACAGCTTTATCCAGCGGCCCTTACTCGATTTGTCCTGCTGCACTGCACAACCACAGGGAGTGCTCATCACAGCGACACACAGGACGCACAGGGCGCACAGGACGCCCTGCCACTGCTTCCCGGCCGAGGCCGGCTGCCTGTTGAGAAGTTGTCTATTCGTCATTTTAATTTGCTCCTTATTAGATATTCGTTATTTATGCTCAACATAGAATAATCGTCCGGCACGGATAGTGCAAGCTAAAACTGACTACCGAACTATAATCACCTCCGCCATTGTTCGTTTAGCCGTCGCCGCCACGGCGACGCCATACTTGCCGGCATTCCGAACGCAGCCGAGGGAAATTTTCCCCTCACCCGCTTCACGAGCCACGGGTCACGAACCGACCGGGGCCCCACCTCTCTGCCTGCATTTAACCGTTCACCAATTACCAATCACCATTCCAAATCTGCACCTGATAAAAATCCATTTTTAGCTTAGCTTCATAAATGGGGCATTTCAAAATGCACCTGTGACCGAAAGCGAGTCTCTGTGGCAAAAGCTTGCTTTCAGAGCAGAACTTGCCGAGAACACCAAGCTGGCTAAAACAAAATCCGCCTAATCCTGTTATCCTGTCTAAAATAATTTCGTGCCAATTCATGCCAATTTGTGGCTCAATTCCTCCGCGCCAACCCCCATTGCAAATAATAAATCGGCAATAGCAAATCGTAAATCGCTGTTCTACCCCCTCTAAAACACCCAAAAAAAAATAAAAAAATGTTTGTAGATGAGCACTTTACTATGTAGTATACCTGCCAAAATAATAAATGATGTCGATATTTAGTATTAGTTATTGTTGCTGGAGGCCGATTGTGAGGTTACAGAATAAATTCCTATTTGAACAGGGAGGAAAAACAAGTGAGTGCTAATGAGGTAAATGTTCAGGCAATTGAAAGTAAGGTTATCGACATAATAAATGAGCAAATGGGCACAGACAAGTCTGAAATAACACGTGAAACCTCATT
The DNA here is from genome assembly GCA_030615025.1 of Phycisphaerae bacterium. Lineage (GTDB taxonomy): Bacteria > Planctomycetota > Phycisphaerae > Sedimentisphaerales > Anaerobacaceae > CS2-K091. The sequence continues at coordinate 5,914 of JAUXAB010000085.1, read as the reverse complement.
TATTAACGATTTGAATGCCGACTCACTGGACACGGTTGAGCTGGTTATGGAGTTTGAAGACGAGTTTGATATGAGTATTCCTGACGAAGAGGCCGAGAAAATCCAGACGGTCGGTGCCGCAATTGATTACATCACCAATGTTGCACGCTCCAGGGACCAACAGTAGCGAACAAGTTTAATATGAGTAAACGGCAAGTAGTTATTACAGGCTTGGGCTGTGTTACCGCCTTAGCCGAATCAGCTGACGGCCTTTTTGCTGCGCTGTGCGAGGCCAAAAGCGGCGTCTCTTCCATAGAATCCTTTGACACCAGTGCATATCCGGTGAGGATCGGCGGCGAGATAAAGAATTTCGACATAACTAAATATGTCGACCAGCGAGAAAGCAAACGCATGGACCGCTTCTCGCAGCTCGCAATGGCGGCGGCCATCCAGGCTGTCAATGACTCCGCCCTTGATTTTTCCAAAGAGGACGTCTTTCGGGTCGGCGTTATCGTTGGCACCGGAATAGGCGGTATCAAGGAGATTGAAGACCAGCACCTAAGGCTGCTGAGTAAAGGCGTAAGGAAGCTGTCCCCTTTCACTGTCCCAAGGCTTATGGCTAACGCCGCAAGTGGAAATATTGCAATTCGTTACGGACTCCGGGGACCAAATTATTCTGTCGTAAGCGCCTGCGCTTCGGGCAGTCACGCCATCGGCGAAGCTTTTTGCAACATCCTTGCCGGCAAAAGTGACGTTATGATAACAGGCGGCTCCGAAGCGGCTCTTACACGGATAGGCTTGGCCTCGTTCTGCGCCGCAAGGTCGCTAAGCACTCGAAATGACGACCCAACAGCCGCTTCAAGACCATTTGATAAGGACAGAGACGGTTTTGTTCTTTCCGAGGGCGCCGGCGTCCTCATCCTCGAAGAAATCAGCCACGCTAAAAAACGCGGTGCACATATATATGCCGAGCTTCTTGGTTACAGTGCCACCGATGACGGTTATCACATTACAGCCCCCATGCCGAATGGTGAAGGCGCAGCAATGGCAATGAGATTGGCACTCAAGGATGGCGGTCTCGAGCCGGAGAGTGTTGACTATATCAATGCACACGGAACAGGCACCGAGCTAAATGACATCACCGAGAGTGCAGCTATCAAAACTGTTTTTGGTGACCATGCTTATAAGCTGCTTATCAGCTCGACGAAAGGCAGCCTCGGCCATTTACTCGGGGCCAGCGGCGCGGTTGAGCTTATAGTATGTATAAAAGCCATTAACGAATCGACCATCCCGCCCACAATCAACCTCGATAACCCGGATGAGCGATGTGACCTGCGGATGGATTTTGTGCCGTTGGAAGCCCGTCAGGCGAATGTCGATATCGCAATGAGCAACTCTTTCGGCTTTGGCGGCCACAACGCCTGCCTGGTCGTGGGGAAACTCAATTGATTACTCAAACTGACCGTTCTTGAGTCAGATTTTAATATAAGTACAGTTTTAACAATAAGATAAGAGCATTTGTCATTCCTGCGAAATCGAAGATCCGCCGTCCGTGTGGCGGAATCATCCATCAATCCTTGTTATCCGCTATAAATATCCACTATTTTGTAGGTGTCGGCGCCGAACCTGGTAAGGGGTTGGAATATCGGATTATCGCAATTATTGCTTGACTATAGTTTCAATAATTAGTATAATTGACATTTAAGACTTGTGCCTGCACAGGCAGGTGGCGGAAACTGTTCACTTATTACCTACTTTTTTTAAGGAGAAGGGAAATGAGAAAGTGCGAAACACATGACCCGAGGTGGCGTTCCAGCCCCGCAGGCGCTCTTGCCACCATCCTGGCTGCCTCAGCGATTATCGTAATGCTTGGCAGCTCAAACGCGTTGGCCCAGCCGGTGTGGCAGTTAGACCGCGACAAGTTCGACGGCTACACGGAAGGATACGCCAACGAATTCCCAGTTCCTCCATCTTGGTGCTGGATAACCAACCAGCAAACAACCATGGTCTCAGGCATGCTCCTCAAGGACAAAGCAGGCACCTCCAATGCATACTGTGGCTTGATGGGTGCTACCTGCCCGCTCATAGGACGCGGCTTCGTCTATTTCTGGGTCGACGGCATCGGCACACCAGTCGTTACTATCAAATGGCACGCGGGTTCCAGGACCTTCCACAGTTGTGAGCGCCCGTTCTATCAGGCCTGGGGGATTGCCGACCTGATAGGTGACCTCGGCCTCAAGATCACCGGCGCAACGCCCGGCACCCCGGTTACCGCAGACTACTATTGGGACATCTTCTCTTTTAACAACTTGAGGCACGAGGCCGGCAACGAGGACCCCGCTTTCGTGCGCAATGGGATCCTCAGACTCAAGGGCGGGGATTTATTCAATGGTGATTTTGACTTCGACAACGTCAGAGGCTGGCTGTGGAACAACAGCACCGGCTCGCTCGATCTTACCGTTGGCGATATCGTCGATTTTCACGTGGAAGTGTTGACCGATGCGGAGATCAACGACCCGGGCAGAGGGGCATTTAACAGGGATTCCGCCAGTGCGATATTCGATGGCAAGATGGTCTTGAGCCTGAGCGGCCCGCCGCATGTCCCACCTCCTGGCGAGCCCAAGCTGGAGTTCTCGCTGGATATCGGCTCCGATACGGAACTGAGCGACCCACACATGGACGGCGACGAGGTCTTTGACCCAGGCGACGCCTACCTGTGGCACGGCCCTGCTCTGCCGGCCGGTGGCAACAACGGGATTAAGGACGACTCCTACATCTTTGGCACCGACCCCTGGCCCATCCCGGCAATAGCAATGTACACCGCCGCGCCGACTTGTACTCCGAACACCCCGCCGGAACAGGTCGTCAAGGACTATTTCGACCTCGACGGACACGATAATGTCGACTTTTCAGTCGTAGATTTATTGGCTGACCCCATGCAGGACCCCATTGCTCGATTCTCCTCGAACTGTGTTATGCCGGCGCAGTATTTGATCATTTCCTACGACGATGACTCGAGCGGGCACTATGTCGGCGACCAATGGAGCTGTGAGGTACCGGTCAAGGTCCAGTCGCCCGGGCTCGACACGTACGGCACTACCGTCGGGCAGCATGAGATCATTGGCCTCAACCTTATCACAGTCGTTACGCCCGCAATCGTTGGCGCTCAATACCCCATTGAGGACGAGGTAAGCCTGCACCCCAGTCTCAGGCCCAATCCAGACCCGAGAGTTGACGAAAAAGACGATGACGACGTCGATTCGCTCGATATCATCTGCGTGCAGGCGGACTGTGAGTGTAATACGTGGCTGTTTTCACCTGACCACGAGGCGACCTACGTTGATGCCAGCGGTGGTGTGGGGCTTGACCCCGGCGGTATCTACGAGGTGATACCCGCCGGTGGCGGGTTTGTTCAGGTCATCGATGAGGTCGTTCACCTCGGCCTTGACGAGGACACCGACATCGACGCCTTTGAGTTTGTCTGGACGATGAACCCGGACACCGGCAACGAGGTCCTCACCCTGCTGTTCAGTGTGGATGAGGACGACTGGCTGACGTCAGGTGTCGACGAATCCGGCGGACAGGACCCGAGGATGCTCTACGCCTCTTACCTGACCGGTTCCTCGTTCCCATTCCTGGACGCCCCGCTCGATGACGATGTCGACGCCCTGACCGCGTGGCGGACCCCGCTTGTCACCAGTGCCACCAATGACTGCAACGGCAACGGCGTCCCGGACTCCATCGATATCGCAAACGGAACATCCAGGGACTGTAACGGCAACGGCATTCCAGATGAATGTGAAATCTTAGGCGACATGGACAACGATGCCGATGTGGATTTTGTGGACCATGCTATGTTTGCCGAACACTGGGGGCGAACCAACTGCGGCACGTGTGGAGGCGCTGACTTTACCTGCGACGGGAATGTGCGTCTGGATGACTTACGGGAGCTTATCGCAGACTGGCTGGTAGGTAAATAGCTGAATAATTGCGAATATAACTTTAAACCCGGATGTTTGCATTAACGCCGAAGCGGCGGCCGCTTGAGTCGTTGCTAACGACTATCCGGTTTGGAATTTGCCGTTCTTGGCCATTCGGATTTGTCTCGGATTTCGATACCTGTCCCGAACACGGTCGAAAGATTCGAATTTCGAGATTGCCTTACCTTCTGCTTCCTATATCCTACCATTGGCTGGATAACTGTCAACCGAGATTTCCCAAATAAGTATCCAATTCAAGACACCGAAAAACGGTGGACAATGACGCTGGCTGTTTTCAGCGCACACTGTATGCATAAAGAAACTCGCCGTGGCGAATGTACAGCCTGCCGTCGCATACAACGGGATGAGCCCAGCTGTTACCTTTTCCACCTTTAGGAATCTTGAATGAGCTAATCAGTCCATAACTATCAGGAGTCGGCCGAACAAGTCCTACAGCGCGGTTTTCGCTTAACATGTACAGCATTCCATCAGCATACGTCAGCGAGCCCTTGCCGACCCCCTTTTCCGCATACTTCTTCTCGCCGGTCTTGAAGTCCAGGCATATCCACTTGGAGCCATTGTAGATACAGCTTGATGAATAGATGTAACCATTGACTAACACGCCGCCACCGTGGTGATTATCGAGTTCTTTTGAACGCCATATCTCTTCAACCGAGGCTTTGCCGTCTTTGACATTAATCTTCCACTTGACCGAACCTGCCTTAATACTGCTGATAAACACCTGACCGTCGTGATAGATGGGAGTGAAGACATTCTCATCGGCATACGAGACGTGTTTGACATGCCACAGAAGTTCGCCGGTGTCGGCATTTACACCGATCATGCCTTTGAGGGTAAGTGTGATGATAATTCGCAGCCCTTTATACTCAGCGACAATCGGAGAGGCGTAGCCCGCCCGCTCATTCGTGCCGGCCGCTTTCCAAACAACTGCTCCCGTATTCTTGTCCAGTGCAACCATGCAGGTTTGAGGTCCTCCCGGACAACATATCACGTTATCTCCATCGACTAACAGCGATTCAGCTAAGGCCCACGTGGGGTGTTTGCTCTGGTACTTATCGAGGATATTCAACTCCCAAATCTTCTTTCCCGTCTTGGCTTGAAGGCAGACTACATCCCCAAGGGGGCTTTCATGGTAGAGCCTGTCCCCGTCGATGGTTGGGGTTCCACGGGTGCCGGGGCGGTCTCCGGTCCAGCCTTTGCCGTTTTTCACCTGCCACAAAACCTTACCGTCCATATTCAGAGCGGTGATGACAGTCTCTTTTTCGATGTTACCGGCTGTATAAATCATTCCAGCCGCAATCGATACGCTGGAATACCCATGTCCGAGCCCCTGGCTTCTCCAGAGCAGCTCAGGCCCTTCCTTGGGCCACTTCTTCAAAAGACCCTTTTCAGTGGAAAGGTTGTCTCGGTTCGGCCCGTGAAACTGGGGCCACAAGGCTTCTTGTTCAGCAGCGTATGCTGCACTCGTTACGATAAGACCGCCAATTAATATGATAGAGATACATTTCCGGATTATGGCGAGTGACATGAACATCTGGGCTACTCCTTTCCTTATCTATCTGACATTTTACTTTCAAACGAGATTCCCCAAATAACTCGCTTAGCCTGTATTTCTCACCGCGGAGAACGCGAAGGTCGCAGAGCTTTTTGTTATGTAAAAAATTACGCCGAATTCTGACCCCCGTTCTTGCTTTTGCAAGAAAGCACGGGGGTCTTCTCAGCGGTCTCTGCGAACTCTGCCGTTAATGAGAAATGCAGATTAATAACATTCCGTAACATTCGGATACACTATACTATCAAAATCCTGTCTGTTTGTCACCAATTAACTGCCAAATCCGGGTTAAACAAAGGGCCGTAAGCATCACGCTTGTGGCCCTTTGTTGTTAGCTCCGGCCGGGAGGCCCATCCCCAAGCTGCGCTTGAGGCTGCCACCA
>JAUXAB010000070.1 GCA_030615025.1 Phycisphaerae bacterium | reverse complement strand
GTTACCAATTACCAGTTACCAATTACCAGTTACCAATTACCAGTTACCAATTACCAGTTACCAATTACCAGTTACCAATTACAAGTTACCAATTACCAGTTACCAATTACCAGTTACCAATAATAATTAGTGAAGATTCGTGGCAAAAAAATACAAATATGACTTTTGCGACTAGCTTTTTTGTGGCAGAAATAAACAGGAAAAAACAGTGTAAATCTTGTTAATCCCCGTCTAAAGAGCTAATTTCTGCGTTCTCAGCGAACTTTGCGGTTAAAAAAGGGCGTTTGGGGGCGGGCTCACAGCAATAAAGTTTTTATTTCCCCGGATTTACGGGGAAAATGCAAAATCCTGCAAATTTTTCTTGGCGTGTTTCTCTCAATCAGACACGTTTCTCCTGAAAAAAAGCGGTGAGAAGGCATTTTTTTGTTTCTTGCCGGGCTTTCCCACACAAAAAGACCTTGATTGAAGTTGCGATAAATAATATAATTATAGTTTCTAAGGACAGAAAGTATTCGGTGTATTTTATCGTGAAAAAACGGGGGAAAGGATGGAGGCGAAAAAAATGAGAAAAGTAGTTGCTTCACTGGTTTTGGTGTTTTTGCTGGCGCTTGGCGGCACGGCCAACGCGGATCTAATGGCAATCTGGGACTTTGGCCCGGATTCGTCGAATTATACCGAGGACGTAACCACCGAGCGTGTTATTGGCGTACCTACACTGAGCTTATCGGGCGGCGACATTGATGATGACGGTAAGAATGGAACCGCCTACACGGACGCAGAAGGGACCTTCCACGCTGCAGGCCAGGGAGCTGCGTGGGATGACGTCAAAGTTACAGGTGCAGACGCCGAATGGATTATCACTATCAACACAATGGGTTGGGAAAATATAGCAATCAGGTGGGATTACAAATCCGAGAAATCTCCCAGCTTTGATTTGGAGTATGAAGTCGGCGGCTCTGGTCAGTGGATAAGGATATTAAATAACCACCCAATTACAGACGATTGGAGCTGGCACAGTTTTCGTTATGACCTGTCGTCAATATCGGCCATCGAAGACAATCCCGCTGTCAGGCTTCGTATGCTTGACCTCGACAGAGACGGAAACGATAAGTTTGTATTCGATAATCTTGAGCTGACCGGTGTCCTGGCTTTTGCGGGGCACATTATAGCGTGGGGCGACAACGAACACGGTGAGTGCAATGTGCCTGACGGTCGCGACTTTGCAACGATTGCGGCTGGCGGCTCGCACAACGTTGCCCTTAAGACCGACGGAACGCTGGCAGCGCGGGGCGACGACACCAAGGGCCAGTGCAGCAACGCGCCTGTCGGTGACGATTTTGTTGCCGTTGCAGCCGGCCATTTGCACAGTCTGGCGCTTAAGAGCGATGGAAGGCTGGCAGCGTGGGGCGATGACACCTGGGGTCAGCTCAATGTGCCGCCAGGTTACGACTTTACTGCGATTGCGGCTGGCAATTATCACAATCTCGCTCTTCACTCTGATGGCTGGTTAGCGGCGTGGGGCAAGGACGAATTCGACCAGTGTCGTGACACACCGGCAGGAACGGACTTTGTTGCGGTTGCGGCCGGCAGGTGGCACAGCGTTGCTTTGAAGTCCGATGGTTCACTGGTAGCGTGGGGCTGGGACTACCACGGCCAGTGCGACGTGCCTTTGGGCAACGATTTTGTTGCGATTTCGGCCGGCGAGGCTCACAACCTTGCCCTCAGGACCGATGGAACGCTGGCAGCGTGGGGCGACGACAGCTACGACGAGTGCAATGTGCCTGATGGTAGCGATTTTGTTGCGATTTCGGCCGGCTACTCGCATAGTCTTGCTTTAAGGGCCGACGGAACGCTGGCAGCGTGGGGCTGGAACGACCACGGCCAGTGTGATGTGCCGACAGGTAAGGTCTTTGACTTTATTGGCATTGCGGCCGGCGGGGGGCACAGCGTTGCCTTGACATCTAAAATTTGTACCGCTTCAATTATCGGCGATTTCAATGGTGATTGCAAAGTTGACTTTGAGGACTTTGCCATCTTTTGCTTCAGCTGGCTTGAATGCAATCTTGACCCGCCGGAAGCCTGCTGGCCCCATTAGAAATTCTACAAACGGCCGATATTGCGGAAAAGAGAAGATTTGGGTTCCCGCAAAGCGGGGTCCCTCTAACGGGGCTGGCAATAGCCCGCTCAGGTTCTCGCCGCTTACAGAGGAAAGACAAAGGCCTGTGAGTCCCGATGCCATTGGGGCTTTCAGCCTTTTTTCTTTCTATTGCCTGGATTTACATTGACAAAACCTATAATTTACGTTATCTTTACTACTGAGGTCATAGATATGTCAGAATATCTTGTTCCAATATCAATCGAATATTTAGAAGAGGGTCAATATTTGGCCACCAGTTCCGTTCTGCAAGGCCTAATTGCCCAGGGTAGAACTATTGCAGAGACCATTGAAATAGCCGAAGATGTGGCTCGTAAAATCATAGAATCCTGCATCGAACACGGAGACCGGCTTCCAAAAAATCTCACTGTAGGTCAAAGCCCACACTTCAAATTAGATGTTAAAATTCCTGTTCCCGTTGAAACATGAGTCGCCTTCCGTCGCTTAAACCATCCGAAGTAATACGCAGGCTTCGTAAAGCAGGTTTTGTGTTTGACCGGCACGCCAAAGGCAGCCATGAAATTTGGTACAACCCTAAAACTCACAGACGAACTGTTGTACCTAACCACCCTGGAAGAAACATTCCTAAAGGTACGCTTCGTGCTATTATCGGTCAAGCCGGCCTGACAACTGAAGAGTTCGTAAATCTTCTTTAGCGACTTCCTGCTGCTGGCTCGCCGCTCAATCCGAATACAATCAGCACTTGCGGCCTTTTTTCTTGTTATCTCAAGCCAAATCTGGTAGAATTTATTATACAAAGGCATTAAGGACCGCTAATAGTTCTATAAACGATATGCCGATGGCGAAAGGAATAAAAAAATGAAAAGGTTCTTTACCCTTGAATACTGGCAGGATGATAACTGGTTTGTCGGAAAATTAAAGGAAATTCCGGCAGTCTTTAGCCAGGGCAAAACCATAGAAGAACTAAAGGAAAATATAATCGATGCCTATCATATGATGCTTGCCGAATCTGGCATCGAAAGCGGGCGTCCTGATGTTAAGCACATCGAGCTGGGAATCGAAGTGTGAAACGAAGAGCCCTGATAAAAGACCTTGTTAAAGGCGGTTGTTATCTGAAAAGGCACGGCAGCAAGCATGATATCTATGCAAATCCAAGAACTGGCAGGCAGGCTCCAATTCCAAGACATCCTGAGATAAAAAACTCATTAGTTGGATTAATCAAGAAGCAGCTCGGAGTATGAATCAGCCCCCGAAGCGACAATGACAAGTCCTGATAAGGCCGTGAGCATAACGTTCGTGGCCTTTTTTCTTTTCTTTACCTGACCTTTATGCTAATATCCCCTCAATGGAACCTCAAGCATTATCAAGGATGAGATATGAGCCAGCCAAATACAACAAAATTAGGAAAATCAGCCACAGAAGACACAGAAAATAGATTAAACCTGTCCTCGAGCGAAGCGAAGGAACTAAACTCTGCGAACTCGGCGGTCTCCGCGGTAAATATAAAAACCGGCACGGCAGCTGTTGCCGGCAAAAAATTCCACTTCATTGGGGCAGGCGGTATCGGGATGAGCGGGCTGGCTAAACTTTTGATAAAACACTCTTGCGTTGTTACCGGCTCAGACCAGATGCAAAGCGGTGTTACGGACAGGCTCTGCCAAATAGGGGCTGATATAAAAATCGGCCATAACGCCAATAATCTCGACTTAGAAACGGATGCTGCTATTATCTCAGCCGCTATAAAAGAAGACAATCCCGAATTGAAACTGGCACGCAAAAGAGGATACAAAGTTTTTAAATACGCCGAGATGTTGGGGATATTGTGCAATTGTTATGAGGGCATTGCCATAGCCGGCACCCACGGCAAAAGCACAACGAGCGGCTGGCTGACCTACTGTCTCAAACAAGCAGGCATCGACCCAAACTTTATCATCGGGGCCGACATAACGCAATTGGGCGGCTCTTCCGGTGCCGGAGACAGTAAATATTTCGTGGCAGAGGCGTGTGAATACGACCGAAGCTTTCTGAACCTGAAAGCTAAAATCGGCTGTATACTAAATATCGAGCAGGACCATCTCGATTACTACAAAAACGAAGACCAGATAGTCGATGCTTTTTGTGATTTCGCCCTCGGTGTCCAACCGGACGGTGTGCTGGTTGCCAACGGCTCAGATTCGAACGTGGCAAAAGTTATCAGAGACCCCCGCTTTCGCGGGGGTGACAATTCCATACGCTGCGAGACCTTCGGACTTGATAAAAATTGCAATTTCTACGCTGACAATATTCAGCTAAATGACGGACTCCATACCTTTGATGTTTACCACAACGGCAAATTGTTAGGAAAAACTCGAATCTCTCTGCCGGGCAGTCACAATATTCTAAACGCCCTTGCAGTAGTGGCTATGGCGATTAATGCCGGACTGGACCCTGGCCAGGTACTTGCCCTGCTGCCCAGCTTTACCGGCATCGACCGCCGGCTGATGCTAAAGGGACAGATCGGCCAAATCACAGTCATCGACGACTATGCCCACCACCCGACCGAAATCAAGGCATCACTTGCGGCGCTACGCCAGAGGTATGAGCCAAGGCGCATTTGGTGCGTTTTTCAGCCCCACCAATACAGCAGAACAAGATTTTTGCTTGATGATTTTTCCGAAAGCTTTAAGCTTGCCGATGTAACTATTGTCCCGGAAATTTATTTCGTCCGAGACTCGCAAGCGGCCAAAAAAAAGATTAATTCGCAGATACTGGTTGAAAGAATGCGGGGCAACAGAACAGAAGCAATATTTATCGATGAGTTCGGCGAAATTTGCGAATATCTAAAAAACAATGTAACTGCCGGAGATTTGGTCGTTACAATGGGTGCAGGTGATATTTGGAAGGTTGCAGATGAATATATTCAGCGGCTTAGACAAAATAGTTGAAACCAACCACTCGTTGGCCGATCATACCTGGTACGGCTTAGGCGGGCCGGCTGATTATTTTATCAGGCCGCAGAGCATCGAACAACTTAAAGAAGTCGTCCAGCGATGCAATGAAAACAAAATCCGGATTTATGTGATGGGCTTCGGCTCCAATCTGCTAATCAGTGACCAGGGACTGCGGGCAGCGGTGATCAAGCTTGATTCAGAGCAATTCGAACAGACACAATTTGACGGCGAACAGGTCACCACCTGGGCAGGTGCAGAATTGAGCAAGCTGGTTTTAACCTGCGTGCAAAAGGGGCTTTCGGGTATCGAAGCTCTAATAGGGATACCCGGCTCAATTGGCGGAGCGGTAAAAATGAACGCCGGCGGCAACTTCGGGGATATCGGTGCCGCAGTAGAGACTGTCACGCTGATGGACAGTCAAGGCAATGTTTTTGAAAAGAGCAAACCGGAGCTGATGTTCGACTACCGCCGGACAAACATCACCGCAAAATTCATTCTGAACGCTCGGCTTAAATTAGCCGCCGGTGACCCTGAGCAAATCATGCGAACGGTGAAAGAAATCTGGATCTATAAAAAGAATACTCAGCCGTTAAATACAAAAAATTCCGGCTGCATATTCAAAAACCCAAGAGGCGTTTCCGCCGGCGCTTTGATCGACAGGGCCGGTCTAAAGGGCCTGCAAATTGGGGGGGGCGCCGTCAGCGAAAAACACGCAAACTTCATAATCGCGGAAAAGGGGTGCAAAAGCCGCGACGTTATCAGACTGATAGACGCCATAAAACAAAGAGTTAAAGAACAGTTCGATATCGAGCTGGAACCTGAAATCGAAATCTGGAGTTAGGTAACCGGCAATTACCAGTTACCAGTTACCAGTTACCAGTTACCAAAAGATAGTAAATTGAAAATAGTAAATAGCACATCAAAAATAGCTGTCCTTATGGGTGGTATCGGCGAGGAGCGTGACATCAGTATCCAAAGCGGAACCTGTGTTGCCGAAGCCCTGAAACAGGCCGGCTTCAATGTAATAACCTCCGATATCAGCCCGGACAAGATGGACATACTCGAAGATGCCGGCATCGATGTGTTCTTTATCGCACTCCACGGCAAATTCGGCGAAGACGGCCGGCTCCAGCAAATACTCGAGGACAAATCACTTCTCTACACAGGCAGCGGGGCAACAGCAAGTAAATTGGCGTTTGACAAAATGGCGAGCAAAAAGGTCTTCGCCAAAGCCGGTGTGATAACACCAAAGGTAATTAAGTTTGACGACCAGACGGGGGCAAAAGAGCTTGCCAGAGAGCTGCTGCAGCTCAGTGACAGGTTTGTAGTTAAGCCTGTCAGGCAGGGAAGCGCTATTGGCGTCACCATGGCCGATGACCCAAAGTCGGCATTAGTGGCTGCCAGGGAATGCTGGAGCAGGTTTGGCGATTGTATGATTGAAGAATACATTGCCGGAAGAGAAATAACAGTCGGCATACTCCAAAGACGGGCGCTGCCGATTATTGAGATTAAAAGTAAAACCGGCTTTTACGATTATCGGGCAAAATACCTCGACGAACGAACGGAGTATCTCTTCGATACAATTGATGACCAGGCACTGGCAGACAAAACCGCGATAGTGGCACTCGATTGTTTCGATGCGCTCGGCTGCCGGCATTTTGCAAGAGCTGATTTTATCCTAAGTGACGATGGGATTCCTTACCTCCTGGAGCTTAACACCATCCCGGGCTTTACAACCCATTCACTTTTGCCCATGGCAGCGGCAAAGATAGGGCTTTCAATGAGCGAGTTGTGCACAAAAATAATCGAGGCGGCATATTCGTCACTCGTGAATCGCCAGGCGTGAAGCCGGATACGAGATACGCCTCACAAGATATGAGATTATGGTGGCCAAAAGGAAACGAACAAAAAGCAGGACGAAAAGAATATCATTTAAGCCCGGCCCCTCAAAGAGAAAGAAAAAGCAAAAGATAATCCATCATCCGGGTTTGACGCGCATTTTGAAAGTATTAGTTGTGGTTTGTGCTCTTGCCGCCATAGGAATCGGCCTTGTATTAGCCGTAGGAGGCGGCTTTTCTTTCCTGGAGAAATACGTAAAAAAGACCGTTCCCATCTGGGAGAAAACTTCGACCCTGAAGTTGATAGATGTCCCCGAATGGGTCAACGACGAGCTCAAACAAAAAATTTACGCCGCCGCTGCGCCCAACGGAGATTTAAAACCCGATGAAGAGTCCGCTCGCATAGTGCAGAACAATCTTGCTCAGGAAGCTGCCTGGCTGGACGAGGTAAGAGTGCAAACCACCCACGATAGTATCCACATCGAAGGACGGTGGCGAAGGCCTCTGGCTCTGGTCAAATCAGGTCTGCACAAATTTTATGTGGACTCGGACTTGGTCGTGCTCGATTTTGTGCCGATGCCGAATCTTCCCATCGTAAGGGTGGAAGGCCTGCTGCTAATAACAAGACCACCACCGCCGGGCAGAGTATGGCAGCGTGATGACCTCGCTGCGGCTATAGCTATATTGACCCGGCTCGATCGAAGGGATAAAGATATTGAAGCGTCCCAAAAACCATTACTCAGCGAAATCAACAGCATCGATGTAAGCAATTTCAATGGCCTAGAAAACACCCGGTTCCCACACATTGTCCTGTACACAAAAGACGATACCGAAATTATCTGGGGAGCTGAGCTCGACGCCTGGCAGAAACATCTGGAATCTACCGATGAGCAAAAACTGGCCAAGCTTTACGGCTATTACAAGAAACACGGCTCACTATTAGGCGGTGTAAAATATATAAATCTACGTGACCCGCAGGATAACGTCCCCCTGCCGATTGACAGGTATTGAGCCAAGTATTTGGTCTGCTTTTTCCGCTTAAGGTTCAAGCGGACCGGTCCAGCCTTCGGCGAGTATGGCAAAATCAACAAAATCCACTCTGGTGCTTTGGTCAATGTCGCGCCCGCCGCACCACTCGTCAGTGGGGCAGGTGCTCAGCCACGTCTCAACTAAAGTTTTTAAGTCGTACCAATCAATGTCCCCGTCTGTATCGAAGTCACCGCCACGAATTGGCCGAGGTGCGCGAGGGTCCCACGATGTATCTATGGTCAGGGCAGGACTTACGGCGTTGGCAATTGAATCCCAGGGCACGAGCTTGAAGTTCGAGTTGTCGTTGTCGCTGCCGGTATTATCGTGGTCGTGAGCTATGAAGAGGCCGCTGGGAAAGGCTGAGCCGAGGCTGACGTTGGTGACATCGATGCCGTCTGTCTGTGTGCAGCCGTCAATACTGAGGATATCGTTACTGACAACCCGGAATGTATCAATGTAATCATTGTCGCCTTCGCGCCGATAAATCACGAACGTGTTGTTTCCCTGACTGGACACGATAAGATAACCTGCCCCATCAGTGGTGTAATATATTGTGAGTCCTTCTACGCAAGCTGAGAGACGACCATTACTGACGGTGTCTACCGATATGCGTGATGTTCCATCTGTTGGCTCAGCGCCGTATTTCCATATCCCGAAGTTCTCTTCACCGATGTAGAGCTTGGCCAACCCATCGTCGGCGACACAGCCTTCGGGTTGAGTGCCCACGTCGAATTCGCGCACCTTGGTGCCGGTTACGTGGCCGGTGCCGTCATCAAAAAGCTCCCATTGCTGTACGGTGCCGTCTTTGTGATTGTTGATAGCATAGAATTTGTCCGTAAGCGGGTTGTGGTACATGCAGAGCCCGTAGATTCGAGTACGTCCGGTGCTGATAGTGCCGACACTCTCGATTTGCCGTGTGGAAAGATTAACCTTGTAAATAGCGATACTATTGTTTGTCCGATTACTCGATGCGACTATGTCCACCAGCTCGCCGCCAAGCGGGAAATTGTAGCGGACGTCGGTGCTGTTCATTTTGCCGTGTTCGTAGAACTGGAGTTCGTTACCACCAAGGTCGTAGACGTGTATCCCACCGTGGCTGCCGTCCTTGCTCTGGCCGATAACAAGACTGAGGTTTGGGTCTGTAGGGTGTATCCAGATACACGCATCATCGGCATTGTCGGTGTCGGTGCCATTGGCGGGGTCGGTTTCCACTACCGGCAGAACATCCACTACAGCCAGGATGCGAGCAGGACTTAGCAGCATCAGAACTGCTGCTAACACCAACATTGGTGTTGTCCTTCTTTCCATTTTCACTCCTCCTGTTGAAGCATTATTGTGGAAATAGTGCTATGCAGTATTACCTATGCTGCCGAGCTCTTGGTAGGGATAATATACCACAATTGGGTACGGTTTTCAATACAAATATTGTTGGAAGATTACATCCTCTAACGGCCCGGTTTGCACAATAACCAGGGGTCGGCATGGTTCAGGGCGGTCGCCAGGTCGGTATAGCGATAGGGAATTTTGAATTCTGTGCAGATCGATTTGAGTTTCTTAAGTGCCGACTCACCCAATCTGTTTTGAAAATCCGCATCCGCTTTGCAGCAGAAAATTCTACAGCCAGCAAAACGATATTCGTAAATTGTACATTTGCCGGCGATATTGTAAGGACATCGGCTGGTCGTCATCGGCTTTATTTTCTCAGCATCCAGATTTGCGGCTAAATAAATCAGCTCCGGCGGGGTAACAAACAAACGGTGGTCGAAACCCTGCTCGAGGCCAGAGGCAGGCCCCTGCTCGCCCGCAGGTGCAGAGGAGTCGAAATCACAACATTTCCCACAGGCATCACAATGCCCGGACAGGTCACTGCTATCGCGAACCTGCAGGTGGAGCCAGTTGTAAATTTCAGCTACCCTCTTTAGCAGTTGGCCGTTATTTCTCATTCGACGACTCTAAAGACTTGACACGCTTCTCTAAACCCGACGCCTTTTTGTAAGCCAATAGCCCAAATATGAAACCCAAAAGACCGAGGCCCAATGCAACGAATACCACCAATGCAACGACTACAATTAAAGTAAATACACCGACTGCCATGATTGTTTCTCCTTTTAATTTTTATAGGGGGTTTCTGAGATGTTATTATACAAAAGACACTCCACCGAAATAACAAGCAGCTCTACTGTTCTGTATCTTGCCGCCATTTTTTCTTTTTTGCCACCAAGGCACGAAGAAGTGTAAAGTGCCCGCCTCTCCTCTGGCAGGCTCAAGTCCCTTATAACTTTAGTCACTTTAGCTCACTTTAGTCACTTTAGCTCACTTTTATTTCTTCTTTCTTCGTGACTTTGTGTCTTTGTGGCCATTCCCTTCTTCTTACTGATTTCTTCTATTTCCTCGAAGCTATAATGCCTTCCGCGATTGATGCCGCTGCATTTTTGGGCCGCCTTGTTCCAGGAATTGGGGCTGGCTAAGTTGCTCGCCCAGAAAGGCCAGCTTCTGCACTGGCTTGGTCGAACAGGGTAAATCGTACACGCTTTCTGGCCACCAGCTTCTTGCAAGAATATACAATCTTTAGTATTCGGCTTTTCTATAACCGTTGTCCGCAGTCCCACGCGTCTTAAATACTCTTGCCGCAACTGTCCCGGCGTTATTTTCAGGAAATCGGCGATTATTTGAATCTCCTGCCTGCTGACCCAGATATAACCCTCAGCGGGCCCGGAGCAGCATCCGCCACATTGCATACACTCAAAATGCAGCCCGCTGACATACCACAGAGTTTCCTTTTTTGACGGCATCTATCTTACTTACCACTTAAGGACTGCGCCGGTGTCGGCGCTGGTTGCCATTGATGCATACTTTGCGAGGCAGCCCTTCGTTATTCTTGGTTTTGGCGGCTTCCAGGCTTTCTTACGTTCGGTCAGTTCGTCATCAGAGAGTTTTACGTTTATCCCGTTGTTCGGGATGTCAATTTCTATCGTGTCACCATCTTTTAACAATCCTATCGGTCCGCCTACCGCCGCTTCGGGACTGATGTGGCCGATACAGGCACCTCTTGTTCCGCCGCTGAACCTGCCATCGGTAATCAGCGCAACGGACTCGCCCAGACCGGCGCCCATAATGTAACTTGTAGGACTTAACATCTCCTGCATACCCGGCCCGCCCTTGGGGCCTTCGTAACGAATCACCACAACATCGCCGGATTTTACTTTGCCGGCCAAAATACCGTCGCAGGCATCCTCCTGGCTCTCGAAAATAACGGCTGGACCGCTGTGAGTGAGCATCGCATCTGCAACGCCCGCTGTCTTGACCACGCAGCCATTGGGAGCGAGGTTGCCCGTCAGAATGGCCAGGCCGCCGGCCTGCGAATACGCGTTGTCGAGCGTATGGATGACTTCCGGATTTTTAATCTCGGCATCGGCGATATTTTCACCAAGCGTCCTGCCGGTTACCGTCAGACAATCGCTATTAAGCAGGTTCGCAACCTTACTGATTTCTTTTAATATTGCGCTTATACCGCCGGCAGCATCAACATCCTCTAAGTGAAATTTGCTCGACGGCGATACTTTGCAGATATTGGGGCATTGGGCTGAAATTGCATTTATCCGCTGGAGGTCGTATTTGATACCGGCTTCGCTTGCCACCGCCAATGTGTGCAGGACGGTATTTGTCGAGCCGCCCATTGCCACATCCAGGGCAATGGCGTTATCCAAAGACTTTTCATTGATTATATCCAGCGGCTTGATGTCCTTTTCAATCAGGGACATAATCTGTTTGCCCGCAGCTTTGTAAAGCTCTTGCCGCTTCGGATTGACGGCCAGGATTGTCCCATTGCCGGGCAGAGCCATTCCAATCGCCTCGCACAGACAGTTCATTGAATTGGCGGTGAACATCCCCGAACAGCTTCCCTGTGCCGGACAGCCGACGCGTTCAAGCTCTTTTAACTGTTCTTCGCTAATTTTGCCGGCGTTGAACTCGGCGATGCCTTCGAATATGCTGATAAGGTCGACCGTTTTTCCATCTTTCGTTTTTCCAGCTGCCATTGGCCCGCCGGATACAAAAATCGCTGGGATATTGAGCCTGACCGCTGCCATCAACATCCCCGGTATGATTTTGTCGCAGTTGGGAATACAAACAAGGCCGTCAAAACAGTGCGCCAGTGCCATAGTCTCAACCGAATCGGCGATAATCTCACGCGAAGCCAGAGAATATTTCATACCTGTATGGCCCATAGCAATACCGTCGCAGACCGCTATGGTATTAAACTCAAAAGCGGCTCCACCTGCCTGGCGAACCGCATCCTTGACAACCTGGGCAACTTTGTTTAAGTGGACATGGCCCGGAACAATCTCGCAGAAGCTGTTGGCAATACCGATGAACGGCTTGTCAATATCGCCGTCTCCAAGACCGCAGGCACGAAGTAAGCTCCTGTGCGGTGCTCGCTGAAATCCTTTTTTGACTGTATCACTTCTCATAATTTGCGCTCTCCAAAAATGGTTCACAAAGTAACCTGAAAGTCCGAAAACCTGATTTTAACCGCTAATTAAGAACAAACAAAGAAAATTTGGTTGTTTCTGGAAAGACAGAATGTAGGGTGCGATATTTCGCACCTATGTAGGGTGTGCACCGCACACCATTTTTCTGTCATCCCGACCGGAGCGAAGTGGAGCGGAGGGATCTGGCCACCGAATTGAATGTATCCCCTCCCATTGTCATTCCCGCGAAAGCGGGAATCCATTTTGATCATTTGAAAATTTGAACCTTTGAATTTGTTTCGTATTTCGATATTCGTATTTCGTGCTTATGCGAGCCGGGTAGGGTGTGCAAAATTTATTTTGCACACGCGGGAAAAACCTGCCGTTATGTTTAGCCCCGCCACCTGCCTGTCCGCCGAAGCCTCGGCGAAGGCGGATGGGCGGGGTCACATTTCGCACCACTGAATATTCCGTTGCCCTACACCAACTCGACGCCCCGCCTAAATGCCTGTTAGCCACCGCCGCCGTCAATTGTGCTCCAGGTCAGCTCGTATGGACCGCCGGTTTGGGCTGGCGCCGACGAGATAAGAAAAACAGTAGAAAGCAGTATCATCCATCGCACTATTGCATTATTCATTTTCCGCCTCCTTTTAGCTGCACAGCGATTGTGGCAATTGAACTCTCCATCGCGGCCAAGCGGCCTTCTAACTTGTCATTCTGCTGCTTTAATGTGTCAATCACACCGTCCTTTTCTGCATGCTGCTTTTGTAGCTCATTGACCTCTATCTTGAGTGCTTTGACCGCTTCAACCAGAAGAGGTGTCAACTGGCCGTAGTCCATGCCGCTCGCGTCTATGCCGTTTTCTTCGTACACCACTATCTCCGGGAGCACCTCTCCGACCTCTTCGGCTATCATACCAACATCGTGTTCTCCGCCGTGCTCGGCGTCCCAATTGAAATAGACGCCCCGCAACTTCATAACCTTGCCAAGTGCATCATCGATGACCCGAACATCGCTCTTCCAGCGGATAGAAGAGGCGTAGCCGTAATTCGCACCGGGGCCTGCGGCATAAAAGTCGTATCCCCCGGTTGGCCCATATCCATAGACAGCGTACTTGCTGCCCGATGTATCACCGTCGCAATATGCGCGTATCCCATACAAACTGCCGGTGTCCCCGGGACTGCTGTGTGCGCTGAAATATCCTGCGTAGCTTGAGGTGGTATTGCTGGAATAGGTATTGGATAGCACTCCATAGACGACCCCGCCGGTTCCCTGATGATTGATATTGGAGTAAAGTCCATATTGAGGACTCGTGCATGCCGTTGTGGTGTCAAGGTCAACATATACACCATATCCGTGTCTTCCGGGATCCAAATCGGCATAAAGACCATAAGACCTGCTGTCATTGTTGGCAACCTTGGTGTAGAGACCATAGTTATAATAGTTACCGCTTGAGGTCGTCACCTCCGAATATAGTCCATATCGCTTTCCGTTTGCTCCTGTGGCTTTGGTGTAGAGGCCGTATGATTCTCCGTCGTCTCTATCGTTGTCGCCGATGAAATATCCGCCGTAGGCCGTACCCCCCGTGTCGGAGCTATACTTATGCCCGATGCTGTAAATCCCATAGCTATCACCTGCATCGCTGCCAGAAACGTAGGAATGTATTCCGTAGCTTGTCCCGCTTGTGCCTAAATGTTTACCGTAGCTGTAAATTCCGTATAAGAGTGACGTACTTCCGGAGCCGACCCCTACATCGGAAAAAATGCCACGGGCCATACCATTGGCGCAATCGGAGTATAACTGGAGGCCATAACTGGTCCCACCGCTCGCCCTGGTATTGTCTGCGTCAATATAAATACCACGCGAATAGCTTCCGCCTGTGTTGGCCTTGAAGTAACCGCCATAGACGGAGCTATTGGTTGAGGTGCCTTCTGCGCTCAAACCGTAGTTTACGCCGCTGTAACCGCCCTGGTTAAGGATTTTCGCTCCATACTGTCCCGCTGCGGTAGTCACATTCAGCCCGCCGGTGGTATTCGCTGACCCGGTCTGCGAAAAATTACCCGCATAGCCGGTGCCCGTATTGGTACCGGAGATGATCGGGTCGGCACTTGAGCCATCCGCCTGCAGCTTTGCCGTTGGATTCGTCGTCCCGATACCGACATTACCGCTGAAGTAACCCCTGCCACCAAAGTAGCCCGCGTAACCCGCGCTACTTACGCCATGCACACCCTTGCCGTCGTTGCTTCTCCCGTAGACGCCATTGCCCCCGCCGATGTTTACGCCAGCCACGCCAGAGCCGCCAGGTTTGCTGCTTCGACCGAACACACCGTCCACGTTGGTACCGAGCTGGCCATAATTGCCGCTGTTGGTATGTTCGCCATACACACCCGTACCGCTTCCAGTATTGGTCACCGAAAAAGCGGCGGCACCACTCGAGGCCGTCCCCGAGTAAGGCAGCGTTAAATCGGCCGCTTCCTGCGCCTTCTCGGCATAAATCGCATAGGGCGTGGGTGTCAGCTCCGTCCGCGGCATGAGCGTGTCAAAGCTGCCAGTACTTGCACCCGGGCGCACCCCAGTTTCCAGCCAGCGGGCCGTGCCGTCGAACACGGCGCTGAAATCCAACGCTACTGTAAAATAGCCATCGATTACATCAAGGTCGTCTACAACAACTGTGCTTCCCTGCTGTGTGCCTGTGCAGGGGTCATCGTAGATCTTAAACTCGAAGTCATACAGGCCGTCTGCAGCGTCGTTGGCGTCCAGGAGCCGTCCCTGGTAGGTCCAGGCCGTGCCCATTGGCACTGCCTTGCTGACCTTGGGCAGACAGACCATCAGGCCCAACGCCAAAACCAAAATGGCTCGACAGGGACATTCGGCTGAGCTCAATCGAAGCCCTCGCCATCCCGAGCGAAGTCGAGGGATTGTCAACATCTTTTTCGTTTCCATCTTTTTACCCTTTCAAAAAATGTTAATATTTGTCGGTGCACACTGTGCGCACCGATACCTTTTCGTGAAATTTTACAGAACTGAGCCAATAGAATCGCGTTTTTCACACCGCTCCTCCTATCACAAAACCATTCAAAACAGTTAAATTCTATCACTTGTCACCACGTTGTCAAGAAAAATAGACGAAAAAATCCCGCATCTTTTCACCCAAATCCCACCCAAAACCACAATCCCCGTTAAAATAATTCCGCTTAATCTATGCGAAAAGTGTAAATACCATTCAACACCCCCACCGCCTGGCCAATAAATAATTAGTGAAGATTCGTGTGAATTCGTGGCAAAACTCTCTTTGCGTCTTTCGTGTCTTCGTGGCAGAATCCTTCTCATTTGTCACGGTTTATCTGGGAAATCCGCGATAAAGAAAATTTGGTTGTTTTTATAGAGACAGATTGTATAATTACAATTTGATTGGGTTGTTCCCAATTCGCCGCAATACCAAATTTTTTAGGGAGACTAAACGATGATACCAGAGAAAATTTCCAGTTGGTTGATAGCTTTCGTAATTTGTTCGCTGCTTTTGACGGCGGGCTGTGCTCCTCTCGTCAAAGAAACTGCCAAACCTGAGGTCAAGCCCGAAGAGGAAAAACCAGAGGTCGTAGTAGAAGAAGAAAAGCCCAAGGTCGAACCCGAAGAAGAAAAGCCAACTATCGAGCTGGTATTGAAGTTCGCGCCTCAGGACTCAACAACTTATAAGCTCACACAGGAAGCACTGCGGAGCATTAAATGGGAGGGGCCCTCGTTAAACGACGCCGCCTTCAAGGGTGGTCAGACCAGCAGCAGAATCGAAATGACCTTCACTCAGCAGATACAAAGCACCGACGACAAGGGCAATGCCGTTGCAAAGATTACAATCGAAGACCTGAAGTATCTCTCTATAATTAGAGACAATCCTGCGCTGGACTTCGATAGCTCCAGAGCCAAAGATCGAAACAGCCCTTTAGCAAAGCTAATCGGTCAAAGTTATACGATAGAAATCACGCCTGCCGGCCGGGTCGCAAAGGTTATCGACGTAAGTCAGGCACAAGCTGTGGTCAAAGGCAGTTCCCCAGCCAACAAAACAGCTTTAGCACTGCTTTCCCCGGACGCAATCAAGGAGCGTCACACAATTCCAGCCATGCCCGCTGCCGACAAAAACCAATTACGAACAGGTGACAATTGGAGCGGCATAAAGACTTTTTCTTTCGGCCTAATGGGCTCAAAATCATACGAAAGGATTTATACGCTAAAAGAAGTCAAGGACACAGACAATCGCCAGGTTGCCATCGTCGAGATGAAGGCTGTTCCCACAACAGAGATGGCAGAGCAGCTGCACAAAGAACAAGCAATAGGCGACTTTTCAAAAATGTTCGATAATACCGAAACATATACGGGTGAGCTAAAGTTGGATTTGACTGCTGGCAAAGTCGAAAAATGCGTTGAAAGACTGCAGTCGGAATGGATTGCCGTTGAACCATCTGTCGGACAAAAAGACGATGAAGAGCCTGCTGTGCTGAAAATGACTGCCACTCGTCTCTACCATCTCGAAAAAACTGATTAAAAACAGTTTGGTAACTGGTTAAATGGTAACTGGTTAAATAGTTACCAATTACCAATCACCAATTACCAATCTATGAACTCATTTGAAAGGAGTAAAATTGAAAACTGCACTAACCATTTTCACAGCCGTCGTCCTGAGTATTCTCGCAGGATGCGATGGTGCTGCTGAGGAAAAAGAACTGCTAAAAGAGGGAAAAGAACTGCTAAAAGAGAGAAAAGAACTGCTAAAAGAGGGAAAAGAACTGCTAACTGTAGATTTCCAGGAGGGTCAGAGCCTGCGATACAGGTTTGTATCCAGCAGAGATATTGCCCTTGATTGGGACCCGACAAAAAGCAGAACCAAACCGGGCCAGAGCAGTATCGACAGATCCTCTGAGTCAATGGAAATAGTCGTCGCCTACACACCAATTGAAGTAGACCCTTACGGGCTTACAACTATCAAGGCAACCTGCGAATCAGTAAAAGTCAAACGAAGCAAAGGCCCAAGCGGACGAGGTGCAAGAAAGGACGCGGTGGAAAGCCTCCCCGGCAAAACCTTCACGCTAGCAGTAAATGCTACGGGAAAAATAGAAGATTATTCGCAATTAGATGAATTAATCCGCCAGATCGGTGAAAAAGCATTCCGAACAAGCACCAGGTCAGGGCGAATTAAAGAACCCGATATGATATGCGACTTTATTGCCACCCAATGGTTCCTGTGGGATTCGGTTTCCAGTATAGAAAAACCTGCTGAGGGGGTTTCTGTGGGGCAGACCTGGAGCTCTAAGCTCTCGGTGCCTACGCCGATGGTGATGCGAAAAGCAAGAGATGTTAGTTATATGCTTGATGAAATCCGCCAGACCGAAAAAGGACAGCTCGCTGTGATACGCAGCTCCTATTCGCTGGCCAAATCAGTCCCGTCCGGCTGGCCAATACCTTATGCTGGCAGCTTCCGAATGAGCGGTACGTTTGGTTTCTTCAGAGGCTATCCGATTCTAAGTTTAGAAGGTCAGGGCGAGGAACTGTTCAATATCGACGCCGGCCGAATAGAGCAATACAATCAGCAGTACCAGATGCAATTAGAGGCCCTTTTACTCGGGCCTCTGGGGCTAAATCCCCGAATAACTATCAAACAAAAATTGACAATGCAGCTTCTCGATTGATTGGTAACTGGTAATTGGTAACCGGTGAGTGAAAACTGTTTAACTATTTAACCAATTACCATTTAACCAATCACCATAAAATAGCGGAGGTAATTGCAGATTGGAACATAAAAATCTATGGGCGCCGTGGCGAATCAATTACGTTCAGGGCCTTAATAAAGGCAGCGGTTGCTTTATCTGCGAAGCCAACAAAAGCCCCGGCGACGATGATAAAAACTTCGTGCTGTGGCGCTCAGCCAGAAGCATTGTAATACTAAATCGCTTCCCCTACAACAACGGCCATTTACTGATAGCACCAGTCCGACACATTCCCGACCTCCAGAAGGCAAGCGACGAAGAACTATTGGAATTGATGGTGCTGGTCAGAGAATCGCAAAAAGCCCTGTCTCTGACGATAAAGCCGCACGGCTTTAATGTCGGGATGAACTTTGGCCGATGTGCCGGCGCCGGCCTGCCCGAGCATCTACACATCCATCTTGTTCCGAGATGGGACGGGGACACAAATTTTATGAGCGTATGTAGTGATACCGATGTTATCAGTCAAAGTTTGACCGAGCTTCTTGAGCAATTAAAACAGATAAGTGCAAAACACAATCTTCCCACTTTATAGTAAATAAGAAATGATAATCTTTTATTGACCAATCAGGTAGAACAAAAAATGCTACGCTTAAAACAAATTGTTATATGGATAATTTTAGTTTTTATGATTGCGCCGGCTTGGGCCCATGCAGCACGAAGTACTATAGATGCCATTGTTACAGAACTTCGGGAGAAGGTGTCCCAAGAAATCCCTTACGAATTTGGGACGGTCGAAGAGGTTACGATTGTTCCAGATCAAAAGGCAGTGCGGTTAATCTGCAGCGATAATCCCGAAAGTGTTAAAGAAATCCTCATCGGCGCGAATTCACAACATCTCTTCATCTATTGTGTTCTCTCTTCCGGTTCTGTCACCGGTGGTGGCGGTACATGGGGTGAAGGGCCAGGTTCATTCCGGCAGGTGGGTAGCTCGGCTGCGATTGGTATGTGGGAATGTAAGGATGAAAAAATCCATGTGCAATTTCAACTTACAGACGATGACAACGCTATTATCCAATCCTATCGAAAATTGGAAAGAGCAGCAAAGTCCTTCCGAAAAGGAAGGTTCTCCCAACGGGTTAAAGACTGGGGTGCTTTGTTCGATAACACGGAGCTCATATTTCGCCGTTTAACTCCGGCCAAAAGAGTCGAAGCATTCACACGGTTGTGGAGCACGGTGAAATTCAATTTCGCCAATTTTGATCTGGTTCCGGAACTGAACTGGGATAATGTTCTTTCCGAATATCTCCCGAAAGTCATACCGGATCAGTCAAACGACGAATATATCCTTTTGCTACAGGAGTGCGTCGCACGGCTCAAAGACGGTCACACTTCGATTAGTTCGTTATGGGGCAGTGGCTTACCAACCGCATGTCCTCCTTTGCGAATCCGTTCGGTCGGGGGCAAAGCCATCATAACAGAAATTGCCGAAACAGAGGAAATCAAGTCATCCAGCATAAAACCGGGTGACGAAATTACACATATCGACGGACGGCCGGTTCAAGAACTTTTACAGAAGGATATCTACCCATATATCTTCGCCTCCACACCTCAAGGGCGAGACCTGATGGCCTATCCGATACTACTTCGGGGCCCGGCCGAATCCAGGGTTGCCCTAAGCATAAAGACGCCGAAAGGCGCCCTTCGCAAGGCTTCCTTGACAAGAAAATCCAGCGGTTTGTATCTGATTCCACGACCTGCTTCACGATCTGATTTTGAATACCAGGACTTGGGAGACGGCTTTGCCTATGTGGCGCTTAATACATTCGCCAACCGCGACGTTGTTCAGGAGTTTGACGAGAAATTCGAGGAGATAAGCCACGCAAAAGGTTTGATCATCGATGTCCGGGAAAATGGTGGCGGCAGTTCAAGCAATGGTTATGCAATTATCAGTTACTTAATTGACAAACCAATCAAAGGCTCGAAATGGAAGACGCCGCAGTATCGCGCCGCCTTCCAGGCCTGGGGCCGTGCCGGGCAATGGCGATGGTACGAAGGCGATCCCAGCGTAATCGAACCCAGAGCGGGAAATCGGTTCCTTGGCCCGGTCGTTGTATTGACAGGCGTCGGGACCAATAGCGCCGCCGAAGATTTTGTAGTAGCTCTTCACGCGAGCAAACGAGCTGAGATTATTGGAGAAAGGACCAGGGGTTCCACAGGGCAGCCACTTCAGTTTAGTTTTCTCGAGGGAAAGATATCCGGTCGCGTCTGCACTAAGCGTGATACTTATCCGGATGGTCGTGAGTTCGTTGGAGTTGGCATTATTCCTGATGTGGAGGTTCACCCCACACCAGCGGACATTGCAGCCGGCCGAGATGTCATTCTGGAAAAAGGGCTTGAGGTCTTGCGCACAAAGATAAAGTGAGCCAGTGAGTAAAACATGTCTGAAGGACTTGCTGATTACTATATGAATTCTACCTTTTCTTTTTGATGGTTCCAGCAACTACAGCTTTTGACATTCTTTTAGTTTTGGTTTTTGCGTCTTTGCCAGGATTAAAACTGCCTTTTTCTTTTTTAGCCGTAAGGCATTCTTCCATATATAAACTTGCATGAAGCTGTGTAGCAGTTCGACACCTCATCGGTGATTATTCTCCTTATGAACGATATTTTTCCGATTGCCTAAAGGATTCTCTCCCATATCGAATCCCTTCAACAATATTACCTAACAATAATTTTATCAAGCGGTCAAGCTCAGTTCCACTTTTATAATCCGCCTGGGCGATAAAATCCACTCTTTCGGCTTTCAATAACTGTTTGCATATCTGCTTACCCTGAGAGCTGTAAGGCTTATAAACTGCAATAGCAGACCCACCATTTTTTCTAATTACTGTCATACAAGGCACGTCTGTCAGCCCATCGCCGATATACAGGATATTCTGAAAAGGTATGGGCCGCAGATGCATGGGCATATGAAGATTGATGTTTTCACTCAGGTTTTCTTTGCCTTTGTTAATTCTGAAAATGAACTGAGTTTTTAGAGTGTCATTCACTACTACATTCGGAAAAGTTGCCGCTCCATATTCGTTGTAATAATATTCTGAGGCAAATACTTTATAAAAATACCTGGCTATGCTTGTCCCTGAGATTATCTCCTTTAAGCCCGCTGAAATTACGTAATGCCTGACTTCTATACCGCGACCAAATTGCTTTTTAACATAATCATTTATTCGTTTAAAATAAGTTTGGACACCCGGGAAGTAATTGATGTTCCTGGCCAATTTTTTTAATCTTTCAGCGGTAACTGGAAAACGCCTGGATTTGGATTTTTCAAGCATCAAACGCATGTAAGCCACAATCGCTTCACCATTTGTTCGCGTTGACTCTTCGTTTACTTGCCTCCAGAACCTCTTTCCGTCCTTGATGCCGATTTCCGGCAGAATTGTGTATTCCTGCATTGGCTGCGGGGTCAGCGTGCCATCAAAATCATAAACAACTGCAATAACATTGTGCTTAAACTCTTTACTCATAAAAGCAAATGGTATCTACTTTGGGGCTGGCTTGTCAAATGCCATTTCCCAAAAAGCTGATTCGTTTCGGAGAAATCCAGACGGAAGAATTGGACGCGAATTGACGCTGTTTTTTTGGACACGGATTAACACTGTATTGAAATAGTCTGGTAGGGTGTGCAGCAGGTTTGCCTGTGCCTCAGGTACTTGTTTGCACACGCTGGCCCCTCTAAGGGGGTCCACTTTCTAACCGGGCTCAAAACTAAAGGCTTTCCGCAGACCCGTGTCTCAATTTTCTTCCCGATGACGATTGCGGGTACCACGCCTTCTGGTCTTCTTCTGAAGTATTCTCCCATGACCAGTGATTTCACGGACCTTGGCTTCAAGGACGATGTT
>JAUXAB010000064.1 GCA_030615025.1 Phycisphaerae bacterium | reverse complement strand
TTTGTATTGGGTTTGAATTGGGTTTGTATTGGGTTTGTTTTTCCCGCGTTCACCAAGTGTCCTTTTTTCATAATCCTTTGTTAATACCTTATTTACGTTCATTTGACTTTTTCGGAAATTGGGTTTGTTTTGCATAAAAAGTTTGATTTGTAAAGCGCTCACTACAGTTGTAAAGGGCAAGTTAGTGAAGAGTGAGCTAAAGTGCCTAAAGTGAGCTAAAGTTGGATTCTCGATGCTCGTATAGCGTATAGCGTGAAGAGATAATTTCATATTTCAAATCTCACATTTCAAATTGGCAATGAGATTGCCGTTGTGCCTTATAAGCACGATTAAATTTGATTGGGCCTGCTGGCCCTAAGACCTTGCCACGCTGTGGCTTACGACATGCAGAGACTGGCGAAATCCGAAATCCTAATATCGAAATCCGAAACAATCTCAAAATCTAAATGACTAAAATTCAAAACTTTGCCTTGATTGCCAAATAAAGGTTTATGTGCGTGTATCTGCTGATACGAAACTTGGGCCGCTGGCCCGATTCGTGCGGTTCTCCGCTAAATACCTGCCATTTCTATGGCTGTTTGTATTATACCAAACCTGCCC
Source organism: Phycisphaerae bacterium (assembly GCA_030615025.1). Lineage (GTDB taxonomy): Bacteria > Planctomycetota > Phycisphaerae > Sedimentisphaerales > Anaerobacaceae > CS2-K091. The sequence goes on along the minus strand of JAUXAB010000064.1, from coordinate 23,043 downwards.
ATAATGTTCAATAAAAATCTAACTTTTTTTAAAAAAATTAGCCACGAAGGCACAAAGACACGAAGAGTATTTAAAGTTTAACCACGGATTAGCACGAATTTACACTGATTTATTAGCCACGAAAAGGCACAAAAGGCACAAAGAAGGTGAGGTGAAATGCGAAGCACGAAATCCGAAATCCGAAACAAATTCGAATGACCGAAATACAAAATTCAAAACGAGACACGGATACCCGCCTGCGCTGGCACAAGTTTAACGGATAAAACCATAATAATTCTGTCTTTCTTAGCAAAAATGACCAAAAAAGTGTTTTTTTTGGTCATTCAAATTTGATTTGACAGATTGGAAAATTTGAGGTATTTTGGGGGCAGAACTTAGAGAAAGCACCTGGGAGTAGTAAGATTCTCGATGCTTGCTTTTATTAGGGACAATCACCGTTTTTGCGTACTGTCCCACTGTCCCTAGTTTTAAGAGCTATCTTTTGGGTTGTCTTCGTCGTTAGCGTCTTTAGTTATTTGGAAACTAATACGCTCACGTTTAACAAGATCAGAGATGACTTGGAGCTCCTTTATTGGATTATCCTCGCTGATTTTTGAGGCAAGAATCTTTGCGATAATCGATTTTCTTTCTCCCGGAGAATAACCCACTGTCTCCAAGAATTTGAGAAACTGTTCATAGGCTTCAATCTCCTTCATAGTAGCTTCGGCTCTTTCTTTTCTGGCTTGAGCCGCAGGTATTTCATGAAAGAGGGCGATGAAGCCATCTTTGATTTTTTTTGCTACTCGGAGAGATATCCTGTTTTCCATGTTAGTCCCCCTTCTGAGCAGCAGTATATTCATCTGTATGCTGGCCAATCTGAATTTCGTTCATGTATGGTGCGATGCCTGCCATGCTTGAATGTAATCTGTTCAACGCCCTAAGGATATTAGTAATCTCCTCATAGGTGATATCATCTGCCAGGTTGATAACCAATTCGTCTTTTTTAGTTAATTTAAGCAGTTTGTCATCAGTGGATCCTTCAAAGATAGCTCCCTCAAGATTGGCTCCCTCAAGGTTGGCTCTTCTAAGTTCGGCTATCCTAAGGTTGGCTCTCTTAAGGTTGGCTCTCCTAAGGTCTGCTCCCACAAGGTTGGCACCCTCAAGATCGGCCCCCGCAAGGTTGGCTCCCTCAAGGTTGGCTGCAAAAAGGTTGGCTCTCTTAAGGTCGGTTCCCCCAAGGTCGGCCCCCCTAAGGTTTGCTCCCAGAAGGTCGGATTCCACAAGTTTGGCTCCCCCAAGGTAGGCAACCGAAAGGTTGGCTCCATAAAGTTCAGCTCCCTCAAGATCGGCTCCATCAAGTCTGGCCCTCCTAAGGTCGGCTCCATCAAGTTTGGCTCTCCTAAGGTTGGCTCCCACGAGGTAGGCTACCCTTAGGCCAGCATTTTGTAATTTGATTCTGATCTCGGGGTGTTCGGAACGGTATGTGTTCCATTTCTTAATATCTTTGTCTCTCGTACACTCCAAAAGCAGGTCATATTGTTCTTGGTTGAAATCAGCCTGATCTTCTTGGTATTTTGAGTTGTCATTTTCTGTGGCCATAATTAAATTCCTAATTTAAGCCTCTTTACAATAGAATGAGAACACTATTTAGTCACCCTTTTCTCACTCATACAATCCTCAAGGTATTATTTTCGAGTTTTTCTTTGGGGCTACAGACAGAACAATAATTATACAGTCTGTATAAAACGGGAAACACAGACTGTTTCTTCCAGTATAAGAAGTTCCCATTGCTTCGTCAATACTCGTCAAGCCGGCTCACTGACCATCCGTTTTACTGTCCACACCTATTTTTGCATATTTAATCAAGTTTCCAATAGCTTTACGCCATCAGGTACCTAGTACCAATTTCTCGCTGAGTTCTTCACGTACACGTTTGGCTCCAAGTGGAGTCAAAATAAATTTACCATTATCTTTTCTAACTACCTCGCGTCGCTCTGATGAAGTAAGACGAGCCAAACCGTTAGTTATTGTTGATGGCGCCTTTGGAATAGCTATGCCCAATTCCTCTCGATTCATTCCTGTTTCACCTGCGTTATGAAGTAGTATGATGATTTCCTCTCCGACAGTACAATCTGTCCGCATAACAATCTGCCGGTCATCCATTGACAAGACAGCAGGAATATCAAACCTCAATATATCCCTAATAATCCCCCCAACTTCTCTCTTATCTCCTCTCCAAAAAACGCGCAACAACTCAGCCATAACCCAACGTACATTTGAGATTATTAGTGTCGAATCCAGTTCGTTTGCCGTATACTCTGGGTCAATGTGTATTGCACCTCTTTGTGACCTAAATTTATATATCATTCTAATAACCCTAGACAAATGAAGACAGGTTCTTCTCTGTGGGAAGCTATGCGGATTTGAATTGTTTTCATCTTCAACATATCTTAAGCAGGAATTCACACCCTTTCGCCGATTTAAGTTTACAGAATCCACATGATAAATGATTCTCGATGCTACCTCTGCAAATTGCCCCCCATCCAATGTCGAAGGTTCCCAATCCCCCAACACATATCGTCGTTCTTGCGAGATAAACTCGCCAATAAGTCCTTCTACCAGTTCAGCATCCAAAGGAGGACATATCTGCGCAATTACATCTTCTTTATCAACCATCATTTATCCCAAGAGACTTTCTTCCTTCATCAGTTACATAAAATTGCCCCCCCGTTCTTTTCTCACAAAAACCTTTTGTTACGTTTTTGTTCAAACAGTCAGCGGGATTTGATAGTTTATTTTGCCGGTTCTTATCCAATGCACTAGATACATCCCTAGTGGTTAATGCTTCCTTTCCACTCCTGTGGAGCCACTCTGCAGTTGCTAAAAATCGTTTTACTTGGGAAGACTTACTCTTGGTTTGCTTCAAAAAGGTTGCCAAAGTAACATTCCCTCCTTCACTTCCTCCGCTTTTCTTTTTGATGTCTCGAACGTTGAACCGATCTGCAGCCCATTGAAGTACTCTAGCTGCCTCGTCCTCGGCAAGACCTGACAACGCCTCGTTGACTATTCCAATAGCTTCAATTTCTTTGTCTTTTTTACTTACCATGTCAAAATCTCCATGTTCGTCATTTTTATACTTTATATAGTAAAAACTTTTTTATCGTTTATTTAAACCATAATATATCAAAATCCACAATTCCCACCAAATATTTAGTCGCTAATCCTTAGTCTTTAGTATTTAGCCGTTCCTGTTTTTTCAAATGTTGATAGCAATAATAGTTGCCGGTCGCCGGTTTCCAGTTTTCAGTATCTGCGCTAACGTCCCGGTTTCTTTATTATCAAGTTGCGGTAACAGAATAACATAAAATAATTAAAAATCAAAGTGTAAAATTGAAAGAAAAAAGGTAAAAAGAGAGGTGCCTGGATGGGTGAATGCGGGGAAGTAATTTTAAATCATTGGCCAGATCCCTCCACTTCGTCCACCTACGGTGGACTTCGGTCGGGATGACAATGGGGGTGTGTCATTGCTTCGGTCGAAATGACAACGAACTGGATTCGGTGCTTTCGCAGGAATGACAGCAGGTTAGATTGCCACTTGACAGATCCGTCGAGAGCGGTTAGATTGCCTGGTTGTGGGCAAGGCAGGGAAAAAACCAATAATAGGAATTTTGGGTGGTATCTGCTCTGGCAAAAGCACCGTCGCGGCTGAGTTTGCCAAGCTGGGCTGCAAGGTCGTTGATGCTGACAAAATTGCCCACGACTTGCTTGAGAAAAAATCTGCAAAAGAAAAAATAGTCGGCCTTCTCGGCCAGGCTGTTTTAGACTCCGCAGGAAAAATCGACCACAGGAAATTAGCTGATATCGTTTTTGCCGACGCCGATAAGCTCTCATCGCTTAACAAGATAATTCATCCCCTTGTGCTGGGACGGGCTGAGGAGCTTATAAAGCAATATAATCGCGAAAATCAGGTCAAGGCAATCGTGCTGGATATGCCGTTATTGGCGGAAGTCGGCTGGGCCAAACGATGCGATAAACTCATTTTTGTCAATTGTGAACAGCAGTTAAGAGTAAATAGGGCCAAAAAAATGGGTATTTTTGACGAAAATCAAATAAAAATTAGAGAAAATTTTCAGATTTCTCTGGACAACAAGGTTGCCGTCACCGATAATACCATAGATAACAATTCTGGCTTCTCGGCATTAGCCAGGCAAGTCACTGATATTTTCTCTTGTATAATGGACAAGTGGGGCTTATCGTAGAGCACTTGTATTAGTGTTACTCGTTCTTGATATATAAATTTTATTTCTACTATTCAAAATTCAAATCCTGCTGAATTCCCACGGGATAGTTTCACTGTGGAATCACAGAGTTTTGTGAACGGTAAAAAGGAGTAATTATGGCTAAAGACGCTGCAAAAACTGGAAAAGCCACAACAAGAAAACGCAAAACCGCGAAGAAAAAGGCTGTCGCAGAAAAACAAGATCCTCCTGAGCAGACAGAGCAGACAGAGCAGATGGAGCAGCAGAAGGACTCGGCCACGGCTACAGATGAGGAGGCCGCCAGTGTCGAGGCCAAGGACAAAGCCCAGCAAGCCAGGGAAGCTGAAGAAGAATCCACACACGCTAAATACGAGCGGATCAAAAAAGGCAACTTGTATTTGACGGATTTACAAAAGCTGACCGTGGCAGAGCTGCACGATGTTGCCAAGAAAGAAAACATCACAGAATACAGCGCCCTTAAAAAGCAGGATTTGGTTTTCAGAATTCTCAAGGAGCGAATTCGCCAGAACGGCCTAATGTACGGTGAAGGTGTCCTGGAAGTGCTGCCGGACGGCTATGGATTTCTGCGAAATCCGAGTTATATGTATCTGTCGTCATCGGACGACATATATGTCTCACCGTCTCAAATCAGGCGTTTTGGCCTGCGAACGGGAAACATTGTATCGGGTCAAATCAGGCCCCCGAAAGAGTCGGAGAAGTATTTTGCTCTTCTGCGCGTTGAAGCGATTAACTATGAGCCCCCCGATAACCTTGCCGAAAAGGTCGTATTCAGCGATTTGACGCCGCTGCATCCGGAGGAACGTCTTATCCTCGAGACCACATCGGAAGAGCTAAATATGCGAATATTTGATTTGGTAACACCGGTGGGGAAAGGTCAGCGTGGTCTGATTGTTGCTTCACCGCGCACCGGCAAGACAATTCTATTGCAAAAAATGGCAAACGCCATCAGTACGAATCATCCCGACATAAAACTGATAGTGCTGCTGATTGACGAGCGGCCGGAGGAAGTTACGGAAATGCAGCGAAAAACCGCTGAGGACGTGGAGGTCATAAGTTCCACTTTCGACGAGCCGGCCGCAAGGCACTGTCAGGTAGCTGAAGTCGTTATCGAAAAGGCAAAGCGAATGGTGGAGTATGGCGAAGATGTCGTAATTCTGCTGGATTCGATAACCCGTCTTGCCCGTGCCTACAATTCTGAGGTGCCGCACTCGGGTAGAATCTTGACTGGTGGTGTTGATGCCAGCGCAATGCAGATGCCCAAGAGATTTTTCGGCGCAGCAAGAAATGTGGAAGAAGGTGGCTCGCTGAGTATTTTCGCAACTGCATTAATTGAAACCGGCTCAAAAATGGACGAGGTAATCTTCGAAGAGTTTAAGGCGACCGGAAACATGGAATTGCACCTCGACAAGAAACTCGTTGACAGAAGGACCTGGCCGGCTATTGACATCAGCCGAAGCGGAACCAGAAGGGAAGAATTGCTGCTCGACCCAAAGGAGCTTCAGCTTGCATATCGGCTGCGAAGGGTCCTTAGCGAATTGAACCAGACCGAAGCGGTCGAACTGCTCAAAAACAGACTCGCAAAGTGCCGAACCAACGCCGAGTTCCTGATGACAATGAACCTTGACTAAGTAACAGCGGATAGCAAACGCTATACGCTAATTGAACAGCCTGCAAAGCTAATTATCGCAAAAGCAAGCAAGAATACTTGATTTTGCTTAATTGTTCGCTTTACATCACTGTTTGTTTTTATTAAAATAATATTCCGGCCACTATGTTTCTGCCGGAATTTTTTATAGGCAATTGTCTAAATCGAGCGAGTTATGGGCGAACAACTTTCGAAAGTTTATGAGCCGAAAACGATAGAGAAGCTGGCAAACGAAATTTGGTTTTCACGCCCGTATTTTCACGCAGAAGCGCCGCCGGATAGAGGTGGACCTTCCCAAAAGACTTATACAATCGTGATCCCGCCGCCTAACGTTACAGCCCCACTGCACGTCGGCCATGCACTGAATAACACATTGCAGGACGTTCTGATTCGGTTCCGTCGGATGCAGAACTACAACACGCTATGGATGCCGGGCACCGACCACGCCAGCATCGCTACCCAAACGGTCGTTGAGAAGCGAATTCTGTCAGAAGAGGGAAAGCGACGGACAGATTTCAAGCGCGAAGAGTTCGTGGCTCGCGTGCAGGCGTGGAAAGACGAATACGAAGCCCGGATTATCGAACAACTGCAGGCAATGGGCTGTTCGTGTGACTGGCAGCGAACCCGGTTCACGATGGATGAGGTCTGTACAAAAGCCGTGCGTGCTGCCTTCTTTAAGCTCTTTAAGGACGGATTGATTTATCGAGGCAAACGGCTGGTCAACTGGGACCCGGCCACGCAGACAGTGCTGGCCGATGACGAGGTCGAGCATGAGACCGTACAAGGGCATTTTTGGTACTTGCGTTATCCGCTTGCCGAGCCGGTACAGATTGCAGGACAAAGCATTGAGTATGTTACTGTTGCCACAACCCGGCCGGAGACGATGCTGGGCGATACGGCTGTTGCGATGAACCCAGCGGATAAGCGCGCCGAATATCTGATTGGTAAAAAAGTTCGGCTTCCGATTGTAGGTCGCCTCATCCCCATCATCGCCGATGAGCATGTTGTTTTGCCAAATCCTGAAAGTGATGATGAAAAGGCGCGATTTTCTACCGGCTTTTTGAAAGTTACGCCGGCCCACGACCCGGACGACTGGGAGATTGGCCAGCGGCACAGTCTGGAAGTTGTAAATGTGATGGCACCGGATGCCTCGATTAGCGATAAGTATGGCTGGGAAGATGCTCATTCCCCGGAAGCTCAATCTTTGCTCGGCATGGATCGCTTTGAGGCACGTAAGGCCATTGTCGAATGGTTCCGTCAAGAAAACCTCCTTGAGGACGTTCGTGAATATGCTCATGAGGTCGGACATAGTTACCGCAGTCACGTTCCTATCGAGCCGTATCTGTCTGACCAATGGTACATTGCTGTCAAAAAACCCATCGAATACCTCGGAGAAAAATTCGGTCAAGGTCTTATAGAGGAAACTGATGTGCCGGTAAATTCTCTGGCAGGTCTGGCCTTAAAGCCATTACTTGACGACCGGTTGCGTTTCATCCCCGATCGCTACGCCAAGACCTATCAAGCCTGGCTGGAAAAGCTGCGAGACTGGCCAATAAGTCGCCAACTCTGGTGGGGACACAGAATACCAGTCTGGACGATTACATTCTCGCATGCCCACTACAAGCATTCTGATGAGACGCATGAAGAAGCCAAAAAACGCCATGACCAAGAGTGTGAAACCCATGTACTGAAGTTCTTGCAACTATGTGGTGTCGATGAGGAAGTCTCATCCTACCGTTCTCCTCAGCTTATCAAAGGGACTTTCCCATTTTATGTTTGTGGGAAAATCGAGAAGGTAGATGATATATTAGAAATGCTAAGTAAGATTCTCAACCACAAAGGCGGGCGTGTATCAAGAGAGCAACTCAAGAAATACAAGGCGAACAACGACGAATTCAAGGCGAAATTCGGAGAGGATGCATTCAAATACATCGGAAACCTTCGAGAGCGAATTAGAACCTGCACGCTGGATGAGGATGTTCTCGACACGTGGTTCAGTTCTGCACTTTGGCCTTTTAGTACAATGGGCTGGCCGGATGATACGCCGGAGCTAAAAACATTCTACCCCGGCGATGTGCTTTGTACGGCCCGCGAGATTATTACGCTTTGGGTTTCGCGTATGGTCATGATGGGCCAGTACTGTGCCGACGATATTCCGTTCAGCGATGTGTATATCCACGCGATGATACAGGACGGCGAAGGACGTAAAATGTCCAAGAGTCTGGGCAATGGAATCGACCCGCTGGTAGCCATTAACAGCCACGGTGCCGACGCGATGAGGTTTACTTTAGCCAGTATGACCACGGACACGCAGGATATTCGGATGCCGGTACAGAAAATGAAACTGCCCGATGGGCGAGAGGAGAATACGTCACCGAAATTTGATGTCGGGCGAAATTTCTGCAATAAGCTCTGGAACGCCTCGCGTTTTGCTTTGATGAATCTTGAGGGTATCGATCCCGACAAATTTGACAAGGACAAAATGACAGTTACCGATAGATGGATTCTTTCCCGGCTGGAATACACAATTGAAGAAGTGACCAAATCATTGGACAATTATAAATTCAACGAGCCTTTAAATATATCTGCAAGGTTTTTCTGGAACGAGTTCTGCGATTGGTATCTGGAGTGGGTAAAACCGAGAATGCAGGACGAGCAGCAAAAGTCGATTGCTCAAAATGTACTTGCTTTTGTGCTGGATCAGATTTTGCGTCTGCTGCATCCATTTATACCCTTTATCACGGAGGGGATATTCCAGAAACTTAACGAAATCGCACCAATCAGACAACTTAGGGGCCTTGCTGAAGCGAAGAAATCTGATGCATTAGTAGCTGCTGAATGGCCAAAACAGTTAGATTTTGTGGACGAGAAGTACAAGCAAGAAAGAGCATCGATCTGGAATGTTCAGAGTGTGATTCGCGACATACGCAATATACGAAATGAATATAATATTCCACCCTCTCACAAATTGAAAGCGACCTTAAATATGTCAGCACCTGGCGCTGAGAGTGTCACGAAAGACTTAAACGACAACAAAGAATTGATTATTCAACTTGCTGGACTCGCTGAAATTGAGATAGGGATTGATATTAAAAAACCAAAGAACGCTGCAGCGGCAATACATGAGGACAGGCAACTTTATGTAGATGATGTTATTGACTTCGAGGCTGAACGTAATCGGCTGGAAAAAAAGAAACAGCAGGTTGAGAAAGCCAAAAAGGCGACAGAATCCAAGCTGGCCAATAAGGATTTTCTTATTAAGGCCAAGCCCCAAGTAGTCGCACAGGCCAGAGACAAGCTGGCTGAGCTGTCAGAACAGTTAGAGGTTGTTGAAAAACACCTTTCGGAATTGGAAAGTTGATTTGGTAAAGGCGGTGCCAAAATGGATATCGAAGTGGAATTGTCGCGTATAATCATTAACGAAACATCTGACCAGCAGATAATTGTCTTGAAAGAGCGTCACGGGAACCGTAGTTTCCCCATCGTTATTGGGATAGTTGAGATTTTTGCAATCGACCGTCGGTTAAAGGGCATCAAGCCGCCCCGCCCCATGACACACGATTTGTTGGGCGGCGTAATTGAGAGCCTCGGCGCTGAAGTAGAAAAGATAGTTATAAATGACCTGCGCAATCATACATTTTATGCAAAGATATACATAAAGTTGAACGGGCGAACTGTCGAAATTGACTCCCGTCCTTCCGATGCGATTGCACTGGGGACAGGGTCAAATGCCCCTATCTATGTTGCTGAGCATGTGCTGGAGGAGACTTGTGAGTAAGAAGAGCAGAAAAAATCATCAACCCAACGCCGACACAAAGCAAACTATCTGCGATATTGAATGCCGGCCAATGTTTGCCCGGCCAGTACACAATATCGATGAAGTCACGCACTGACCCGTCATTAAATATTCTGTCGTAAAGATTTCCACAAACACCGGCAGCGAAAAGTCCAAGAGCAATGTGAACCAATTTTCGTTCACTTCCGCTGAAAAGGAAAATCCCAAAGATCACTATCAATGCAATGACTGAAACCGCTATTAACAGGTAACGCTGCCCGGACGCTATTCCAATGGCTGCGCCGGGATTTTCCAACCTCACCAATTGCAAAAAGCCATCTATAATTGGAATGCTGTTATGTTGCTGTTGCACCCAGTCGAAGACTGCTCTTTTACTCCACAAATCGAGCGCTATGCCCACCACCATTAAAGGCCAGAAAATAAGCTGTGTCTTTAAGGGCGGCGGTACGACCCCACGGTGGGACTGAGTGCAGCGAGACACTTTTTGGGTGCGGGACAAAAAAGCCCGACCTGAGCTCGGCCGGGCACCGCTTTCTTCTTTTCTCGGCTCCGTCATAATTAGCGTTTAGTGTTCAGCGTATCGGCTATTTATTTTCCTTCGAATACATCTCTATAAATTTAAGCAACCTCTCGCGTTGAGGCTGATCGGGCTTGATGTTTAAAGACAAACGCCAGTGCCAAACTGCCTTGCTCCTTAGCTTTGTCTTTAGCTGCTCATCTTCATTAGTCTTATCAATTCCCCTCATCATATAAGCAACTCCGATGCCCCTATGTGCTTCCCAGTCATTGTCATTTATCTCAATCGCCCTGCTGTAACTTTCTATTGCTTCCTCCAGCTCATCAAGTCGCAGATAACAATATCCAAGATATTGGTAGGCGGTACCATTATCAGGTTGGATTTGTATCACTGATGTTAACAGCTCTTTTGCCGGCTCATTGCGATTAGTGTTTAGACACGCAATTGCCAAAGAAGTCATAATCTCCGGGTTGTTACTATCTATCTCCAGCGCGCGCTTATAAGAGCGAATAGCCTGGTCATAGTTTTTTTGCGAATCATAAATATCACCAAGCATCTTTTGGATTTCGCTTACATTAGGGTCGATCTGTTCGGCTCGGACGGCTGCCACCAATGCATTGTTGTAGTCCCTGATTTCATAGTAGCATTTGGCAGCATTGATATGCGCGTCCAGATGATCGGGCTTGAGTTCACAGGCCCTGTTGTATGCCTTGACCGCAAATGCAAATCTTTTCATAATCTGGTAAACCCGGCCAAGATTGAAATGATTTTTGAAAGACCGCGGGGCTAACTCTGTTGCCTTTTCGTAGGACGCAGCGCTTCTTTCATAATCCTTTGTTTCCTGATAAATGTCGCCGAGCAAAGAATGAGCCGACGGAAGACGCTCGTTTAATTGCACAGCCGAGTTGAGCTTTTCGACGGCCATTTCATTCTCACCGAGCTCTTTGAGCATTACACCATCGATATAAAAATCAACCGCCTGCTGCACCTGTTGCTGCTCCTCACAGCCCGCAGAAAATGATAAGATTACGCCTGTCAGGCATATACAGATTATAAGATTGATTCTCATGCTATAAGACATATACATTCCCTTTCACTATATCAGGACAACTCTGCCCTCACCATTTGCTAACACTTAGCAAGGAAATTCTTAATTCGCGACAATTATACCATAGTAGCCGTCGCTGTCAAAAACTTTTAGCGACCCAGAGACTTCATTTTCGAGCGTTTTTTCTAAATATTTGACATATACAAGGCAGCTTCGTATTATACTCGTTGTCCGTGAAGCGTGATGCGTATTGTGAGAAAAGAAAAAACGCACAATGCAACATGCAATATGATAAAGGTTCTTCTTTTATGGTGAAACAGAAGGTAGTTCTGAAAAACAAGCCGTTCGTTCTAATTATCCGCGACGGCTGGGGTTACAATCCAAATCCGGATGAGGATAAATATAATGCCATCAAGTGTACCAATACGCCGGTGGATGACATGCTAATGGCCGAGTATCCGAACTGTCTCATCCATACCAGCGGTGGAGATGTGGGTCTGCCGGACGGGACGATGGGCAATAGCGAGGTAGGACATCAAAATATCGGGGCCGGCAGAATCGTACCCCAGGAATCTGTAAGAATCAGCAACGCTATTCGCGACGGTTCATTCTTCGAGAATAAGGAATTTCTGAATTTAGTCGAATTTGTAAAAAACAATAACGGTAAAATGCACCTTATGGGCCTGTGCAGTGACATTGGTGTACACTCGCTGTTGGACCACCTGTACGGCCTGCTTGAGCTGGCAAAAAGAAACGACATAAAGGATATTTTTATCCACGCATTTACTGATGGCCGGGATTCGCCACCGAATAGCGGCGCAGGATACATAGCCGATATCGAGAAAAAAGCCAGAGAAATCGGTGTGGGCACAATCGCAAGTGTAATCGGCAGATTCTATGCGATGGACCGCGACAGCCGGTGGGACCGTGTGCAAAAGGCCTACGAATGTATGAGAACCGGCAAAGGCATCAAAGCAGCTACCGCAGCAGAGGCGGTTGCCAAAAGTTATGAAAAAGATGTGACTGATGAATTTATCGAGCCAACCTGTATTGTCAACAGCGACAACGAACCCTTAGCTATTATCGAGGACGGTGATGGTGTGATATTCTTCAATTTTCGCGGCGATAGACCTCGTGAAATTACGCGAGCATTCATTGAGCCGGACTTCAAAGAATTTGCGAGGCCGACCAGGGCAAATATGTATTACGTCTGCATGACCGAGTACGATGCAACGCTGCCGACACCGGTGGCGTTTCCAAAGCTGCCAAAAATGAAAAATATCCTCGGAGCGTACTGGGGCTCTCTGGGCCTGAAACAATTTCGCTGCGCCGAGACAGAAAAATATGCACATGTTACCTTCTTCTTCAACGATTACACCGAAAAGCCATTCAGAGGCGAAGACAGACAGATAGTGCCCTCGCCGCGAGTTCGAACATACGACTTAAAGCCGGAGATGAGCGCTTACGAGGTTGCCAATGTTGCGCTGCAAAGGCTTGACTCGAACAAATATGATGTAGTGGTGGTCAATTTTGCCAACCCGGATATGGTTGGCCATACCGGTATATTGTCCGCCGCGATTAAAGCGGCTGAGGCAGTCGATGAATGCGTGGGCAGGGTCCTGGACAAAGTTAAAACTCTGGGCGGTAGAGCTATAATCACGGCCGACCACGGCAACTTTGAGAAAATGTGGGACATAGAAAAAAATCAGCCGCATACCGCGCATACCGTTGGTGACGTACCGTTGATTGTTTTTGATGAACGCTACAAGAATAAAAAGCTGCGGCAAGGCGGAAGATTAGCCGACGTAGGGCCTACTTTATTTGAAATGATGGGGCTGCCGCAGCCTGAAGAAATGACCGGCCAAAGCCTGATTGAAAACTGATGTAAACGCACGCTGTCATTGCGAGGCCTGCGAAGCAGGCCGTGGCAATCTCATTCGTTATGTTTTAGATTGCTTCGTCGCGGAGTTTACCCTGAGAGTAGCCGAAGGGCTCCTCACAATGACGAAGGGGACGCGGGAGAAAACGATGGGGCAAATAGCCGTCCTTGACCAGAATATGGTTAATATGATTGCAGCCGGCGAGGTAATCGAACGCCCTGCCAGCGTGGTCAAGGAATTGATGGAAAACAGCATCGATGCGGGGGCGACAAAAATAACCGTGTCTATCGAGGATGGAGGCCGAAAATTAATATCGGTCGCCGATAACGGCTGCGGAATGGACGCCGAAGACCTGGCCGCGGCACTTGAGCCGCACACTACCAGCAAAATCAAAACCAGCAAAGACCTGCACGGCATATCGACACTCGGGTTCAGAGGTGAAGCATTAGCGAGCATTGCCTCGGTGGCACAGGTCCGGGCTGTGAGCAGAACGAAAGACTCAGAAGGCGCCAGCTGCATCGAGATAGATTGTGGAAATAAAGGCAGCGTGGCCCCGGCCAGTGCAGATTACGGTACAACAATCCAGGTCAGAGACCTTTTTTATAAACTACCTGCCAGACGCAAATTCCTTAAGACCGCCAACACCGAAATGGGCCACATCATCGAGCGGTTCACACGCATCGCACTGTCAAATTGCGATTTGGATATGACGCTAATACACAACGGCAGAGAGCTTTATCGATTATCCGGCAGAGACGACCTTCGCGAGCGCATAGCTGAATTGTTTTCATCTGAGATTGCTGAAAATTCGGTAGAAACCAAAAGCAGTGAAAGAGGATTAGATATTTTCGCTCTGCTGGGCAAACCCGGCATTTCAAGAACAAATAAAAAATTTCAATATGTATTCCTGAACGGCCGGTTTATCCGCGACAGATTTATCTCGCACGCAATTAAAGAGGCATATCGAGGGTGCCTGGAGCCGGACAGGTTCCCCATCGTCTTTTTGTTTATTCAAATGCCCTACGAAGACGTAGACGTGAATGTGCATCCCACGAAAATTGAGGTGCGTTTTTATAATGCCAATTTGATTCACTCTCAAATCCTTGGGTGTCTGCGGGAAAAACTTTTAGAGACGAATCTCGACGTTAGCGCAAAACTGCCGGCAATCCCACACCAAAAAAGCACTTCATCGCCTTCTGGTTTGGTGCGGGACCAAAAAATTGCCGACGCAATGGCTGATTTTTTCAAAAAGCATAAACCTGTTCCAACACAGCAGCAATTTGCACGTGAAGCGAGATACCAGATACGAGGGACGAAGTATGAAGGGCCACAGCTTGAAAGAAAGTTCCTGCAAATACATGACAGCTTTATTGTCGCCCAGATTGACGATGGATTTATCATTATTGACCAGCATGCGATTCATGAACGCATAATATATGAGAATTTATGCAGGCGAATACGGGAAAGCAAACTCGAGTCGCAGAAGCTGCTGATACCCGAAAGCTTTGAGGTTACCGTCTCTCAGGCCGATGCGCTTAAAACCAATGCCGAGCTGATTGAAAAATTGGGTATCGAGCTTGCCCCGTTTGGCCCAAAGACTATGGCCGTACAGGCGTTTCCGACCCTGCTGGCAAAGGCGGCACCGCTCGATTTCATTCAGGATTTAATCGATTTGCTCAGCCGTAAGGATGCGGGCCTTGATGCAGAAAGACTGCTCGATGAGGTTTTGAATATGGCTGCGTGTAAGGCGGCCATTAAAGCCGGACAAAAGCTAAGTGATAACGAGATAGAGAAGCTGCTTGCAGACAGAGAAATAGTAGAGAGGGCAAGCCGCTGTCCCCATGGCAGGCCCACTACGATAAAATTTTCGATAAGTGACTTGGAAAAGCAGTTTAAGAGAACCTGATGAATAAGTGGTGGCTACTGGTGATAATCTTGTGCTTAGCTGGCGCGGGTTTTGTAATATTCGGTGTCCCGCAGGTTCAAAACCGCAGTGCTCCCCCCCTGCCGAATAAGCCCGGCAGGATTGTTTCGCTTGCGCCGAATCTTACCGAAATTCTTTTTGCACTCGGGCTGGATGAAAAAATCGTCGCCGTCTCCAACGACAGTGACTATCCCCCCGAAGCAGCCAACAAGAAGAAGATAGGGACATTCTGGCAGCCAAATACTGAAGCCATCATAGCATCCAAGCCGGAATTGGTGGTTACGCTGTGGTTCGAGCAGCAAAAAGCCGTTGCTGGTAGCTTAAAAAGGCTGGGCTATCAGGTTCTGACTTTAAAGATAGAGAAAATTGCAGAGCTTCTGACGGCAATTGAAAAAATCGGCACCGCAACAGGTTGCAAACAACAAGCCGATCAACTGGTCGAAAACATAAACAATCACTTGAATGATTTACAATTGAAACTTAGTTCCGTTAATAAAGTCAAGGTGTTATGGGTAGTGCAGGTTGAGCCTTTACGCCTGGCCGGCAGAGATACCTTTATTAACGAGCTGATCAAGTTGGCTGGCGGAGAAAATGCTATCGGCAATACTATTCAACAGTATCCGCCTATAGGTACTGAAGAGATTCTGGCTTGCGGCGCAGAGACAATAATCCAATCCGCAATGGGCAAGAGCAATATTGCTGAGCAGCAAAAGGCCGCAGAAAGATTTTGGAGCAGGTGGGCAAATTTACCGGCCGTCAAAAACAATAGGATTTACGTTGTCGAGCCGGATACCGTCGTAAGATTAGGGCCAAGATTATGCCGGGGCATAGAGCTGATTGCTCGCTGCTTACACCCGGATATATTCGCGCAGAGACAAAATGCTGCACAACAGGTCAGATAAATCAATGGCTGAAATGCTGACATCAGGAAAATTGGCAATCAGAGTTGTAATCTGTTTAGCAGTGCTGGGCGTGGTGATGTGTTTATGTGCTTTCGTGGGAACACAGAAGATTTCTTTGCAAAAAGTCTTCGCCGGCCCTGGTGAGGTGCCGGGCGAGAACATTGATTACGAAATTTTTGTCGGTGTTAGATTGCCGCGGGTGATTTTGGCTGCGCTGGTGGGAGCAGCCTTGGCCTGTTCGGGCGTCATATTACAGGCGATTTTACGGAATCCGCTGGCCGACCCGTACATTCTGGGGATATCCAGCGGTGCAGGATTGGGCGTAATTATCGCGGTTTTGTCCGGCGTAACCTGGACATTCTGGGGCGGCTCACCAATAGCAGTTTTTGCATTTGCAGGTGCGCTTGGGACAGTTTGGCTGGTCTGGTGTATCGGACATTTTACGGGGAAATCACAGGTGACAAGCCTGCTGCTGGCCGGCGTGGTAATTAATGCTTTCTTCTCAGCAGTGATTATGTTCTTAACGTCGATAGCAAAAAGTGAACAGGTATATTCGACAATATTCTGGCTGATGGGCAACATAACGGAAAAAAGTTTGTCGGTACTGTGGGTTAGTGCGGGCTGTATCCTGGCAGGCATAATCGTCCTGTTTACCATTTCCCACAAGTTAAACATTCTGACTCTTGGTCAAGAAGAGGCAAAGGGGCTTGGCGTTGACCCGACAAAAATCAGAATCATCGCTTTTGGCTTTGCAGCTTTTATAACCGCTATTGCGGTTAGTCTAAGTGGGCTTGTTGGGTTTGTAGGTCTTATCATCCCTCACGGAGTTCGCCTGGTATTCGGGCCGGACCATCGTCAATTGCTGCCTGTCAGCGGGATAATCGGGGGCGCATTTTTGGTTACCGCCGATACGCTCGCCAGGACAATTGTTGCCCCTGCCCAGCTGCCGGTGGGTATTATTACAGCCATTGCCGGTGGGCCATTTTTCCTGGTCTTGCTGGCAAAATACAGCAGAAAAGTTAGCTGGCTAAAATGAGTGGTATTATAGAGGTTGAAAATCTAAGTTTCGGCTACAGGTTGCAATGCACGATTTTGAAAGATATCAGCTTTGAAGTAATGCCGGGGACATTTCTGGCGATAGCAGGACCAAACGGGGCAGGTAAAACAACGCTGCTAAATCTGCTCTGTGGACTGCTGGCGCCAAAAGCCGGCTCTATAAAAATCGATGCAGAACCTATAGAATCGTATTCAGTCAAAAAACTTGCACAAAAGATTGC
Organism: Phycisphaerae bacterium; assembly: GCA_030615025.1. Classification (GTDB taxonomy): domain Bacteria; phylum Planctomycetota; class Phycisphaerae; order Sedimentisphaerales; family Anaerobacaceae; genus CS2-K091. Next base: position 5,795 of record JAUXAB010000064.1, on the reverse strand, counting down.
CGTTGTTCGGCAGGAATTCGTGCCGGTATTTGACTTTACGGTGGTCCAGGTCGTGTCGATGGCAAGAACACCATATTTGGGTACGTTTGGATTTGAGAGTCAAGCCGATAAGAAGTTTATAAACGAAGCGCTTGAAATGACCGACACAGCGCAGTTCAGCTCACGACCACTCGCGGAGTTGAGCGGAGGTGAGCGGCAGCGGGTTTTTATTGCAAGGGCACTTGCACAAAACACCTCCATTTTGCTTTTGGATGAGCCGACAGCTTTTCTGGACTTGAAACATCAGGTTGGCATATATGATTTGCTGAAAGCCATGCAGCTTGAAAAAGGTAAAACAATCGTAGCCGTAACGCACGATATCAACCTGGCAGCTCAATACGCAGATGTTACCCTGCTTCTTGGAGCCAATGGCAGCTACCAGCACGGCCGCGCCAAAGATGTTTTTTCCTTCGAGCAAATCGAAAGAGTCTTTGGCGTCAGGGGCTTTACAGGCAAAATCGGGCAGGAAAAATTCTTCATTCCTTTAGGCAAATTTGCAAAAGACAGCAGCCAAATCGGCCGCAAACTGGACAGCGCTTGATAGAAATAGCCGCAGCACCTTTACTTGTAACTACTTGTATTTTAAGAAGTTACGGCTACTTATGGCAAATTTGCTTGCATAATTTGACCGTGCCGGCTATACTTTAACAACTTTGTTGCGATTTTGGATAAAATAAATGCTATACAGTGCATATATTAGTATGCTATAATAGGTGTTTTCGTAGACGTGCAGAAAGGCTTAGCAGTAGTAAAAAAGGTAAATTAAGAAGTGGCACAGAAACGCAAAAAGACAGTCAGAAAAAAAACAAGCTCAACTCGGACAAAGAAAAGTCGCTTGACTGCCGCTGATATTGAGCATTTCAAGCAAATGTTATTGCAAAAACGCCGAGAGATTATCTCCAATGTAAATGAGATGCGAGACGAGGCGCTTAAACAATCCCGCCAGGATGCAACCGGAGACCTGTCGAGTATGCCAATCCATATGGCTGACATCGGAACCGATAACTACGAGCAGGAATTCGCTTTGGGATTGATGGATGGTGAGAGGAAACTACTGAAAGAAACTGACGATGCCATGCAGCGTATCGAGGAGGGAACTTACGGCATCTGCGAAGGCACCGGCAAACCAATACCCAAGGCCCGGCTCGAAGCGCAACCCTGGGCCAGATATTGTGTTGAATATGCCCGAATGCTGGAACAGGGCCTCGTAACAGAGCAGGAACAATCAATGCCAGAGTCGCAAGAATTTGAAAGCGAGGATGAATCAGAGGCAGAACCCTCTAACGGCTAAAGTTGGTTTCGGCTTGATCAATCAAATAATCATCAGAAAAGGTCCGGCAGATTATCTTTTCACATTCGCCTCATCGATTTTCTCATCATTTAGAAACGGCCGGCAAAAATATATTTCATTTTGCACTCGAAAAGGGTAAACTGAGACCTTAGTATGAAGCACAACTGTCCAGTCTGCCACAAAACCCTTGAAGTATCACCTCAAGACCAATCCGAAGAAGCAAAATTCTTTCCCTTTTGCTCCCGGCGGTGCAAGCTGGTGGATTTAGGTGCCTGGCTGGACGCCAGGTATAAGATAACTTCCAGGTCGCAGTCGCAGGAGTCCGGCGGGTCGTCCGGTACTTCCTCCGATAGCCCCCCGGACAAGCGGTAAACGATAATATTCAAAAACAAAATATTATAAAAAAATCTGTTGAAACCGGCTGACAACGATTATATATTTACTGTTTCTTTATGGAGTTTAAGACAAGACGATTGTAAACCTTTTTGAAAGGACACAAAATGGGCAGCGAAAAAGAATCCTCTAACGTTTGTAAAAATATTCTCTTTCTGAAAATTTTCCAAACTTTCCGTATGGCCATTCAGCCAAGCAAATTAATAATTGCTTTTATGGCAGTGGCTCTTATATGCCTGGCCGGCTGGATTATGGACTTTAGCAACACAGTTGTTGCTATAACGGGTTCACAAGGAAAAATTATAGAGACAGAGTTACAAATTTATATGACCAACCCGGACCAGGTAGAAGCATACATTCCACGTACCGGCAAAAGTGGTGACCGCACAGGCGTGTTTTCCACGCTTTGGCACTTTGCCGTAGTAAGATTTCACGGCGCGCTAAACTGCCTTTTTGCATTCAATATCCCGGGTGTCGTTCTAAATATCGTAGAGTGTTTTAAAGCAGTGACATGGGCAGTGAGATACCATTTGATTTACGCCATCATATTCTTTGTGATAAAACTTGTTATCATTGCCATTGCCGGTGGAGCCATCTGCCGAATTGCAGCGCTGCAATTCGCCCGGGATGAAAAACCCGGCCTGACCGAGGCACTCCGCTTCAGTGTGAAAAAATTCACAAGTTTCGTCACCGCGCCTTTGGCACCGGTGGTCATAATTATCTTCATAGGTCTGTTCATCTTCCTTTTGGGACTGATTGGCAACATTCCAAGGGCCGGTGAGTTGATAATGGGTATCTTTATGCTGTTGGCCTTGATTGCCGGCGCGTTGATAGCCATCGTTTCGATAGGAGCAGTTGCAGGATTTAGTCTGATGTTTCCTGCCGTGGCATATGACAATTCAGACTGTTTTGACGCGATAAGCCGTTCTTTCAGTTATGTGTACGCAAAACCGTGGCGGATGAGCTTTTATACCGTGATAGCCGCCATTTATGGCGCTATTTGTTACGTATTCGTTCGATTCTTTGCCTTTTTGCTGCTCTGGGTTACCCATCGGTCTTTACAGCTCGGCGTCCTGGGTGACAACAAGAAGCTTACAGCGATCTGGCCGGGGCCAACCTTTACGAACCTGGTAGATCCGCCGGATTTGGCAGCTGCTAATTGGTCGCAATTTATTGCAGCCATCCTGGTATATTTGCTCTTATTGGCCGTTGTCGTATTGGTAGTTTCTTTTATAGTAAGTTTTTACTTTTCCGCCAATACCATAATCTATTCGCTTATGCGCAACAGAGTCGATAATACCGCTCTGGAGGACGTTTATACACCTTTGGAGGAAGTCAAAACTGAGCCGACCACAGCCGAATCCAAGCCAGAAGAAGCGGAGCCAGGGTCAGAAACACAGCCGGATTCGTCGTCTTCCGCAGAGTAACAGAATAAGCTTTTTGCACGAATATCTCGAAGCCTGCCGGATACATGGTCCTATGTACAGTTCTGCGGGCCATGAGTACGCATTTCTGCTTATTCCCGAACTATCCACGGTTTTGCTCCTTGGCGTCAGCGTAGTCTTTTTGAGAAAAAGACGGTAAACCCTGTTCGTGGGTAGTGCCCAGTGGTTCATGGCTCGATTCACGATTCACCAGAATACTATTCACTGCTCCTTGTGCACTATTTTTTCCGTGAAATCTGCAAAATCCGCGGTTAAAATAGGAGGCAAATGGCAAGATTCAAGCTAAACAATGAGTTTAAGCCTGCCGGCGACCAGCCGCAAGCCATAAAACGGCTCGTACAAAGTCTGCGCGCAGGCACCAAATTCCAAACCCTTATGGGCGTTACCGGCAGCGGCAAAACATTCACAATGGCTAACGTCACAGCTCAGTACAACTTGCCGGTCCTTGTTATATCCCACAACAAGACATTGGCCGCTCAGCTCTATGAGGAATTCAAGGAATTGTTTCCAGAAAACGCTGTCGAATATTTTGTCAGCTATTACGATTATTACCAGCCGGAAGCATACATTCCGCAGCGAGATATATACATAGAAAAAGACGCCTCGAAGAACGCCGACCTTGACCGGCTCCGGCTTTCCACTACTACAAGTCTGTCAACAAGAGATGATGTGATTATCGTTGCCTCTGTCTCCTGCATTTTCGGGCTTGGCTCGCCGGAAGACTATAAAGCTTCTGTAGTAGCCATCCGAACCGGCGACGTTTTAGAGAGAAACGATTTGCTCGGCAGATTGGCTGACATCCAATACACCAGAAACGATTTTGACTTCCAGAGAGGGACGTTCAGGGTTCGCGGCGATGTGGTCGAGCTCTATCCTTCCTACGAATCTTTTGCAATCCGCATCGAATTTTTCGGAGACCAAATAGAGAAGATAAGCTACATAAATCCAATATCTGCGGAGACCCTGGCCGTTGAAGAACAAGTTTTTATATATCCAGCCCAGCACTACATTATGCCCGGCCACAGAATTGACTCTGCGGTAACGGGCATAAAGGCAGAGCTAAAACAGCGACTGGCCGAGCTGAGACAGCAGGGCAAACTCCTGGAAGCACAGCGGCTGCAGGCCCGAACGATGTATGATATCGAGATGATACAGGAGGTCGGCTATTGCAGCGGGATTGAGAATTACGCCAGGCACCTCTCGGGGCTGCCGCCCGGAGCCAGACCTTACACGCTGATTAACTACTTCCCGAAAGATTTTCTTTTATTTATCGACGAATCCCACGTTGCCATTCCACAACTGCGGGCAATGTGGGCCGGTGACAGAAGCAGAAAAGAGGTCCTGGTTGAACACGGCTTTAGATTACCCAGCGCACTGGACAATAGACCTCTGCGTTTCGAAGAGTTCCAGGAAAATTGGTCCAACGTCATTTTTGTTTCCGCAACACCCGGACCGTTCGAGCTGGAAAAATGTCATAATGAGGTTGTCGAGCAAGTCATAAGGCCGACCGGACTGGTGGACCCTGATATCTTCGTGCACCCGGCCGGCAATCAGATACCACATCTGCTCGGTGAAATCGAGAAACGAGTCAAAGCCAAGGAGCGAATGCTCGTTACAACTCTGACGAAAAGAATGGCCGAAAACCTGGCTGGTTTCATAACTAAAAAAGGTTTTAGATGTCGTTATCTGCACAGCGAAATCAATACCCTCGAAAGAATTGAAATACTAAGGGATTTACGCAAAGGCCAATTCGATGTTCTCGTGGGAATAAACCTGCTGCGGGAAGGTCTGGATTTGCCGGAGGTCTCAGCCGTCGCAATTCTTGATGCGGACAAGGAGGGTTTCCTGCGAAGTCAGACATCGTTGATACAAATAATCGGCAGAACCGCAAGGAACATCAACGCCACTGTCTTTTTGTATGCCGATACGGTCACCAAATCGATGCAAAAAGCTATCGACGAAACAAACAGACGCCGTAAAATTCAGTTAAAATACAATAAAGAACATAATATTAAGCCCGAGACGATAAGAAAGGAAATTCGCAAGGGTTTGGCCCAGCAGATAAAGGCAAGGCAAACTGCCCGTCAGGCGGTTCGGTTTAATGATAACGAATATGAAAGAGTTGAGCTGGCCGGTCAGATTGAGAAGGAAATGCTTGAAGCAGCCCAGGCTCTGGACTTCGAGCGGGCGGCCTTTCTGCGGGACCAGCTCCGAGAATTGAAAGAGCTGCCGGAATTCATTCTCGTCGAGTCAAGCAAAAAGAAAACCAACCATTTAGCCGCAAAAAAGCATAAACCCGGATTTCACAGATGAAGTTATGCAAAAGTAGAAGTTGGTATTGCAAACGGTCTAAGAGGCAAAAAAACGGTGTAGAATGCTCGTTTAATAGTTTTATATAAAATTATCCGTAGAAAAAATGGAAAAATGGAGATGTAAAAATGTCACATACAGAAATATTAAAAATACTGAGAGCATTCAAGGAAAAATGTGCTGAACAATATGGAATAATCTCTCTTGGCCTGTTTGGTTCTGCAGCACGCGATGAAAGTCAGGATGACAGTGATGTTGATATTGTTATAAAGCTGAAAAAACAGGACCTGTTTAATATGATAGGTATAAAACAGGAT
>JAUXAB010000090.1 GCA_030615025.1 Phycisphaerae bacterium | reverse complement strand
CTGTTTGCGTTCCCGCTCAGCAGTTTTTTTTGAAAATGCCGTTGAAAAGGGCTATCAGCAATTCCGCTGCGACCATCGCTTCAATCGCCCTTATAGGAGCGTTTTACAAGAACATAACCCTCTCGCAACATAATATCGCCGTAGTAGAATCTCTAAAGATAGCAATGGTCGTTGTCCCCGGCGCCATCGTGGGTGCCTTTTTGGGCAGTCGGGGTATGCATAAACTGCCCAGCAACATCGTTAGAGCCGTCTTTATCCTGTTGGCTGCTCTTGCCTGTTATAAGCTGCTTACCGTAGCACCGGCCGGTTAGCGGTTAGCGACAAGCCCGAGGGCAGCGATTACCGTAAAAGACGTCGCTCGCGGCGAACTCGCGATTTCCTTACCTTTGCTTCTGCGCTTTCTGAATTTTAGCCCACGGGTCACGCAGCGTCACCGTCCGATTGAATACGAGCTTCCCGATAGAGCTGTCGTGGTCGACACAAAAATAACCCAGTCGCTCAAACTGGTATCGACTTCCCGGTGCGGTGCCAGCCAGAGATGGCTCAACACGGCATAAGACAAGCATTTCCAGCGAGTTCGGATTCACGTTAGATTTGAAATCAACACCATTCTCTACATCGTCCGGGTTTTCCTTTGTGAAGAGATGGTCGTACAGTCGGACCTCGGCTTCAAGCGAGTGGGCAGCCGAAACCCAGTGCAGCGTTGACTTGACCTTGCGTCCGTCCGGAGCATCGCCGCCCCGTGTCGCCGGGTCATACCTGCAGTGCAGCTCGACGACTTGGCCGCTGGCATCCTTAACCACGTCCGTGCAGGTGATGAAATACGCATATCGCAGCCGGACCTCACGGCCGGGTGCCAGGCGATAAAACTTTTTCGGCGGCTCCTCCATAAAATCTTCTCGTTCGACATAAAGCTCTCGCGAGAAAGGCACTTTCCGCGTGCCAGCGCTTGCGTCTTCCGGATTATTGATGGCCTCCAGCTCTTCGACCTGTCCTTGCGGATAGTTGTCGATGACCACTTTGAGCGGTCTAAGAACAGCCATCACGCGCGGCGAGGTCTTATTCAAATCTTCCCGGACGCAGTGTTCCAGCAGTGCGATATCAACGGTACTGTTGAACTTGTTGACCCCGATACGTTTGCAGAAGTTTCGGATGGACTCGGGTGTATAGCCGCGACGCCGCAGGCCGCAGATGGTCGGCATCCGCGGATCGTCCCATCCGCTGACCAGCCCATCCTGCACCAATTGCTGGAGCTTGCGCTTGCTCATAATGGTGTAGCTTAGATTGAGGCGGGCGAACTCAACCTGCTGTGGATGATAAACGCCCAATTCATCAAGGAACCAGTCGTACAACGGCCGATGATTCTCAAATTCCAGCGTACAAATCGAATGGGTAATCTTCTCGATTGAATCTTCAAGGCCGTGGGCCCAGTCATAAGTCGGATAGATGCACCACTTATCGCCTGTGCGGTGATGTTCTGCGTGTAGAATGCGGTACATAACCGGGTCCCGCAGGTTCAGGTTTGGAGATGCCATGTCGATCTTTGCTCGAAGGACACGACGACCCTCCTCGAATTCGCCTGCCCGCATGCGCTCGAACAGCTCAAGGTTCTCCTCGACGCCGCGGCCGCGATAGGGACTGTTCTTACCCGGCTTGGTCAAGGTGCCGCGATACTCTCTGGTCTGCTCAGCCGTCAGGTCGCAAACGTACGCTTTGCCCTTTTTAATAAGCTGTACAGCATATTCATACATCTGCTCGAAGTAGTCCGATGCATAGAATAGCCGGTCCCCCCAATCGAATCCAAGCCATCGAACGTCTTTCTTTATCGATTCTATGTATTCCTCTTCTTCTTTGATTGGATTGGTATCATCGAATCGCAGATTGCAGAGGCCGCCTTTGTTTTCGGCTGCGATACCAAAATTGAGGTAGATACTCTTGGCGTGTCCGATATGCAGATACCCGTTCGGCTCAGGCGGAAATCGCGTCACGACCCGTCCGCCCCATTTATTAGTCTTCAGGTCTTCGGCCACAATCTGCCGAATAAAATCGAGCTTGGTTGTAGAATCATTTGCATTCATAATTAGTGGTGCCTTTCACAATTTTGGCATTATTGCTATATATTTTAGCACATTATGCTTATCCAGGATAGGATTGATAGCGCATATTTGACAATTCACCTCCTCCAGAGGTACGAAATGAATAAGAACACCTGCTTACGCGTTATACACTTACAATATGCTTTCACATTACTTTTGATTTGAAGGTACATATACAAACGGCCGATATATTATAAAAGACTTGACAGCCGATTCATCTTTTACATAATACATTTTGATGTGATATATTTGACCTTGTTGAGCCGGCTACGAAGGTCGCTGATGGTAGCGGTGTTCGTAATCTGCTCGCAGGGCTTTTGCAACCCCGCACCAATTAGGCGTGAGCCTAAGCTCAATTGGTGCGGGGCAAAAGTAGGATGCTATTAAATGGACGAAGAAACTCTGCAGCAAATCGAGCAGATAATAGGTTACAAATTCTCTAACCGCAATCTTTTAACCAGGGCATTCACCCATTCCTCAGCGGCTGATAACCGCCTTTTGAGTAATGAAAGGCTCGAGTTCCTCGGTGATTCGATTTTAGCTGTGGTCATTTGTCAAATCCTCTTCGAGCGGTTCCCAGGTTATCTGGAAGGTGATTTAACGAAAATAAAGAGTATGCTTGTTTCTCGCAGCACCTGCGCTCAGGTCGCCGGTCAGCTCGGCCTGCAAAAGTTTCTAAAAGTCGGCAAAGGTTTGGCCTCAGACCGGGCTTTGTCAGGTTCACTTGCCGCCGGCCTACTGGAGGCCATTATCGCAGCAATCTATATTGACAGCGGATTTGGAGCTGCACGCAGTTTCATCTTAAGAACTTTTGCTCCATCAATTGACCAGGCCGATGCAGAACAGGCTCAGGGTAATTTCAAATCCCTATTGCAGCAATACGCCCAGCAGCAGTTTAATGCCACGCCTATTTACGAGCTGCTTGATGAAAAAGGACCCGACCACGATAAATGTTTTGAATCGCAAGTCGTTGTCGCAGACCGTCATTTCTTAAGTGCCTGGGGCAGAAACAAAAAGGAGGCAGAGCAAAAAGCCGCCTTCAACGCCCTCGTCGAATTAGGTGTACTTGAAAGCACTTTGCCAGAAAATAAAAAAAGTGAATTAGTTGATTAGAGAATTAGAGATTATATTCACTTTGAATGTCGAATCGAATCATAAAATGCTAATTCACTAATTCGTTAATTCGCTAATTCGCTAATTCACTAATTAACTAATTATTACCAATCACCCTGTAATTAGCCACGCAAAAGCGTGTAAGGCCAATGCAGCTATCATTATGAAAACAATAATTGAACCGAATAAAATCGCTGCCTCTTTGATAAAATTGCCTGCTGTGATTGTTGGAACTTTCGTTGCTTTATAGATGATGGCTATTGCCGCCGCTAATGGCAGCAGCCACAGCATAGACCGCGGACTTGCCCCGAACTTTTCCGGTGCTGTAAAGGTCGCAATTACAAAAATAGCTTTCAGCAACATTTTACTCTCCGGCCGTCTCTATGCCGCGCAGATGAGCCAAATAAACAGCGTTGACAATACACAAAAGGTTGAGCAAGCCCGCCGTGCTTGTGTATATCTGTCCAATCTCGTTCGGCCAGCCGTGGACGGGATAAGCTCCGCCGGTGGTCAAGCGCCCCAGCACCAGCACCATCGGCGAATTCATAATCTGTGCCCCGACCACATACCACGGCGTTGTCCCGAACAGGTCAATTACACCAATTGAGCCGATATATATACCAACGCAGAAAGTTAGCACAATAGTTACGAATATAATTATCGACCGTTTTTTTTCCTTCAGCACGAAATGGCCCGCACCCGGCACGAGCCAGGCCAGCAGTCCCACAATCAACAAAAACAGCGTTTGCTTTTCTTTCGAATACCGTGCCATCACGATGCCTCCTCAGGTTCTGCTGGTACATTGGCATCTGCCGCTTGCTCCTCTTCTCTCCATCTAAAGTTCATACGTTTTATTATGTTTTGAGGGTTAAAATGCACCGCCGCCAGGCTCTGGAATTGAATATGCTCTTCTTTGTATACTTGCATCGCCTTGATCTGTTCGTATTCTTCCCGCACAACGCGTCTAATGCGAATTTCCTTTAAACAATAGTAGCTCATATCCGGCTTAAATTCCATAATTAGAGGCACAGCATCAACGGTGTTACTGTCCTGTGGCACAAGCGAATAAAGCCGACCTATGAACTGTCCCTCTATTTTGGCCTCACTTACCGATAACCATTTTTGGGCCTCATTGACAAATAACCGTGCCGCCGGATTACCCTCGCTTTGAACAGCCAATCTCCCTATTGTCTCTCGTGAGATTCTCTGCAGGTTTGTCGAATTTTCCAGATTAAAAGGTTCCCCGGAGCCCTTTATCGCGTTTGGGTCCCCGGATACATTTGGGTCGCTTTCGTCTTGCTTTTCCTGCTGTCTATAAAGCTCATTAAATTTCTCAATTGTGCTCTCCCACCCATCCTTCGCTACCAAGCCGATAAACTCTTCGGCGCACTTTTGCGTAGTATCCATTGCTGCAAGTCTCTTTAAGTCTTCTACCACTTTTTCTTTTACCGAATAAACATCCTGGGTCTCCAAATCCGCCGAAGGCGCGCGGTTGGGGTCCTCTTCATTTGCCTGCTCGCCCGCTGTCTCAAATCTGAGCGTGCTTGTGCTAAAGGTTTGATTTATGCTTTCAGGTGCAGAGGCCTTTTCAGCGTCTATCACCCGCACAACGGCCGTTATTCGCCCTAATATATCTCTCATTGGCCCGATATTTTCATACATTCTCGGCTTTGATACATCGAAGGGCCCAAGCTCGCTAAGGCCCAGCTCATCGATCGCAAATACAATCTGAGTCAATCCTACAAAGGTTTCTCCGTAGCCCCTCAGGTACAGATTACCAAGGTACTCGTCTGCCTGTATATCGGTCGCACCAAGCAGCCCCGTCTGCCCCGCATATACCTCGATTTTGTATTTTTTGGTTAATTCCTCAGCGGCAGCTTCATAATCGCCGGCCCGTTGTTTGAACTGCTCAGCACTGAGATCCGCCAGCTCCGTATCTATATCCTGCAAACCGGCCTCGGTAAGCGTCTTTGCTTCATCCAGAATGCTTTTTGCCTTCGAATTTATTTTATTTTGCAGCAAGCCTTTTGAAATGATGCTTGCCACCTCGGCATAGCTTCTAATGCGTTCAGTTAATGGCGAATTCGGGTCGTTCGCGTCCGAAGGCACTTCTTCAGTGAATAATCGTTCTCTATTTTTTTGGTAGTATTCTTCTGCCTCTTGGTGTGTAGGTGGCGTTACTATTGCGGAAATATCATCGAGCCGGCACGCAATGTATTCAAGCTGAACTCTGTCGGCCAGCTTATATCCGAAGCCATAAGGGTTTTCCTCGCCCACGGCACCGGCAAAGAATTTTTTGTATTTGTTAAGATGCTCGACCATTTTTTCTTGATTTGGTTCACTTTGAGTTTCGGCAAACACAGCCGAATCAAATTTCACAAAGTTAACATCAATTGTTTCCCTCTCCCAGCTCACCGTTTGCATTATCTGCCGTGTGGTAATATCTTCGCTTGAGCAGCTTATCTTGGCGTACTCGAATATCGCCAGCAATTTGCCGAACGTTGTCAGTATCTTTTTCTCCGAGATCCCCCCCCGCCTTACTGCTGACCCGATTAGCTGTGGATATGTCGCACCGTTAAATTGTGCTATTTCCGGTATCGCACCTACTAACAGTTTACGTGTATCCTCGTTTGATATCCTCACTCCTGCAAGTTGCGCTTCGTTTTTCAAACAATACCAGTATATCTCGCCTGGCATCGAGCGTCTGTAAATATCACTGATTTGGCTTTGACTGATTCTATATTCGTTTGCTCTTATTGTTCGTTTTATATAATTGATTAATCCCGGTGATCTGCCACGGGCGGACCGCTCGCTAAACAGCAGCTCGCCCAGCAGAAAAGCTCGGAAGTCCGGCGTATTAGAAAATAATGGAACGCCAATATTTATTAGCAGGTCACCGGCCCCCACTAACTCCAGAATTTTTAACTCCTCGCGGGCCAAAACTCTGTCATAGTTTGTTATTTTCTTGTTATCTCCAAAGTATGCCACAATTTCATGCAGACCCGTTGCTCTTCGACTTAGATATTGCAGGAATGTGCCCCCACCAATAAAGCCGAACAGTATGACGATGACCATAACAGCCATCACTTTTGTCTTGTTTTTGCGAAACCATTTCACCAAATTCATATCTGTGCTCCGTGCTCACCCCGTAAGTTAGCCGTTGGTCTTACGGGGCTCACTTATCGAGTTTCAAAATCCCAAAGTATATGTAACCTCCCGTGCTTTGCAAGAAAAATAACACTTTCCCCAAAAGCAGGCAGGATTTACAATAATATACGCAATATACGCAATACGATATACGAAATGATATGAACCCCGTTAGAACTGAGTCGGCAACTTTTTGACGGGGCAAAAAAGGAGAATTTGCGTTCCCGCTTCGCGGGGGCCTCTAACGGGGTGAACATAGACGATGGACGAACGAAAGGCTAATTACCCAGAGTCAGCCCAGGCCTTCACCGAGGCCGTTAATTTTCTGCCAGGCGGTGTCAACTCGCCGGTGAGGGCTTTTGGTGGGGTCGATATCGGCCCACTTTTCATCGATCGTGCGGTCGGCTCAAAAATCTACGATATTGACGGCAATGAATATGTCGATTACGTTGGCTCCTGGGGCCCGATGATTCTTGGACACGCCCATCCGAAGGTGTTAGAAGCCATTCAAGCCGCAGCAGAAAAAGGAACCTCATTCGGAGCACCGACATTGGCTGAGACCGCGCTGGCCGGAAAAATAATCGCCGCTTTCGATTCTATCGAGAAGGTCCGGCTCGTCAGCAGCGGTACCGAGGCGGTAATGACCGCTATCCGATTGGCTCGCAGCTTTACCAAAAAAGATTTAATAATCAAAATGGCTGGCTGTTATCACGGCCACAGCGACTCACTGCTCGTCGCTGCGGGTTCCGGCCTTGCCGAAAGGGGCAGCCCATCAAGTGCCGGCGTCCCCGATTCGATTGCCAGGCTGACCATCGTAATCCCGTATAATGATATCGATGCGGCAAAGAAGGCCTTTCAAATGCACAAGGACAAAATCGCAGCGGTCCTCATCGAGCCTGTCGCTGCAAATATGGGCGTGGTGCCGCCAGTTGATGGGTACCTGCAGGCACTTCGGAATTTGTGCGACCAGAACGATTCGCTTTTGATATTTGACGAGGTGATAACCGGCTTTCGCCTTGCCGCCGGCGGAGCACAGGAGCTTTTCGGCCTGACCGCTGATATTACCTGTCTGGGCAAAATCATAGGAGCAGGCTGTCCCGCAGCCGCAGTCGGCGGCCGAGCAGACATTATGGATACGCTCGCCCCGACCGGCCCGGTTTATCAAGCAGGCACCCTCAGCGGTAACCCCATAGCAACCGCAGCAGCTAATGCGACACTGGATATACTGACAAAGGAAGACTGCTACCGAAGACTCGAATCTTCGGCGGCCCTGTTAGAGGCCGGCCTGGCCAATGCCGCCAAAGACGGAAATATTCCCGTTACAATCAATCGCCTCGGCTCGATTATGAGCTGTTTCTTCACCGACAGGCCGGTGCGAAACTTTGCCGATGTCCGGTCAACCAATATAAAACAATTTAAGAGGTTCTTTGCAGAGATGCTGAGGCAGGGCATTTACCTTGCCCCAAGTGCCTATGAGGCAATGTTTGTCTCGCTGGCCCACTCAAAGCTGGATATTGAAAAGACCATCGAAGCAGCTAAAAATACTTTCCTCAAGCTCAAAAATTAATACCTAAACCCGCATCTCCTAAGTAAACAGTGACAAATGAATTGAATTCTGATAGTAGCGGTCAATGTCTGTAAGAAAGATGAGATTGGCAAAAGGCGAGGCACAAAAAAGCATATTCTCGTGCAAACCTCCAACAAAGTGGCTTTGATAGTGGAATCTCTTGATAGTTCAGGGTGAATTTTGTAAGATTATTGGTGTCGAACGGTGAAAAGTAAAGAAACGACCCGGCCTGTGAGTATGATAAGGCTGAATGAGTTAATTTGAAGGAGTAAAAGGCTACAAAATGTGTGAGTTCTGTCTAAAACATGGCGAAGGGAAGAAGTGGTATTTGCAGGCAAGCAACTATTCTGACGAGCTATTGAGTGACATCCGTCGGCGTAGGATGATTGAAGAATTTTTCTCAAATCCTGACCAACTCACAAGAGGTATAGAGCATCTCAACCGTCTTGAGAAGACTCCTAAGTTTATAAGGAGTATGATTGTCCGCATTATTACCGGCCGGCAGAAGAAGACCCACTTTGGGCAAGTTGTGCCAATCGAGGAGATTGAAAAGATATTTGGGTTTGTCGCCTCTATCGCCCGGGTGGCTTGCATCTGTCGACACTTTACATTGAACCAGGAAAAGCGATACTGTTACGGGGTCAGCATGTCGCCCGATGGCGGCCGGTTAGCCGAGATCATAAGGGGCCTCGATAAGAGCTTTCTTGTCGGGCCGGATTTATCCGGAATGGAGACTTTGAGCACAGAAGAAGCTGTATCCGCATTTCGAGAGCACGAACGAGAAGGTTTATGCCATACTGTTTGGACTTTTCAGTCACCGTTCATCGGGGGAGTGTGCAACTGCGACCGTTCCGACTGCCTCGCTATGCGCTGCACGGTAACACATTCGATCCCGGTGATGTTTCGGGCCGAATTTATTGCAGAAGTTGACCCTGACGTCTGTATTGGTTGCCGGGAATGCATGCGCCTCTGTCAATTCGGCGCTATTGTCTACAGCGCCTCAACCGGAAAGGTTGCCATCGACCAAAGGCGGTGTTATGGTTGTGGGATATGCCGTTCCATGTGCAATAAGAACGCAATCCGGTTGAATGACCGTAACAGAGTGCCGGCCGTCGCGAATCTCTGGTAAATATGCCTTGAACCGGACACGGCTTTCGGGCCATGATTTCGTTGACAATCAGGTTCGGCTCCAACTATTTGCCCCGGCTTATAACCTCGGCGGCCCGGTCATCCGAACCAAATTCCTGTCAACTACATATTTTTTTCTCAAGACGGCAGGAATTCTCTTGAAAAGTGAAACCGCTGTTACTGAAATAACTTTGTTTTAAGAGGACAATAAATGAAAAATCTTTTCAGTGTGATTTTGTTGGCAGTAATCTGCATTGGCTGTGTGCCGCAGGAAAACAAGGCGAACACAATCAAAGACCAGAACGCCACAAAGAAACGCCAGCTTCGGGACACAATTGGAATAACACACGTCAGCGGTAAATATTATTTGACGAACAAAGATTATCTAAACGAAGGCGCCGACCAGATTTTAGCTCTGGGCTCAAGGGTGATTAAGGTCTGGTTTGATAATCCGCCGCGGTCTTATCCTTTTAACTCCAAATGGCCAAAGATGGACTCAATGGTTGAGATGGCACAATCGCCATATTTTCAGCAGCTCTTCAACAAGCCTTTTAAAACTTACATTATGATGTGCTTCTCGGTGGGACGAGGCGGTGGCTACTGGAAAAACGGTATCACCGAGCAGCAAAAACAGAATGAGCAGCGACAGTTTTACGAACTGGCTAAACATCTTCTGACTACTTATAAGAACACAGGCAAGACGTTCGTTCTGCAACACTGGGAAGGCGACTGGCTGATTCGGGGCAATTTTGATGCAAAGAGCGACCCAACACCAACAGCAATCAAGAGCATGATAGAGTGGTTGAATGCCCGGCAGGCGGGAGTAAATCAGGCCAGACAAGAGGTCGGCCGGCACGGCGTTCGGGTTTATCACGCAGCTGAAGTAAACCGTGTCGTTGTTTCTATGAAGCAGGGCAAACCGAATATGGCAAATTCGGTCCTGCCCCATACCAATCTGGATTTGGTTTCATATTCGGCGTGGGATGCAGCTACGGAGCATTTTGAAGACCCGAACGTGCTGCGCAATGCGCTGGATTTTATAGCCAAGAACATGCCGGACAGTCCTGACTTCGGCAATCAAAATGTATATCTGGGCGAGTTTGGTATGCCGGAAAACAATTATTTAGCCGAGCAAATCCAGAAGGCGATTCCCAACGCGGTGCAGACGGCCCTGGATTGGGGATGTCCCTATATAGTTTATTGGCAACTGTACTGTAATGAATTAAAGAAGGGAACAGTAAAAACGCCGGTAAAAAGCAACGATGACGTGCGAGGCTTCTGGCTTATCAGGCCTGATGGCTCAAAAGCCTGGACATGGGACTATTTTTACCAGTTGCTGAATTCCGCCAGTCAAAAATAGCAAGCTAACACAATGGAGGACAAACCAATGTTAAGAATGAGAATGATTATCAGGGTAAAGTGTCTTATGGCAGCCGTGTTTTTCTGCGTCCTGGTCGTAACTTCTGTATTTGGCGCAGAGAAGGCTAAAAAGAAGCCATGGTCGCAGCCTCGCGGTTACTCCATTCCAACTATCGACCTGGCCGGGGAGAGGCACCGACAGGTAATCGTCGACGCCGAACCCGGCCAGTACCTCGGCCATCCGACGACCGTGCTGCTGGAAGACAATAAGACTATCATTACGGTCTATCCGAAAGGCCACGGCCGCGGCGCAATCGTTATGAAAAAGAGCACCAACAGCGGTTTGACCTGGAGCGAGAGATTGTCTGTGCCGGAGAATTGGGCCACTTCGAAAGAGGTCCCGACGATTCACCGAGTGATAGACCCAAAGGGCGTCAAGCGGCTGATTATGTTCTCCGGCTTGTATCCCATCCGCATGGCGGTCTCGGAAGATGACGGCAAAACGTGGACGCCGCTCAAGCCTATTGGGAATTTCGGCGGGATTGTCGTCATGGCCAGTGTCGTGCGCCTGACTAATGGCGATTATATGGCGCTGTTCCACGATGATGGCCGCTTCCTGCATGGGGCCGGCAAGAGAACGAAGTTCCAGGTATTCAAGATAATTTCCAGAGACGGCGGTCTGACGTGGGGCCAGCCGCAAGTGATTGTTGAGCATCCGAGCGCGCATCTGTGTGAGCCGGGCGTGGTACGTTCGCCGGACGGCAGGCAATTAGCCATACTACTGCGAGAGAACAGCCGAAAATTCAACTCGTTCGTCGCGTTTACTAATGACGAGGGCAAGACCTGGTCGAAACCAAAGGAGCTGCCCGGCGCCCTGACCGGCGACCGTCACGTGGGGCGCTACGCTCCGGATGGACGCCTCGTCGTGGTCTTCCGTGACATGACCCATGAAAGCGCTACAAAAGGCGACTTTGTTGCGTGGGTAGGAACGTACGATGACATCGTTAAGGGCCGTGAAGGCCGGTACCGCGTGCGTTTGTTAGATAACAAATCCGGGCGTGGCGACACCGGCTACGCCGGGCTTGAGCTTTTGCCTGACGGCACGTTTGTCGCCACGACCTACTGTGTGC
Source organism: Phycisphaerae bacterium (assembly GCA_030615025.1). Taxonomy (GTDB): domain Bacteria; phylum Planctomycetota; class Phycisphaerae; order Sedimentisphaerales; family Anaerobacaceae; genus CS2-K091. The sequence goes on along the minus strand of JAUXAB010000090.1, from coordinate 1,272 downwards.
TCAAAGAAGGCGAAAAACCGCTGGTGGTCAGCGTTCGCTTCAAACTGGGGGATATTGACGCTAAAGCCGCGTATCAGACAGGAGCGGAGAGGGGGCTTCTGGGCGTAGTGTTGTTTTCCCAAAATCCAAAGGAATAATTTGGCCTGTTTTTCGAAATTGAGTTGAATGGGAAATCTTATTTAGTCAGCACCACATCTGGCCGATAAAATTGTCAGGGTGCGACATGATAACAGAAAACATGACCATACAAGGGCTACACATTATCTCTTTGGTGCTAACACCAATTGAGAGGTGGGAAGCTGCCAGGCGTTATCTTACCACTGCCTCCGCAGCCAAGGTGTGGTTAACGGTATTAGCGGTGGTTGCTCTAATCATATCGGTCATGCTTGTGTTCCTGGTAATCGCCAAGCACAGACATCTTGAGCGTCGCCTTAAACAGAAAATCGCCGAACTCAAACGAGAACAAGTAGATGTCCTGAAAGACATAACAGACGCGAAACCACCAAGGAAGGAAATCCCAGGGTTTAACCCTCAAGAAATGAAAGCCTTGAGTGAGTTGGCCAAGCGCCTACGGTAACAATGGTTCTGACTACCCTCAAGACGAGATCGCCGATTCTACGACTGTAAAATCCCTCTGAGGGCTACTCTGTGAGATTCTGTGAGTTAGTTTAACGGTGTTTTGTGGTATGCTCTGTTACTTGAATTTAACAGCTATACCTGATGCCTGAACAGACTCCCAACAATTCGTACCCCAAGTGTCAGTACCTCTCGTGTCAAAGGTAATGTCAATAATTCCATCAGCACCAAGGTCTAACGCTTTTAATCTAAGAAAACTAGAGAAAACTAAGGACAGCCACCTATTAATGGCTGGGGACAGTCTCAAAAACGGTGATTTCCCATAATAAAAACGAGCATCGCTTGTCCGCCATAGCTGGTTTCTACGTAGCCTCTGGCGAAGTAGAATAGCGACGGCGGGAGAATCCAGCATCCCTATCCGCTGCACGCTATACGCTATACCCACTGTTCTCCTGTTCCCCTGATATCCACTTCCTGATTACCCGATTACCTGATAAACTGTGTTCTCTCTGCGTTCTCCGCGGCTAAAAATTCGTTTCCTTGTGTTTAAAGCACTCCATAAGTATATATGCATATACTTATATCTCTGTACAAAAACCCCGCTGTCTAATCCCCATCCAGCTCAAATAGCTCGCTGGTGGCCTTGTGAATGCGAGCTATGTTTTGTACATCGAGATGATAATAAACATGGAACCC